>JAFGTF010000080.1 GCA_016934265.1 Spirochaetota bacterium
GGATATGGTATTACCTCAAACTCTTTTTATCATATCCTCAGGAGGTTGTAAATTTTTCTATTCACTGAAATTCGAAATTCGCCCTAAATGATAATTTTTATTTAAGAAAGGAAAAGTCAATGGCTAAAACGAGAAAACTGGTTTTCACGATAGTACTTTTAGTCGTTCTTACCGCCTCCCTTCTATGCTTACTTACCTGTGCAACCGGCGGTGACAAAGGTGAAACAGACGGGGACGGAAGTGCGACGGAAACATTCACCGTTGAAGAAAATCCGAGCGTGGGAGGTGATTATACTTTCTGTATTGCGCTGGATTCACAGTATATATATGTTGCAGGGGAAGATAGCCCTCTTGGCAACAGCGAGTGGCGTATCGAAAAAAGAGATATAACCACCGGTGCATTGGTGACTTCGTTCGGGACAAACGGCGTTGTCACGACAAACCCAAGCACAGACTATGACTCGGCTTATTGCATCGTGGTTGATTCAAATTATATATATGTATCAGGATTCGATCAATCACCCGGTTCCGGTGATTTGCAATGGCGGATTGAAAAGAGGAGCAAAGAAACAGGCGCGTTAATAACCGCATTCGATACGGACGGCATTATCGAAGTCAACCCCGGCGATGGAGCCGATTACGTCCTTGTGACGATCGATGACCTCTATATCTATGCTGCCGGTGCCGATTCATCAATTGATTCAGGACAATTCCGCATCGAAAAAAGGGACAAGACCAGCGGCGCGTTGGTAGACGCGTTCGGCACGAACGGCGTTGTCACATGGAATCCGAGCGGCCAATGGGACGGACCCAATTCCATCAGTATCGATACGAATTATATGTACGTTACCGGTTCGGACATGGCGCCGGGGAACGATCAATGGCGTATTGAAAAGAGAGACAAGACTACAGGAGCATTAGTAACTGCCTTCGGTACGGGCGGTATCGTTACATCCAATCCGAGCTCGGGAGGAGATTGGGCCCAATCAGCTGTCGATGCGAACTACATCTATTCGGCAGGGGTTGATTCTTCTCCGGGCGATATGCAATGGCGTATCGAAAAAAGAGATATCACTTCAGGTGCATTGGTGACGGCGTTTGGAACAAACGGGGTCGTCACAGGAAACCCGAGCATAAGTGACGATAAGATATACACTATCTTAGTAGATGAGAATTATATCTATACGGTAGGCAACGATCAGTTACACGGTACTAATAATTCGCAATGGCGTATCGAAAAGCGGGATAGTGTAACAGGCGCGCCCGCGGCTTCTTTCGGCACGAACGGCGTTGTCACAGTTAATCCGAGTTCGGGTCACGATGGAGCTAGATCCATTAACTACGATGAAAGCTACATCTATATTGCAGGCTTCGATCAGTCGAAAGATGAGGGCCAGTGGCGAATTGAAAAACGTAACAAAGCGACCGGCGGGTTTTAACGTGATGCAAACTTGGTAAAAACGGGGTCAGATCTTTACCTGTGGTAAAAACGGGGTCAGATCTTTACGGGCTGTTGTCCAAACAGCAAAAATGCCAATAATAATACTTGAAGCTCGCAACCATTTCGATTAAAATTATAGCAACTATACGACACCCGGAGCATTGCCATGATGGGTTTTCAAAATAACAATCAGCACAAAATATTCATTTCAGGCTTCAACCTGGAAAAGCGTGTTCGTGAAAACCACATCCTTAGAAAGGTCTCACAAAAGATCGACTTTGATTTCATCTATGACGAGGTGAAAGAGACCTACGGTACCAAAGGGAATGTGTCTGTCCCTCCTCCTGTCATACTCAAGCTGATGCTTTTATTGGTTCTCTACAATGTACGATCTGAGAGGGAGCTGATGTCTACTCTTCCCTAACGATTGGACTGGCTGTGGTTTCTGGAGTACGATCTTGAGGACGATATACCCACACACAGTGTATTGAGCAAGGCGAGAAGTCGGTGGGGTGTGGAGACGTTTAAGAGGTTCTTTGAGCGTATTGTTTGGCAATGTACTGAAGCTGGCTTGATTGAGGGGAGCAGGCTCTTTGTAGATGCCAGTCTCATAGAAGCGGATGCATCGAACAACTCGGTGGTGGATACAGAGAGTATGAAAAGATATTTAAGCAAGGGATATAGGGAACTTGAGAAACGATTAGAGGAAGCGGCAGAAAAAAAAACGACACCTGTGAATAGGAGGTATATATCGAGCACCGATCCTGATGCCTCAGTGACGCGGCACAGCAGGGGCACCCCGAAGTTGCGGTATAAGACGCATAGAGTGGTAGACCCTCGTTGTGAGGTGATCACTGCCACGAAGGTCACGCCCGGCTCAGTGGATGATGGTGAAGTACTTCGAGAGATGATTGAGATCAATCAGGAGAACACTCAAAACAAGGTTGATACCGTGGTGGCGGACAGCAGGTATGGTAGTATAGAGAACTATCTGTACTGTCATGATGTGGGAATAAAAGCCCATATACCTTCTCTTGGGGAGACACAGCGGGGAACAGGAAGCAAGAAAGGGATATTCCCGAAGGAAGAGTTTCATTATGATCCTGATACTGATACCTACAGGTGCCCTGCGGGGCATGTGTTAAAGAGACGTATGTACAATAAGAAGCGTAAAACTTATGAATACAAGGCGTCTTCTAAAGCGTGTGCCGGGTGCGTACTCAAGGAGCAGTGTACGAGATCGAAGAACGGCCGAACACTCAAACGGCACATGAGGCAGGCCCTATTGGACAGCATGCTTGCTGCTGCCGGCAGCGGAGAAGCGAAGAGAGATATCAGGACTCGTCAGCACCTGTCGGAGCGGTCATTTGCCCGATCGACACGATATGGGTATAAGAGAGCTCGTTGGCGGCGTCTATGGAGGATGGAGATACAGGATTACCTTGTCGCTGCGGTCCAGAATATCACGATCCTGGCGAATTATATGGATAGGAAGCCGGTATGGGGGGAGAGGAAAAGGATACAGGGTCAAAAACCCTGTTTGTTACACAGGATTCACGCCATTATTGCCATTTTGGGTGAAAATGTATCATTCGAGCCCGTATATGTATATGGATGAGATAAAGATTCCTACTAATCATTTGAGAAACAGCCCGTTTACCTGTGAATTTTCATTTTTATAATGGCATTTCGTGAAACGAATTGCATATATCCCCGGCGGTGTCCTCCTCATCGAGGAGCCGAGAGAACGGTTCACCTTCGATGAGCTGGAACGGGGCTTCGATAAAGCCGGTTTCACCATCGTTTCCATGAAGAAATGGCTTTTCGGCTACTTCACCAGTTACCTGTGCCGCAAGTGAAATTACGAGAACATATCAAAAAGGAGACCAAGATAACGATCCGGTAGCCACCCTCCTTGAACCCTATTGACGAGTTTTCCGGTATTAGGCATGATCGGATAGGATTTGCGCCACCCGCCTCTTCGGCGATCATGAAAAAGACAACGCGGTATTCATTCTCCAAACGATAAATTGACAAATTTTAGATTTTTATTGACAAAATATATTTTTATACTACGATAGACCTTTTTAGGGTACGGGATGAAAAAAACGACTCGGGCGGTGGAAGTGTTCCATACGACCGCCGTTCTTCAAAAACCTGTATGAAAAGGAGGAAATGATGCGAAAATCGCTGCGTAACGTCATAATAGCGGCGGGTTGCGTCATTGTCGTCGTCGCCGTTCTTTTCGGAACCTGGAAACTGATCCTTCGACGGTCCTATCCGAAAACACGGGGTACTGTCACGCTGGAAGGCCTGGCCGCTCCAGTCGACATATACCGCGACAAAAACGGCATCCCGCACATATACGCCCAAACGGAGGACGACCTGTTCTTCGCCCAGGGGTACGTGCACGCACAGGACCGCTTCTGGCAGATGGAATTCTGGCGGCGCATCGGCTCGGGACGCCTCGCCGAGCTGTTCGGCGAAGCGGTTCTCGGAACCGACATCTACCTTCGTACCGTCGGCTTCGCCCGCATCGCGCAGGAGGAGTACGTGCTGATCGACGCCGACTTGAAGCGAATACTCGACGCCTACGCTGCAGGCGTCAACGCGTACATCCTGAATAAAAAGCCTCGAAAGCTCGGTCTCGAGTTTTCGCTTTTGAAGCTTACCGGCGTCGAGTTCGAGATCGAGCCGTGGGAGCCGGTCAATACACTTACCTGGATAAAGGTGATGTCCCAGGACCTCGGCTCGAACATGGAGGTCGAGCTGAAAAACATCGAGATGATCCGTGCGGTCGGGCTCGAAATGGCGGCCGACTTTTTGCCCCCCTACCGCGAAGACGAGATGCCATACATCGTATCGGATGACGAGCTTATTTTTATAGGTGGCGGAAGAATGGAAGCGGGACTCGGTGTACTGGACGAGGAGCGTTTGTCTATTATCGCCACGCTCGATACCGGGCTGGCAGGCGGGTTCGATCCGGATGAGGGGTTGGTATTCGGCGAAGCGGCATCGAACAGTTGGGTCGTCTCTGGGACGTTGACCTCGACTAAAACGGCGCTGCTCGCCAACGACCCCCATCTCTCCGTGCAGATGCCCTCCATCTGGTACGAAATCGGCCTTCACTGCGAAGAAAACGGCGGCCGCGGTATAAATGTCCGCGGTTTCTCCTTCGCGGGCGTTCCGGGGGTGGTCGTCGGCCACAACGACCGGATCGCCTGGGGTATGACCAACCTCTATCCGGACACGCAGGACCTGTACATCGAGCGAATAAATCCAGAAAACCCGAACCAGTACGAGGTAAATGGGGAATGGGTCTATATGGAGCTGGCAAGCGAGGAGATCGCCGTACACGACGAGGACTATCCGTACAGGTTGCTCGTGCGGTCGACCCGGCACGGGCCGATCGTCACCGACCATGGCTACATGCTCGACTACAGCAACTTCGGCGTCGCATCCCACAAGACGTTCCCGGAAAATCTCGAGCTCACCGCCCTGTCGCTGCGATGGGCGGCCCTGCGACACAGCACCGCCCTGAAATCCCTCATACTTCTTAACCGGGCGCGAAACTTCGAGGAGTTTCGGGAAGCGCTCCGCTACTGGGATACGCCGTCTCAGAATTTCGTGTACGCGGACACCGGCGGAAACATAGGGTACCAGGCGCCGGGCCTCATCCCGATCCGGGCGAAGGGTGAAGGGTTGATACCCGCTCCCGGCTGGACGGATGAGTACGAGTGGGAAGGGTATATTCCGTACGACGAGCTTCCCTATCTGTACAACCCCGACAAAGGCTTCATCGTCACCGCCAACAATCCCGTGGTTTCCAACAACTACCCCTATCTCATCGGCAGGGATTTCGACGAGGGGTACCGGGCGAAACGGATAACCGATATGATAGAGGCGGATGCCGACGGCATATCGGTGGAGGACGTCGCGCGCATGCAGGGAGACTGTCTGAATCTCTCCGCGATCGAGGTTTTGCCGTACCTTAGGTCTCTCAGTTTCGAAGACGGAGCCCTCGAAAACGCGAAAAAGCTCCTACTGGATTGGGACGCGAATATGCAGATGGAAAGCCCGGCTGCCGCGCTGTACGGCTATTTCTGGCAGAAACTGATCGAAGAAACCTTCAAGGACCAGTTGATGGAAAAGCTGTGGCCTCCGAGGGGATCCTGGTTGCTGAGCTTGATGTACAAGCTGCTTCGGGAACCGGAAAACCGGTGGTGGGACGACGTCACGACGCTCGATGCGAAGGAAACACGCGATGAAATCCTGGCCCTCGCGTTCGAAAAAGCCTACAAGACCGGCGTCGACGAACTGGGGGATGACCCGGCCGATTGGAGATGGGGAGACATTCACGTCATCGTGTTCAGGAACCAGACTTTCGGGGAATCGGGAATCGGGCCGATCGAGGCTGTTTTCAACAGTGGTCCCGTGCCGGTGAGCGGAGGCATCCAGCAGGTGAACAGATGCGACTGGATGTACGACGAGCCCTTCGAAGCGAAATCGATCACGTCCATGCGCCAGATCATCGACTTGGGCGACCTTTCCGCTTCCCTGACGATGCACACGACCGGACAGAGCGGCCACCCCGGGCACACTCACTACGACGATCTGATCGATCCGTGGCGTCTTGTTCAATACCATCCGACGCTCTGGGAAAAGGGCGATGTGGAAAAGAGCTCGAAACACAGACTGATCCTGAAACCGGCGAAATGAGCTCGGGGTCGAATCTTTACCTGTGAATTTTCATCGTAATAGTAAAAGGGCGAGGATTAAAAGCCCTTTTTCCCAGGCCGTTACGCGCGGGAAACAGACCTTTATAGAAAGGACGATCAACCGCCATGACGACAAAAAGAGACATGGTATTGTCGATACTGCTCACTGTATTCATGCTCGGACAGATAGCGTGCGTGATCCTGTTCTACAATAAAACCGGCATCGACCTCGTGCGTAATATCGGCTGGGGGCTCTTGTGGGTCTCCGCCGTGCTGGGATGGCTGCCGATATTCACATTTCGAAGAAAAGGGATGGTAAAAAAGGGTAAAAGTTATATGCATACGACAAAGCTCGTCGATTCGGGTATATACTCGGTGGTCCGCCACCCGCAGTATCTGGCGGGGATCGTAATATGCGTTTCTCTTATGCTGATAGCCCAGAACTGGCAGGCGGTAGCGTGCGGTGCAGCCGCAGCCCCCCTCCTCTATATCACCTCATACGATGCCGACGCCGACTGCGTCGCCAAGTTCGGTGAAGATTACAAAGAGTATATGGCGCGTGTCCCGAGGATGAATATCGTCATCGGCTTGCTGCGGCGGCTTCTGGATAAATGAGTGAACGATCAGATGCAGGGTCTGAAATCTGTAACCCGGAAGGCCGGCACGCCAACCTTTAGCTGCCGATGTCTTTTTCCTCCATCGGCGGCAGCTTGTCCAGCGGCAACCCGATCTTCTCACAGAGCTCGCCGCTCCAGTCCAGCTTCTCTATATCCATCATGCCGTTCAGTGTAATGGATGCGGGGTCGGTACTGAGCTCCTCGGCGCCGAGCCTGTAGAGAAAATATTCCTGGCCGTTGAGGATTTTGTATGTTCTTTCCAGTCCGTCGTCACTGTTGTCGATATACCACTTCATCTTCGGATAGGCCCACATGGCCGATACCGGAACTCCCGTCAGCTCGTGAACCCTTTCTTCCCCTATTTCCTTTCTGATCCATTCGACCTCCCGATCCGCCCGGACGTCGGCCCATACGATCGAGTCGCCTATCGGCTTCATCCCGCCGTCAACGGGGAGAAAGGTTCCCCGCTGGCTCGATATTCCGAGAGAGCCTATCTCCTTCGGATTGATGCCGCTCTTATTGATCGCTTCGCCGGTGGACTCGCAGATTTTGTTCCACATATACTCGACATCCTGCTCCACCCATCCCGGATATGGATATTTACAGGGATACTCCCTGTATGATACTCCCCGCACGGTACCGTCCGTATCGGTGATCATCGTTTTTACCCCTGTCGTTCCAATGTCCATTCCGGCTACATACATCACTAAGCTCCTTTGAAAAAAGTTCCGACTGCGGCGTTGGGTTTTGCGCCTTCTTGAATAATCGGTACCGCCGAGACCGAGGAAGGTCCGTTTTGAGCCTCGTTCTTCTGCCGCCGCTCTCCCCCGCGTTCGGCTGTTACGATTCGAACTCAATAACTGTTTTTAATCCCCTCCCGCTCTCAGCGTACTGCAACGCTTTATCAATCTGCGAGATATCGAACCGCTTGCTTATAAGCGACTTGGTATCTATTTTCCTTTCTGTAATCAGGTCCAAAGACTTTCCGTACTGCGAGACGTTGGAGCCGGTGGTTCCGGTAACCGTAATGCCGTTATAGTGTATGGTGTTTGTGTCGATAGCGACGGAGTCGCTTCCCTTCGGGAGGCCGCCGAATAAGAGAACCCTTCCCAGTTTTGCCGAAATCAGAACCGCCATACTCTGTACCGATGCGACAGGACAGGCGGTTATTACCACATCCGCTCCTCTTCCCCCCGTATGCCGCAGTACCGACTCTAAAAGGTCTTCCTTGCCTGAATTTATCAAAACGTCGGGCTTAAAACGTTTCGTAAAACGAAGCCGTTCTTCGGAGACGTCGGCGACGATCACCCTGCTTGCTCCTGCAACCCTGCTGATCTGAAGATGTAAAATGCCGATGGGTCCCGCCCCCACGATCACCACATAATCGCCCGGCTTTGTTCCGACCGACTCGAACCCGTTTATACAGCATGCAAGCGGCTCTGCCAGTGCCGCTTCATCGAAATCAACGGTTTCGTCGAACGGTACCATATTGCCCTGAATGAGCGCCGATTCACCTATTTTCACGTACTCGGCAAAACCGCCGTCTACGGTAATACCCAGGCAGTTGTACTCGTCACAGTACGATATCAATCCGTTCCTGCAGACCCGGCAGCGTCCGCAACCGAAGTTGGGCTCGACTCCGACCCTCATACCGACCTCATAGCCCTTCACATTCTTTCCGAGCTTTACTATCTCCCCCGAAAATTCGTGGCCGAGTATGCGTTCCCCCTCTCCCTTGATTGCACGATGGCCGTAGCGGTATATCTTCACATCCGTCCCGCATACAGCCGCTACCCTCACCTTTACAAGCGCTTCGTTGTCGCCGATCGCGGGCACATCGACCGCCATACACCGAACATCCCGGACCCCTCTATATACGGCCGCTCGCATTGTACATCCCTCCCAATGGGTAGTGTTATCGCCCACTTTCCCTTTTGCGGGGTGATACGGCACCCCGCGGCAGGGCAACGTATCGCGATTCGTCATCGAAACTGGAAGCCCGGACACATACCGACCGAAGCGGGGGAAAACACACCTGCGTATACGAGTCCCACTCCAATCCCCCCGTATCCGTCGAAAGAATCCTTCTCAAGGTAAATATCCTCTCACCTTTTGTTACGATTATAACAATACTTCAACGGCTGTCAACTTTTTTTTTGCCCGGAACGAAAAACAGCCCATGCCGGATCGAGAAATCTTATATGGAGCAGTTCCGCGCTATTATCCCTCCACCCGAGAGAGCCAAAGCCTTCTTGACAAAGTTTCAATAATGATATATATATTGAATTATTACGGGGAACGCCGAAGCGCGTGCCGGAGACACCGACAGTGGACAAGAACGCAAGAATAAAAAGCATTATTGAGACGCTCCGGTACAGGAATGCGGTAACGATAAAAGAGCTCACCAATAAACTGCATGTCTCGGAGATGACCATCAGGCGGGACCTCAGCCTTCTTGAAGAGGACAACATAGTCGATCTCATACCGGGAGGAGCGATATTCAAGGTCTCGAGGGATACCGAGCGAGACAGCGAAAAATATCTCATATATCACGAGGAAACGAGGAGAACGAGGGAGAAGCTTCGTATCGGGCAGCGGGCCGCATCGATGGTGGAGCCGCACGACACCATAATACTCGATGTGGGCTCAACGATGGAGCAAATCGCGAAGTTCATCCCCGAGGAGATCTCCGTTACGATTCTCTGCTACGCGCTCAATATTCTCGTCGAGGTATACAGAAAAAAGGGCTGCGCGCCGATCATCGCAGGCGGATACCTGCACGACAATACCCTGATGTTCGAAAGTCCCGAAGGAATAGAGCTCATTAGAAGAACGAGGGCGGACAAAGGGTTTATTTCGGCGGCAGGAGTCCATGAAACCCTTGGCGTGACATGCGCGAATCCATACGAGGTGGAAACAAAAAAGTCCGCGCTCGGTTCGTCCAAGACAAAAATACTGGCCGTCGATTCGACAAAATTCGGAACGGCAAAGATAGGCTATTTCGCCGACATCAACGACTTCGACGTCATCATCACCGATTCGGAAATCTCGGACGAGTACCGGACTATCATACGCGCCAGCGGCGCGGAGCTCGTTGTGGTATAGGGCTTTCGTCCCTCCCGTTTCTCCTCCTGATACGAAAGAAAGCAGTATTTCCCGCATGAAGCATGATATTTGTTTGCATGGCATATAGAATATGTTATACTTGACTCAATATCTGTTACTAAATTATCATCAACCAGTGTACTATTCTAATTGCATGCGACATTACTACAGGAAGGAGACCCGTCGTTATGAGCACACGAGTGGCAAAACGGTTTGAGGGTAAGACGGCGATCATTACCGGTTCCGCGAGGGGCATGGGAAAACAGCTCGCGCTGGACATGGTCGCCGAAGGAGCGAAAGTATCGATATCCGATATCGTGCCTGATATTCTACAAGAAGCAAAAAGGGAGATCGAAAAAGAGGGGGGAGAATGTCTCGCGACGGTCTGCGACATTGCCCACAGCAAACAGGTCGAAGACATGGTGAATAAAACGGTCGAGACGTTCGGCACCGTCCACATTCTCGTCAACAACGCTGGGCTGCTCACGCCCGCGACGATCGAGGAGACGACGAACGACCTGATAGACAGAACGATCAACATCAACCTGAAAGGCGTTCTCTACGGTATCAGGGCGGTAACCCCCATCATGAAGAAGAACAGGTACGGCCGAATCGTGAACGTCGCGTCGATTGTCGGCAAACGGGGCGACAACTCGACAACGTTCGCATACGGCGCTTCGAAAGGCGGCGTGATCACCCTCACGAGATCGACCGCAAGGGCCCTTGGACCGTTCGGTATCACCTGCAACTGTATCGCGCCGCATGCGGTACTGACCAATCTGATGAGACACTGGGACGAGAAGAAAAAGAGGGAAGTGGCGGAACTCATCCCCTTAAAGAGGCTCGGGACGGTGGAAGACATGTCCTACCTCATGATGTTTCTCGCTTCGGATGAATCGTCGTTCATCACCGGTGAGACTATCAATATTAACGGCGGCTACTATATGGACTGATCTTTTCTTTGTGCCGTTCATAAACGGAATTGCGTCTCGGCCTCTGATAGTACCCGCTTGTATTCATCCCCTGGTTCCCCCTCCGCCCGTACGCGGCTTTTCGCCTGCCTCAGGGGAGAAGATACCGTACGAGGCAATAATTCGTATTGACCAGTATACGGAGTACCGGTACAATGATAGCTGTTCGTATTCGCTCCTTACGAGGGGTACCCGAATGAAACCGTTTTTCGTTTTTATTTCTCTGGCCCTCCTTTGTATCGCCGCCTGTACCACGGCCTCCGCCGATTCGAGTGATATCACCATAGTGTATATAGATGAAAAAACCGTTGAGGAAATCGGTCCCTATCCGTTATCGAGAGACCGGTATGCGGATTTTATCGATTCGATATACTCGAACTACGTACCGAAATGCCTGTACCTCAACCTGCTCATCACTCAGTATCAAAAGGGGGCCTCGCAATCTGATTCAAGGCTCTTATCCTCGGTCGTAGGAAAACCGAACTTATTCTTCAGCGCCATGACATCCGGCGCCGGGGTGAACCACGATCCCTATGCGGCCTCCCGCTTCAACGAGATAACGTATAATCACGTATGGATGGCGCAGGGAGCGCTGTTTCCGCTCGCAAAGATCGCTCGGAGCGGCGCATTCACCTCGATAAGCGATGTCGGACTGAACAAGCGGGGACTCGTCGAAGGGGTGCCGTCCGTGGTACGGATCGACGGGAACAACTACCTCTCGACACCCCTGTTTCTCTCCATTACCTACCTCGGCCTCACGTCCGGCCAGGTCTTCAGAAACGGGGAGCTGTACTTCGGGAATCGAAAAATAAAGACCGACAAGCAGGGATGGTATGATATCGACTTCAGTCACAACTTCACAAGTTACTCCTACCACGAAATTCTTACGGACAGCGCCTCGAGAGATGATATCGACGGGAGGATCGTGATGCTCGGCCTCGATGTCCCCGCACTGGAGCGGCATCTCGAGGTGGGCAGAAACAGAAAGATCACCGGCGTGGAGGTGATCGCCAATGCGACACAGACGCTTATAGATCTCTACCGCCCCTGACAGAGTGCGGCCGTACCGCGCCATCGTCGTCAATCGTCCTGAAAATGAAATATTCTCCGCGTTTTCTTTCCAATCGTTCTCAGGTAGCGGGCGGAACCCGGCGGCCGCCGCCTCGGATTGCGTAGGACCTTCGACGCCGCCGTGAAGGTTGTTTTCGGGAACCGTTTCTCGAGAAGCTGGTAGTTCTTGTCGAAATCGTTCGTCGGGAGGGCGCGCCCTGCGATCCATCCGAATGTCTCGAGGATCTCCTCCAGCCCCCTCTTTTCAGAAAACGAGACTATCGGGACGGGATAATCGCTGCCGTATAAAAACCGGTGCGGCATCTCTTTAGCGAGAGGGACGAGCCGCTTGATATACTTGTATCGGCCGGGCAGGCAGAACGCCGAAATGTCGGCGTAGAGCGGGCGGCTCAGGTCGGCGCTTGAGAGCCGCTCGAGAAACGTTTCGAACACGTGTTCCCAGTATTCGTTGTCGGGATCGAACAGGGCGCCGAGCGGCGTGCCGCAGTGCGCCACTATGACGGTCGCACCCTGGTCCAGCGCCATGGAAACCGCGTCTCCGGGGGCCGTGCCGTAATCGCCCGCTGCCGAATTGTATAGAAGCTCCTTTTTTTTCTCGAGGTTGCACGGAATCGCGTCTTCCGGTCCGACATGCAAAAGAAGCGGCAGCCCCAGCTCGGCCAGCGCCCGGTAGAACCTGACGGACAGCGGATGGGTCGGATCGATTCCCTGCGACGACGGCAGCCACTTGCAGAGGACCGCGCCGTTTTCGGCGCACAAAAAGAGTCGTTCGACCGCATCCTGAGAGTATGGATGCACCGAACAGCCGAACAGAAACTCGCGGTAGAGCTGCGCCATCGAAGCCACGAACTCGTTCGAGACGAAGAGGTGCGTGCCTTCAACGAGCCGTGCGCCCGCTTCCGAATACACGTGATCGAGCGCGAGCAGCACCGCCTTGTCCACGTGTCTCGACGCGGAAAGCTGTCTAAAGATCACGTTCACGTACCGAAGCGCCGTTACCTGGGTCGCGTTCAATTTCGTGACGAGCCTCATACCCCTGAACGCAAGCGAACGGGTGAACCGGTCCGACCAAAAGTACATATCGTCGTTCTCGCCCGGGGGGCCGCCGAGATGCACATGGATGTCGATGACGTCTTCCGGGTCAATCGTCGAATGTATCGTATCGAACATGGGATCGCACCATCCGGGGGTCGTTCATACGGCGCCGGAACCCGTCCGTACCGCCGGTCGATTTCCCTTCGCCGTGAAGACCCGTGTTTGTTTTCGTTTTCACTAAATGATATCGCGCTTCGCTGATCCCGGTCAAGCGGTTTGCTATAAAGCGGGAAAGCGTCCCCTTCTCTTTAACACAGGAGGGAAACACAATTGAGATAGTACGAAGCGAACCGGGATAACGACCGGAAGAATAACGCGAGAAACAACCCGCGGTGTACGATGCGGTTTTTCAGTATAAACCGACTGCATGCGAATAATGCGGATTATGTCTTCAGGTTACCCATTTACAGGCTCCGCGGCACATGGAAAATAACGCCGGCATCACCAGCTGTCCCCATCGCCCGTGCTCTACGCGAACTTGAGGTTGCCATCGGAGTCAATATATTCCCAGTAGCCGATGCACACGGTGCTTCCTGTGACGATAATGGAGGTGGCCCCGCCGCAGTCTGCTTCCGAATCAACGTTCTCGGTACTCCAGGATTCGCCTGTATTCAGTTTCATCGCGAACTTGAGATCACGATTCGGATCGCCATCGATATAGCTGATGTATATGCTGCTCCCGATAGCCGCGTCCTACGGTATCCTCTTTTTCGGCAGCTTTATCCATGAGATATATCAAGGAGGCGGCAACAGGCTGCTGTCATCCGGACCGTTCCAAAACCATTGAAATCCGGGCGCCGACCAAAAAAATAAAGTTTGAAATATTTCCTATCTTTACTTGACTAAGGATATAAAAAACAGTAACTTTTTTTATCTTTTACGAAAGATGATCATTATTCTTTAGAGGAGTTTCAGTACATGCCGGAAGGAAAAGTAAAGTGGTTTAATGAACAGAAGGGGTACGGTTTCATCAGCAGGGAAGACGGTGACGACGTGTTCGTACACTACTCGGAAATCGTTTCCAGCGGTTTCAAGACGCTGGTCGAGGACCAGGAAGTTAGCTTCGAGCTGAAAGAAGGGCCGAAAGGCCTGCAGGCAACAAACGTTCAGGTTATCTGAATCAGCCACCAAGGCCCCGGGCTATGCCCGGGGCTTTCATTAACTCTCTAAAACGCATCACGACCGGAGCCTATTGGAAGGGACGAGTCTGTTTTTATCCCTCTTAGTCCATCAGTGGAGGTGTACCCGCACGGCTCACTTGTAAAGACGGCGGCACCCGTGTATCCAGGCTGGATTCTTCCTTTTACAATTCGCACGGACACCGCCGTAGTACGATACGGCATCAGGGTATACCACACCCCCTCTCCGTCACCTTATACAGGCATCCTCAGACGAAGCCGAACAGCATCCTTCTCCCTGTTGCTTCCGCAATGCTGACCGAGACGATACCCAAACCCCTCCGCCTCCCGGATCGGTGGAACCGGCAGTGTTTCGGCGCCGGGAACATGACAAGACCGGCTGCGCGGGCACTGGATATCCGCTGTTTACTGAACGAGCATGACGTACTATTTTAGTTATTCACCGTAATCGGAGAACGGGGCGGGACGGCCGGTACCGGTCGTCACATACATGTAAGAAACTGCCATACGAAGGCTATGGATGCTGCCGGGCCGCTTTCGTGATCCTCAGGATATACGACATAATCTAACAAGGGAATGCTCATGAAAGCGCTGGAAGAGCTTGGTATCAGTCTCGACCGGTACGGCGCGAAGTACAGGGTCGTTTCCTCCGTGCACCTGAAGGAACTGAAACGAGAAATCGAAGCGCTGTACGGCTCGGACGGTATCGACGGGGAGGTTTTCGAACAATACCTTTCCCCCTTCCGGTATCAAAGCCCCTGGAACGGGTGCCGGGCACATTCGATAATCGTCATCGCCGTGCCGCAGGGCCTGTCTATCGTCAGTTTCGATTCCGGTAAGCGGAGGCTGAAGACGGTAATTCCTCCCACGTATATCTACAGAAAGATACGTGAAGACTGCTTCGACGCCCTGAACCGAAGTTTCGGGCCCACAGTGAAGATCGAAAAGGCCCTTCTTCCGCTGAAGCTTCTCGCCGCGCGCAGCGGGCTCGGCAGCTACGGCAGGAACTGTCTCTGCTACGTCCCCCTGATGGGAAGCTTCGCACGGATCGAGGCGTTTCATATCGCATGCCGCATCGAAAGAGACGACTGGGGGGAAAAAACCCTCCTGAAGGAGTGCGAGGGTTGCACCCGCTGCGCGGACAACTGCCCCACCGGCTGCATCGACGGCGAGACGCAGACGCCCGGCGGGCTGAAACCGGCGCTCAATACGGGCAGGTGTATCACGATCCACAACGAAACCGCGGGCGATTTCCCGGAGTACATAAAAGAACGAGACCACAACGCCATCGTCGGCTGCATCAAGTGCCAGACGGTCTGCCCGTTAAACCGGCCCTACCTCAAAAAAAAGATCGATCTCGAACGCTTCGCGAGAAGGGAGACCAAGCTCATACTCCAAAACAGGCACGATTCGTCGAAAACGCTTTCAGCGAAGCTCAGACGACACGACATGGACGAATATGGGGACGTGCTTTCGAGGAATTTGAAGATGCTTTTATAAAGCATGCCGACCCCGGAAGGCGGCGTGCACACTCCCGCTTCTCTCATACCGCATAAATGAACGACTCCCTGAAAAATGTGAAAACTAAAGGTCTTTTGTTTATTATTCCATCCGTACTGTGATATAATAATGTGTATACGAGAAAAATCCCAAGAAGGGACCGTAGTGAAAGTGAAAAAAAACCTGAGCGATTCCGTGTTTATAAAGGTACTATTCGTGGGAGTCGTCACCGTAATACTTCTCGTTCCGCTTTTTCTCATACGCTCGCTCATCACGGAGCGACAGGGGCGCCGCGACACCGCAGCGTTCGAGGTGGGAGAGAAATGGGGAGGGTTGCAAACCGTTGCCGGTCCCTTCATCACTGTGCCGTACAGGGTATACTGGATAGACGAGAACAAGGTGCAGCATACCGGCAGGCAATACGCCCAGTTTCTCCCGGACGACCTTGCCATAGAGACGAGTATCGATCCCGAGATACGGTCGCGCGGGATATTCGACGTGGTCGTATACAGGGCGTCGATCGGCATGAAGGGATACTTTTCACCGATAGATATACGCGAAATGAAGCTTCCTGCAGACGACATCCTGTGGGACGAGGTATATCTCTCCCTTGCGATCACCGACATGCGCGGTATCCGCGAGGGCGTAGACTTCAAGTGGAACGGCTCGGGCCGAAGCTTCGAGCCGGGTATAACCGACCAGGAGATCTTCAGCTCCGGAATAAACGCGAAGGTCCCCGACCCGGAAAAAACCCTCACCGGCAGGAACAGCTTCGAGCTCGACTTCAAGATCAACGGATCGGAAGAGCTGTATTTCGTCCCGGTCGGGAGGAGCAACCAAACAGAAGTCACCTCGAGTTGGCCCGACCCGAGCTTCATAGGGTCCTACCTCCCGACCGAGCACGAGATCGACGCCGACGGGTTCAGCGCGTCCTATGAGATCTCCTATTTGAGCAGGAGTTACGGCCAGTCGTGGAAGAGCTCGGCCCCGAACTTCTCCGGGACCGGCGGCGCGCTTCTGAACTCGGCGTACGGTGCGAAGCTATTTCTCTCCGTCGATCACTACCACAAGACAATGAGGTCCGTGAAGTACGCGATCCTCTTCATCATACTCACCTTCGTGGCATTCTTCCTCCTCGAAGTCATAAACCGGCTGCGAATACATCCGTTCCAGTACCTTATGGTCGGCCTTGCGATGAGCGTCTTTTTTCTCCTTTTGCTCTCTTTGTCCGAGCACATGGCGTTTACTTACTCCTACGTGCTCGCTTCCCTGGTCACGATCGGCATCATAAGCGCGTACTCCGCCCGGATACTGGAAAAAAAGAAGCGGACTGTTTTCTTCACCCTCCTTTTAGTGCTTCTATATGTCTGCCTCTTCGTTCTAATGCAGCTCGAGGACTACGCGCTTCTTCTCGGGTCGGCTATCGTCTTTTTACTGCTCGGCTTCGTGATGTTCATCACGAGGAAAATAGACTGGTATTCGGTCAGGCTCGATCGGAGTAACGGAATGCATGTCCCGGCTGACAAGGAAAAAACACAAGGCAGGAAAAAGGGCTAACTGTAGCGGGTGCAAGCGGGGAACAGGTAAAAGGGCTGCATGGGCAAACCGATGAGCTTCGATATCAGGAAGACGCACAAGGGCCTCGGCGTGTTCGCGGCCCGGTCCATCTTACGCGGCGACCGGGTTCTCGAATTCAAGGGAGAACGCTGCTCCAAGGAGGTGTATAAAAGCTGCAACACTCCGGATAACTGCCATTTTCTTCAGATCGATGACGATACCTACCTCGGCCCTTCGGGAGAGGCCGACGACTATGTCAACCACTCCTGTGACCCGAACTGCGGGGTCAGATACAGCGGGGGAAGGATATTCCTTCATGCGATCAGGGACATAGCCAATGGGGAGGAGCTTTCCTTCGACTACTCGACGACGATGGACGAGGATCACTGGGAGATGAAGTGCCGCTGCGGATCGAAGGAATGCAGGGGAACGGTACGGGATTTCAAGCACCTCCCCGAAAATGTGAAGAAGAGATACATAGACCTCGAAATCGTACCACCCTTCATACTTAAGAAGGTGCTGTAATTGGGGACAGCGCCTATTTTATTTTTTAAGAGTAAAAAAATGGGCGCTGTCCCCATTTTTTTGCGCTAGACTGTTAACTTCTTCGCGAACTCCGTGATCCGTGCTTCGTAACCTTCCTCGCAGGGGCCCTTCATGCCTGTTACAAGGATCGACAGTCCGTCCACCGCTTTCTGAAGTCCCTTCGGATCGAGCAGGCCCTCCAGCGTTGCGAAGCACTTCTCGCACTTACCGGAGCCGCTTGTGGCAACGAGCGCATATTTCGCGCCCTCCTTCGGGAACATCGCCTTCTTGACATACTTCTTCATCTTCCCCGCCACATTACCCGCATGCACCGGCGCGCTGAATACATACAGGTCCGCCGCTCCTGTCTCGTTCGGATTTTTTTCCCGCACGGAGAACAGGTCAACCTCGTGCCTGTTTTTAGCTAGCTCCTCCTTCAGGAACTCCATGCATTTCTTCCCGTTTCCATACTTGGATTCGTATGCGATTGCTATTTTCATTCGTTCCTCCAGATCAGCGATGGTATTCGAAGCGTTATCCCGGGCGAACGGCTTTCGAATCCCCGCCGGGACCTAAAGCTCTTCATCAATACGGCAGGTACCTAGATGAAAACAGCTTACGATCCCGCCGCAGGAAAATAACCGTTCACGCTGTTTTTACAATACAAACATACCGGCACGATTTCAAGCTAAAAACAAGGGGTGGTAGCTTCCGTATTCCTCAATACACTTGCAATATTTCCCTAATCCGAATAGAGTGAGACAAGGTCCGCTCTTATGAGGCCCTGAAAAGGAGATAACCATGCGGTATGAAACAATACTCACCATGGGTGCCGCGAACATCAAGTACGGATTCGGGGCCACCCGCGAGGCCGGTTTCGATATGAAGGAACTCGGTGCGGCACGCGTGATGGTGGTCACGGACAAACGACTCGCCGGAATGGGCCCAGTAGGGATGGTTCTCGAATCGTTGAAAAAAGAGGGCATCGAGATGGTCCTCTTCGACAGTGCGCACGTCGAGCCCACAAAAAGGTCACTCGAGGAAGCGATCCGGTTCGCCAGGGAGGGGAGGTTCGACGGGTTCGTCGGGATCGGCGGCGGCTCGAGCATGGACACCGCGAAGGCGGCAAACCTGTATACCTCGTACCCGGCGGACTTTCTCGCCTACGTCAACAGCCCGATCGGCGAGGGAAGACCGGTGCCGGGGCCGCTGAAGCCGCTCATCTGCATTCCGACGACCGCGGGCACGGGGAGCGAAACCACCGGGGTCGTCATCTTCGACTATGAAAAGATGCAGGCAAAAACCGGGATCGCCCACCGGTTCGTCAGACCGTCGATCGGCATAGTGGACCCGGACAATACCCACACCCTTCCCCGAATGGTCGCGGCGTGTACGGGGTTCGACGTCCTAGTACACGCGATCGAGTCATATACCAACCTCCCCTTCGACAGGAGGGAAGCGCCCGAGACCCCTGCTCTCAGGCCCGCCTACCAGGGTTCGAATCCCATAAGCGACGTGTGGGCGCGCGAGGCGATCAGGATCGTGAGCGGGAATATAGTCCGGGTCGTGGAGAATCCCGACGATGACGAAGCCAGGAGCAGGATGATCATCGCCGCCACGTTCGCCGGGATCGGTTTCGGGAACGCCGGGCTCCACCTCCCCCACGGAATGTCGTACCCGGTGTCCGGCATGGTGAAAGGGTATGTTCCCGAGGGATATCCCGATGGAAGTCCCATCGTACCGCACGGCATGTCGGTGGTGCTGAACGCACCCGCGGCGTTCCGGTTCACCGGTCCCTCGCGGCCCCAGCGGCACCTGGAGGCGGCGGCGCTGATGGGTGTCGACACGGAAGGCGTAAGAAAGGAGGATGCGGGCAATGTGCTCGCGGACGCGGTCTCGGCCCTCATGAAGCGCACCGGGATGCCGAACGGGCTCAGTGCCGTCGGCTACACGGAACAGGACGCGGATATGATGGTCGAGGGGACCTTACCCCAGCACCGGATCACGAATCTCTGTCCAAGGCCTTTCACTCCGGACGACCTGAAACGGCTGTTCCTCGACTCGATGACGATATGGTGACGGGTTGTCCGCCTTGCCCGGATGTACTCTTAAGCTCCGTTAAAAGGGTCCGGCGTATGACCGTATTCAGCGGCGTACCGATCGCGCACATATAGGCCCGTTACGGAAAGCTGCACTCCTCGATCATGCCCAGCTTCAGACCTTCGTCCGGGAACCGGTCCTTGACCTCCCTGACCGCTTCCCGGATATCTCGAGCCTCCTGTTCGTCACAGTAGATTATCAGGAGGAAGTTCTCTTCAGGCCAGATATGGTCTCCCTTTCTCGGGCCTGAGCTGCCGATACCGTGGACCACGGGGACTTTCGTATAGTACCGCACCACTCCCCTCGCCCGGAATGCCTCGAAGAGCGAGTCTTCCACCGAGGCGTTCGCTATGATCTCAAGCCTTTTCATGGACCGGTCCCTCCTCCGTTTGCCGTTTCGATTCTATCCTTTTGTTCCCGTGATTCCGATTGAATATTGAGTAGAGCACGGGAATGAGGAAAAGCGTCATGATCATACTGACGCTCAAACCGCCTATCACCGTCTGCCCGATCGGCTGCACGAGCTCCGCTCCCTCGCCCGGGAAGAACCCCATGGGTACCATGGCCAGCACCGTGGTAAGCGTTGTCATGAGAATAGGCCTCAGGCGATGACCGCCCGCCTCGATACAGGCGTCCCGTATGGGCAGGCCACGCGCGCGCATCAGGTTCGTGTAGTCAACGAGCACTATGCCGTTGTTGACCACGATACCGAAAAGCATGATAACTCCCACCGCCGTGAACATGTTGAGCTGCTGCCCGGTGATGAGATAGATGGCGATCACTCCGATAAGCGCCATAGGTATCGTAAAAAACATGATAAAGGGATCCCTGAAGCTCTCGAACTGCCCCGCCATCACTCCGTACACGAGGAACAGGGCGATAACGACCACTGCCAGCAGTGTCGGGAGATATTTCTTCATATTGCCGATATCTCCCTCATACTCTATAGTCAGTTCCTCGTCCTGTATTATATTCTGAGAAATCAAGGTGTTTATTCTCCCCTGCACCTCGTTCGTCTTCACACCTGGAAGCAGGCTCCCGGTGAGATGAACGGTACGGGTCTGGTCCTCCCTGTTTATGTCTACAGGGCCTTCGCCCCTGGTGATAGTAGCAACATTTGAAACGGGAACCCGTGTCCCTGTGCTGCTTGTTACGAAAATCTTCTCGAGGTCGGGGACCGACTGTCGATCTTCGTTTTGGAGGATTACTACGACGTCATATTCGTTGCCCCCGGTCCGGTACCTCGTTGCGGTAACACCGTCGACACTCGCCTCTATCTCGCTGCCGATTGCGCTGACGCTGAGCCCGAACGCCGCGGCACGGTCCCTGTCGATGTGCACCTCGAGCTGCGGCAGGCCATCCTCGAAGTCGATCCTCGTCTCCGGCACCTCGGGCACCTGCGTTCGAATGAGCCGCTGCAGTAAAAGCGCCGTTTCTTTCCCCCTTTCGAGGTCTTCGGTCTTGATGGCGATATCGATCGGCGATCCGATAAGCATCCGTGTCATGCTCCGTCCCCGCGAAAAAGAAAGCTCCGCCCCGGGGAAGTCGGCGAAGTGAGAACGAAGAATCTGCTTCACCGCATCCGAGTCGTAGGTCCGCTCCCCATAGTCCGGCAGCACGACCGATATGCTCCCCTCGTTGGTCTTCGCGCCACCGAAAAACCTACCGAACCCGGCCTCGACTATAAGGTTCTTGTATGAAGGAATCTCCTCTTTTACCACCCGTTCCAGGTCATCGAGCACCGATTTCGTCACCTCGATCCTCGTTCCGAGCGGAAGCTTTACCTCGACCTCCACGGTGTCTTGCTTCGATTCGGGTATGAGGGTGAAGCCGGCCCGCGGCGCGAGTATGAGGCTTCCGGCAAAAACCGCCGCTATTATGAGCAGGGTGACGAGCTTGTGGTTGAGCACCGCGCCGAGCGCCCTCTTGTATGCGCCCTCGATCACCTTGAAGCTCGACTCCATACCGTCGTCTATCCACCTTAAGAACCTGTTTTTAAGCGGCCTTTGCCTGTTCGTATGAACCGGCAGGTATTTACTCGAAAGCACCGGCACGAGAAAAAGGGCGACTAAGAGTGATGATACAAGCGCGATTATAATGACAAGGGAGAAGTTGCTGAAAAGCACCCCTATCATCTCGAGCTTCCGTTTAAACATGATGAGCGGGAGAAACACGCAGATCGTCGTCAGCGTGGAAGCGGTTATCGCATTTATCATCTCCCTGCTTCCGAGCACTGCGGCAAGTTTGAGCTTCGTACCGCGCTCTCGGTAGTGGTGTATGTTCTCCAGGATGACGATCGAGCTGTCCACCACCATTCCTATGCCGAGTGCGAGTCCCGCGAGCGTCATCATGTTCAACGTGAGCCCGGCGAAATAGAGAGACATCATCGTGATAAGCAGGGCGATGGGTATCGCCAGCCCGACTACGAGCGTCGACCGAATCCGCCGCAAAAAGAAGAAGAGCACCGCTACGGCGAAAACCCCTCCCCACAGGGCGGAGGACACAACCTGGTTGATGGAGTTTCTTATCTGCTCCGTGGTATCGTCGATGACCTCGATCTCCACGCCGGTCGGGAGGCCGCCGTTGATGCGTTTGATCCGCTCCTTGACATTGTCGGCTACCGCGACCGAGTTCTCCCCGCTCTGCTTCTGAACCATGATGTACACGCCCGGCTCTCCGTTCAGGAATACGACGCCGGACTGGTCCTCGTATCCGTCATACACCCGGGCGATGTCCCTGAGCCGTACCGGAACCTGCGACTGCCCCCTGTATGAGACCACCGTGTTCTCTATCTCCTCGATCGAGGAAAATTCGCCCGTCGTTCTTATAAGAAGGTTCGTGTCCCCCTCCGTGATCTTGCCGCCACCGACCTGAAGGTTGTTCTTCGCGAGGATACCGGCGATACCGGTAAGCGTCAGGTCGTAGGCCTCGAGCCGGTTTTGGGTCACCTCCACCCTGATCTCGCGCTCCCTCCCCCCCCTCACCCTTGTTATGGCAACACCTTCGACCTGCTCTATCCTCGGCTGTACGTAGTCCACCGCGATCTGACGCATCTCTTCCGGAGACCTGTTGCCCCGCATGGCGAGGTGTAAGACCGGAATCATCGAGGTGTCGAACTTGAATATCTGCGGCGTATCCGCATCGTCGGGAAGCCCGCGCTTGGCGAGCTCAATCTTGTCGCGCACGTCGTTCGTCGCCTCGCTCAGGTCCGTACCCCAGGTAAACGTGAGGCGTATCATGCTCGAACCTTCCGAAGAGGTCGAGGACATGCTGCTGATACCGCTAACCGAGCTCAGCGATCCCTCGAGTGTCCGGGTCACCGTCTCCTCCACCTCCTCCGGTCCGGCCCCCGAGTAGGTCGTCGTCACTATGAGCACGGGATTCTCGACATCCGGGAAGAGGTCGATCGGAAGCTCCCGTACCACGTAAATGCCGACGCCGATGATAAGCACGAAGACTATGAAGATCATCACGGGCCTGTTGACCACCGTCTTCAACATGCTCATTCGCCGCCCCCCTGACCGGTACCATCCGTCGAGCTTTTTCCTCCTTCCACGACTCGCACCTTCGCTCCGTCGTCGAGGAGCGTCTGACCCCGTATTACCACCATCTCATCCACGCTCAGACCGGATACAATCTCCGTCATGCCGTCAACGGAGATCCCTGATACGACCTCCCGTTCCGTCGCGTTCGAGCCCTCCAGGACGAAAACGACCTGCCTGCCCCCCCGGTTTATCACACTGTCGGCCGGTACCGTTAGTGCGTTGGAACGAACCTCAGTGACGAGCCGTATCTCGGCGAACATACCCGCTTTGACCTGCCGCTTCGGATCGTCGAACTCCAGCTTGATCTCCATACTCCTGGAAACAGGATCGAGCGCAGGGCTCATCTCCGCCACCCGCGCCTGAAATGTCAGGCCGGGGTAGGCATCGAACGAGAGCAGCGCGCTCCTTCCCACTTTTATCTTTCCCACGAAGCGCTCGGGAACGAACGTCTCGACCCTGAGGCGCTCGAGGCTTCCGAGCTCTACGATCGGTACCGAAGATGAAACCGCGGCACCGTGCATTACCGGAATAGCCGTCACGATTCCGGATATCGACGCGGTTACCGGACTCTTGGCATACCTGCTACCCGGCTTGGACGGGTCCACCACGGCGACGGTCTGTCCCTCTTTCACCGCCTCTCCCACCCGAACCGTGATATCGGTGACCTTTCCGGAGATGTCGGGGTAGACATATATTGTGGTCTCGGCCGCGACGTCACCGTTCAGCTTAATATAGTTTTCCAGCCTGCGATACACCGCTGGGCTCACATTTACGGGGAACACCGCCTGGTCACGGGCTCCGGACGGGCCCAGACCGCTCCGACCGCCGGTCAGCCGCCGCGTTCGGGCCAAAGCGGCTGTTTCTCCCTGGGCCGGTGAAGGAACGCTCTTTTTAGGCATCCCTCGCTGCGGCTCGACGCCCGCGAAACGAAGGACGATGCCGAACACGGCAATGATCACGAGTATCCCGAGGATGATAAACAGCGCGACCTTTCCCTTTTTCTTCATCTATGCCTTCCTCCTGTCTCGGAATCCACTGCATATGCACGTGTGACCGCTTACAACCGGTCGACACCCACCGCGTCCATAAGATCGAACAGGGCCGTTTTATAGTCGTACACCGCTTCGAGATATCCGAGCCGCGCGCCGTTGAGATTCACCTGTGCATCCTGGAGCTCAAGGCTCGTAATGAGCCCGTTTCTATATCTCTCTTTCGCAGATTCGTAGAGCCTCTCTGCGAGCGATACCGCCTTCCTGTTCGAAGCGATCTGGGACTCTTTCTGCTCTATCGTGCGTAAGAGCGTCTCGATGGCGCTCTGTACGCTCGTCTTCAGTGAATCACGCTCGTAGCCGAGCCTTTTTCTGTCGAGCTCACCCTGCGCTATTGCGGCATTCTCGCCGCTCCAGGGAAAGAGGTTCGAGAGCGGTACGGTCACCTGGAGCCCGACAGAAAGATCGCCCTCCCATGAGTCCTCTCCCCAGTACAACGGGGCGCCCGTCGCGGAGTCGACGCCGCTTTTAAGAGAGTATTCCGCAAACGCCGATACGGTCGGGTTCTTTTGTCTTTTATTGAGATCGTTCTGGACCTCCTGCAGGAGTATGGATTGGCCGTACTGCCGAAGCGAGTAATTATTTGAAAGTGCCTGCTGCTCGAGGCCCTCCGGAGTAAGCGGCGTATGTTCCTCTTCGAGACTTCCCACAAGGGTCACCTCCTCCCAAACTCCTTCGATGCCGAGTAGATCGACGACCGCGATGAGTGAATTCTCGACCTGGTTTCGCGCGGCGAGCAGCGTCGGCCTGTAACTCTCGAGGTCGGATTCCGCACGCAGCACCTCGTAGTCCGGAATGAGACCCGCTTCGTACCGCTCCCGCGCGATCCGCAGCGCGTCCTCCTTGTATGAGAGGGTCTTTTCCTGAACAGTCAGCATCTCGCGGGCGAGCAGGTAGCCGTAAAAACCCCTCTGAATCGAAACAGAGAGCGATCGCTTTTCCTCCTCGAGGGCGAGCCTTGCCGTTGACACGCCCGCCTCCGAAAGGCGTACCGCGCTGTTTATTTTTCCGAAGGTGGTAATGACCTGGCTCAGGCTCGCCGACAGCGAGACCGGGTCCTGCGAGGAAGTATAAATCGCGGCCGTTGTACCCGCTGTTATAGGCTCGAAAAGATGCGTATACCGCGCACCTACAGAAACGGTCGGAAAGCGCGAAGATTCAGCCGACCGGACCCCCTGCTCGGCCGACTGAACGGCTACCTGCTTCGCCTTGACGGACTCGCTGTTTTTGAGACCGGCGGCTATCGCCTCGTCAAGGGTGAGAGTGAGCTTCTGCGCGTACGCAGGCGACACCCCGGCGATACACAGCACGGTAACAACGATTGCTTTCAGCACTCCTCTCTTTTTCATACCGCTTTCCCCCCGTATTTTGTGCGGATTCGTAACAGACAACGAATACCCACCATGATAGAGCTTTTTCTAAAACTATCCAATTAACGGTATATAAACAAATGATAAACTTTTATCCGCCCGCTGGTATATGAGGTCCTCTTTCAGTTCGAAAAACCGATGAGCCGTGCAACTGAAACCGCTCTCTTAGCCAATTAATGCAAATAAAGACCGATATCCGGCATTGTCAATGAAAAAGTGGAAAAGACGGTCTGGTCTCCGATACATACCCGAACCCTGTCCATACCGTAATTCTCCCTTTGGAATCGCGGATACGGGATCATGGTATTGCGTGCGGTATTCACACGGAGATACGGGGGATGGAAAAGGAGTATACCGTATCGATCCTTAAGTTCGAAAACGATATATGGGGAGGACGAAGATAAATAGATTGAGAACATCCGATAAGCTGGTATAATTAGTGTCTGGTGAATCATTGACCGGAAACTTGTGTTCTTCGAACGTTGCAGTTCTTGACGGCTGCAGTATGTTCGTATAATGCACTGATGTACGAAATGCATTATCCGTTTATGCCTGATCCGCCAGGGACTAACAAACGGTCATATCTCGTATTCAGGAGGAATCGAATGGCTGTAAAAAAACCCACCTACCCTATCGACATCACGGCGGATCTCGGCAAACCGCCCTCCCGGGCGCTCTGGCTGGTTAAGTGGCTGCTTCTCATCCCGCACATCATCGTACTCGCGCTGTTCTGGATCGCGTTCGTCGTTGTATGGTTCATCGCGTTCTGGGCCATTCTTTTTTCCGGAAAATTCCCCAGAAAGCTATTCGACTTCAACGTAGGCGTTCTGCGTTGGACATGGCGCGTCAACTTCTACGGCTACTGGATTCTCGGCACGGATCAGTACCCGCCGTTCAGCCTGAAGCCTTCGGAGGAGTTTCCAGCGGACCTCGAGGTGGAGTACCCCGAGAAACTCTCGCACGGACTTCCCCTCGTGAAGTGGATTCTCGCGGCTCCGCACTACCTCGTGCTGACGCCGCTTTTGAGCTGGGGTGTCTGGCAGGCGGACGAGAAAAGCGCGCCTTTTATCGGCCTCATCTTCGCCCTCGCGATCATCGTCGCGGTTCTCCTTCTGTTCACGAAGAAGTACAACAAGGACATTTTCAAGCTCAATACGGGCATCGCCCGATGGGCGCTTCGGGTAATGGCTTATGTCGGGCTTATGACGGACGAATATCCTCCCTTCCGTCTGTGGGAGTGAAGGCGTACCGAATTTTTCGCCGTAAGGAAGCGAAACTGCAGCGGAAGGATACCGATAGAGAGCGTTATAACGAAACCACCGCGGTATAGTATAGTGCAGACGCCGTTTGCGTTACAAAACGGGGCATCCATCGATTACAGGGAGAGGTCATGCCGGAGCTCACTGTCATTCCAGGCCTGTTCGGACTCGGGATAGTGGTCGGCGCCATATCCCCCACGTTCGGGATCGGCGGAGGGCTTCTCACCGTGCCGGCGCTCCTTCTCATATACGGACAGGCGTTCGGCTTCACCGGAGATACCGCCACCGCGACCTCGCTCGGCGTGATCGTCTTCACCTCGCTCAGCGGAACGATCGCGTATATGCGGGAAAAGAGGATCGACTACAAGGTGGCCTTACTCTTCATGCTCTTCGCGATCCCGGGATCTGTGGGGGGCGGCCTCATCTCCAGGTGGATGGGGGCAAAGGAATTTGCCGTCGACCCGTTCCAGTACACGTTCGCGGGGGTCATGATCGCGACAGCCTTATACAAGCTCTTCACGATACTGGCTGATAGATTCAGAAAAGGGGATAAAGACCGGCGCACATTGGACGAACCGGCAGTACAAAAAGCAGGGCTTGCCAGGCGGCTCGTGGACAGGCACGGCACGGTGTTCGAGTACACCGTCCGGCTTTTTCCCGGAACCCTCATCGCATTTATCGGCGGATTTCTCGGCGCAATGCTCGGCCTCGGCGGGGGCGTGATATACGTCGCGATCCTCACCATGGCCCTGGGAGTCCCCGCCGTCATCGCCACAGCCACCTCGACCTTCACGATACTGGCGGCGAACCCCTTTGCGGTCGCCCTCCGCCTACGCTCGATCCAATGGGGATGGGTCGTCGCACTCGCCGCAGGCACGGTACTCTCCGCGAGCATCGTGCCGAGATTCCTGCACAGGGTCCGTTCCGAGTGGATCCTCGCCGGATTCTGGACACTCGCGATACTGGCCTCGGTCAGGCTTTTATTGAAAGTGTCCGGCGTCGTGATATAGTACCGGTCCTCCGTATGACAATACACGCGTGCGGACGGTGCCTGTGTATCTTTCCTTCGAGATGGGGTTTCATACTCACGGAAGGGACGTATCGTAGAAGCGGTCGTCCCGTCGCATTCACATTCCCCAGACGGCTACTAAGCGGCGTATTGCGAAATCGAACGTATCCGTACAGGACATGACCCTACCCCCCGCCGTACATTCCGTAATTCGCTTTACTGATTATCATAATTGACAAAATCCCTATTACTGTTATAATTCTATTATCTATATTTTACTCATCCTGTAAGCATGATGCTCACACCGACAGCATCAAAAAGGAGAATCAGATGACAGTCAGAAGATGTCTTGGGATGATGCTGCCGCTGTCAGCGGCCGTCGTTGTCGCCATCCCGCTTCTATTAGGGGGGTGTGCAGGCACCGGGAACGAAAGCGGGAACGGTTTCGATCCAACGGCCGGCCTCATACACTACTACCCGTTCTCAGGAGACGCGACCGACGCATGCGACGGGCCCAAGAACGGCACGGTCGACGGCGCGCTCCTCACTGCCGACAGGCACTACAGCGAGGACTCCACGTACAGCTTCGACGGCGACGATAGAATTTTTCTCGACTACTTCCCTGTCCCCGACACGTTCACTATCTCCGCCTGGATCAAGACAGCAGAAACGTCCGGTAATATTATACTGTGGAGAGAAGTACCAACCGGCCTCGGAACCGATGGGGAAGTTTTTTCCGTATACGAGGGCCATATCTCCTTCTCGGAATCCAACGGAATGGCGGGCGATAGTATCGATGGCGAGACAAATATTGCAGGCGACACATGGACCCATGTTGCTGCAGTAAAGAGCGGCGACATGCTTACCCTCTATGTCGACGGCGTATACGAAACGGATAATGCTCTTTCGTCGATGGACCTAATCCTCAACGAACTCACTCTAGGGCATCAATTCACCGGCATCATCGACGAGGTGCGGGTGTACGACCGGGCGCTGGGCCAAAACGAAATACAGCAGCTTGCGGCGATGTAAGCGTTATTCAAGACAGTCGAAAAACAGCATTCTTCTACGCGGGTGCCGAATGTTTCTTCATTTTCATAATCTCGGTAAACGGAACGGAGTATTGATGAGAACAACCAGCGGGATTTTCCATGCGTCATGAATCGGTATGATCGTTTCAAGGGAGTAACAAACCCCTTAAAAACTGCGACCATACGAGGCAGCCGATACTGTCTTCGGATTTTTACATTACATTCTTAAACGGTTATCCGGCTGCGACCCGTCCTACCCGCGGTTTCGACGTAGAAAAGATGCGGTTTCCATCCGATCCCCAGCGGAAAACCTCTCCGTTTTGCGGGAACCCTCGGTTTTTGTCAAATACAATTTTACTTCCGTCATGTCCGGCAGCGCCGGGATGACGCCCCGCTTCCCTATCACGAGCTCCGCCACGGCGGACGCAAGGAGCCCGTACGGCTCGATATCGCCCACCCCGCCCCCGGAAGATAAAAGAGAGACACAGACGGCCGCGCCGTACGAATCCCCCGCTCCGGTCGTATCGATCACCGGAACATCGAGGGGGCCGAACCACATGCCGTCCCCTTCGCTGCTCAAGAGGATCGAGCCTTCATGTCCAAGCGTCAATGCAACCAGTTTGATCCGGGGATACTCCTCGAAGATTCCAAACAGCATATCCGTGCTGCGAGGGTCCCCCCAAAGGAACCGCCATTCCTCTATATTGATCTTCAGCACCGACACGGAGGCAAGCATGCGCAACACCTCCTCCCTCAGCCGTTTTTCCGAAGGCCACAGACCGTACCGAAGGTTCGGATCGAACACGATGTCCAGGCCGCATGATCGGGCAGTTTCCGCTATCCCGTATGTCGCGCCGCGTATCGGTTCATCCGTCAGACTGATGGAGCTGAAGTATAGGATCTTCCCCTCCCGTATGAACTCCCCCTCTATCTCCTCGGGCTTCAGATTGATGCTTGCGCTGCCCTCTCGAAAGAAACAGTAGTCCGGCACCCTGTTCGGATCGAGGCTTATGAAGGCGATACCCGTTTTCCTGCCGGGGTCTTTGAACAGATGCGTGGCGTCGATTCCCATCATCTCGATATGTGCACGGAGATAGTCGCCGAACGGGTCGTTTCCCACCTTCCCGATAAAGGCCGGGGCGTATCCGAGCTTCTTCACCGCAGCCGCCACATTGGCAGCGGATCCCCCGGCGCTCCGTATAAACCTCGTGACGCTCCCGAGGTCCCCCGGCTCCTCGGCAATGAAATCAATCATCAGCTCTCCGAGACACAGCACGTCCATCACCGCTCCCCCTATTGCCTTCCTTTGCCGTGCCGGACGAGGCGACCCGCCTCCCGTTTGATCCGCTCGACATTCGGAACGACCATCTCTTCCATGACATTCGAGACCGGTACCGGAACATCGAGGGACGCTATCCTCAACGGGGCTTCTTTCAGCTTTCCGAACAGCTCGCGGTTGACCGCATCTGTTACCGTAAGCCCCCATCCCCCGGTATACGGGTTCTCCTCCACCGTTACAAGCCGGCCCGTTTTTTCCACCGATTCCAGAATGAGCTCGAGATCGAGCGGCTTCACTGTCCGCACATCGATCACCTCCAGGCTGATCCCCTCCTCTAAAAGCTCCTGCGCGGCACGCATCGCCTTGTGGAGCATCAGCCCGCACGAAACAAGGGTGGCGTCTTTCCCCTCCTGCCGGACCGCTCCTTTTCCGAGAGGAAGCGCCCGTCCGTCGGGCTCCATCTCCCCCTGTAGCGCGTAGAGGAGCTTGTGCTCCAGGAACAACACCGCCCCGTCATAGCGGATCGATCCGAGTAAAAGCCCGTAGGCGTCTTTCGGAGTGGACGGCTCCACCACGGTAAGGCCGGGCACGTTCATGAACCAGGCCTCCACGCACTGGCTTTGCTGCGGCCCGTCCCCCTTGCCGGTGCCGAAATTTGCCCTGATCGTAAGAGGCATTTTTAGCTGGCCCTGCGAGAGCCACGGCATCTTCGCCGCATTGTTGATCACCTGGTCCATGCAGGTCGTGATGAAGTCGACATACATGATCTCCACCACCGGCCGGAGACCGGAAATCGCCGCGCCAACCCCTATCCCGAGTATGCCCGTTTCGTCTAAGGGACTGTCCACCACGCGCCTCTCCCCGAACTGCCTGATCAGCCCTTTGGTAACGTTGAAAATACCCCCATAATAGCCGATATCCTCCCCGATGAGGAAAACCGTTTCATCTCGCGTCATCTCGTCGCGCAATGCGAGCCTCAGTGCCCCGCTTATCGTCGTCTTCATACGTTCTTCTCTCGTCCTCCGTTATCCGCATAGAGGTGCGTGTACATGTCCACCTTGTCCGCTGAGAGCTCGGGCGCGGCGAACGCATACTCCATCCCCTCCTTCACCTCCCGTTCAACCTCCCGCTCGATTCTGCGGAGCGCTTTTTCATCGACCTTCTTTCCGGACAACAGAAACCGCCGGTATATGACAAGCGGGTCTTTCGCCCGCCAGGTGGACAGCTCCTCGGCCGGCCTGCCGTCATCGAAATCGTGGCTTTCCGAGTGACCGCGAAAACGGTAGGTCTTGCATTCGATCAGCGTCGGCCCACCGCCGGCCCTTGCCTTTCGCACCGCCTTGTCCACGGCCTCCACGACCCCGCACACGTCCTGCCCGTCGACACAGACTCCTTCCATTCCATACCCCGCCGCGCGTATGTAGATGTCCGGCGTCTTCATCTGGAACCGCAGCGGCGTGGATAGAGCGTACGCGTTGTTGTTGCATACCAAAACGAGGGGCAGGTTCATCGTCGACGAGCAGTTCATTGCCGAATGGAAGGACCCGGTACTCGAAGCCCCGTCCCCGAAGAACGCGAGCACCACCCTGTCGGATTCGGTGTACTTCAGTGAAAACGCTACACCGAGCGCCACCGGTAGGTTGCTTCCCACTATGTAGGTGCCGAGGATTATTCCCTTCGAGATGTCGCCCGAGTGGTGTGCGGAAAACCTGCCGCCCGACATCGACTCGGGCTTCTTGAGCGCATCGAGCACGTGCTGCCTGACGGACATCCCCCTCGTGAGCATGGCTCCAAGCTCCCTGAGGGCCGGGGATACGAAGTCCCCTTCCGAGAGGCAGAACGAAGCGCCGACGGTCACCGCCTCCTGTCCGATGCCGGTCATTGGTTTGTACGGGGACTTCTTTTCCCTGTATAGGTCGGAGAGGACCTCCTCCGTATGCCGCGTGAGGTACAGGCACCGGTAAAGCCTCTTTTGGTCTTCGATAGACATTCGCATTGTGTAATCCGGTATGCAGGAGACCTGGTATCAGCGTAGAAAGGCCGCCACAATCCCCATTCCGGCCCGCTCGATCCCCCGCTGGTATTTGATTTCTAACGGGTTTGTTTTCGAACCCGTCCCCTCAGAATCCCTGGTGCACGGTGCGCTGGATGACCTGGTCCTGGACTTCTTCGCTGAGGTTGACGAAGATGGCGCTGTATCCCGCCACTCGGACCACGAGACCGCGGTACTCCAAGGGTTTCGCCTGGGCTTTCAGCAGCTTCTCTTTCGTAATGACGTTGAACTGCACGTGCATCCCGCCGAGGTCGAAGTACGCCAGAAAATAGTCGACGAACTTCGAGAGGCTCTCTTCGGTCTCGAGCGCGGACGGTGAGAAGGTCTGGTTGAATATCATGCCCTTGCCGAAACGCACGAAATCGACCTTAGCGACCGAGGCGGCGCTCGCGGTCGGTCCGTTCATATCCGTACCCGAATAGGGCGATATCCCTCCTGCAAGAGGGGTTTTCGCCCGTCGTCCGTCGGGGGTCGCACCCACCTCTTTACCCATCCCGACATGCGCCGTCACCGCGGTCAGTCCCGGTCTGAATCGACCGCCCCGGCCGTTCGTGTACCGCTCCGCCTCATCCGCAAACGATTCAACCACCCTCTTCACGATGCCGTCCACGTAATCGTCGTTGTTGCCGTATTTCGGGACCTTCTCACGGAGCATGGCCTGCAGGGTTTCATACCCGACGAAATCGGCGTTTAGGGCGGCCTGAAGCTTGAAAGCCTCGACGCTCTTGTCCTCGAACACCAATTTTTTGATCGCTGCAAGCGAGTTGCCGGTGTTGGCGCCCCCGACCGCAGTCGGGCCGGTGAAATTATATCTCGCCCCGCCTGCGGCCACCTCTCTTGCTGATTCGATACAGCCGGGAACGAGCACCGAGACTATGGGGCTCGGCACGAGGTCGGCGTGAACTCTGTCGATCGCATTGTCTTCGACTGCAAGATGTTCGAAGAAATAAGCCATCTGCTTTTTGAATGCTGAAAAAAGCGATTCGAACGAATCGAAATCCGAAAGGCTGCCGAGTGGCAGCCCGTTCTGTTCTCCTGTCAGCCGGCAGACTCCGTTGTTGATCGTATACTCCAGCACCTTGGCGAGATTGAAATAGCCGCCGTTTTCCCGCCCCCAGCCGCCCACGACGTTAAGCTCCACGCAGCCGACCGGCGCGTACCGGCGCGCCTCCCGTACGGGGATGCCGACGTTCTGTACCGCCGGGATGCACACCCCGTCGTTCATGAGCTGCGGCATTCCGGTACCCAATCGTATGACCTCTGCGGTCCGCATGAGAAACGCGCGCGGGGCCTTCTTAGAAACCCTCACAGTGAAGTTCGGCTGTGCAAGCCCCACATGCTCCTGGGCGTTCAGGCAGAGGAAAGAAAGCTCGTTCGTCGCGTCGTTTCCCTCGCCGTCCACCCCTCCGACAGTGACATTCTGTCCCATCGGAAACCCGCCCGTTATCCTCGCGGCTTCCGTTTTGTATAAAAGCAGCGGCTCAGAGAATTTCAGCCAGAAACAGTCCAGAAGCTCCTGTGCCCGCTCCCTCGTCAGAACACCCGAAGCGATGTCTTTCCGATAGTAGGGTAAAAGGTACTGGTCGATCCTCCCCGGACTGTAGGAGCTTCCGTTATTGTCGATCTGAACGATAATCTGAACGAACCAAAGCGATTGCAGGCTCTCATGGAAGTTTCTCGCGGGTTTCGCCGGGACCTGACGGCAGATCTCCGCGATCCGGAAAAGCTCCTCCTTCCTCTTTTCGTCATGCTCGCTTTGCGCACTGGATTCCGCGAGCTCGGCGTACCGTTTTGCAAAGACTATCGCCGCATCGCACGAGACCATGCAGCTTCGGTAAAAGAGGGCCTTCTCCACGTAATCGGGTTTTTCCGGGTCGAGCGCGTCGAGCGCCTGCAAGACCTCGCGTTTGATTCCCTCGAACCCGATCCGGATGACTTTCTCGTAGTCTAAGAGCACGTGGCCGAGCGCGGTTTCCTCGTGCGCGGTGACCGAAAACACCTTCGCCTTCATACGGTGATTCAACGTCTCTTCCGGAAGCGTATTGAACAGGACCCGGCGTATCCCCTTATCTTTCCAGTAGGGGAATATGCCTTTCAGGTCCTCTTTTACCTTATCGGAGACATAGAAGGAGTCGACCGATCTGGTAGGGAGAAGGTCGAGCTCCTCTTCGAGCCATCCTGCGTCGAACTCGGGAAACACGGGAGCGCTCTTAGGCATGCTCGCGTGATGCCCCACGATCAGCTCGGAATCGGATATGAACACATGGATCCGGCCGAGCAGCATGTGCAGGGTCTTGGCCCGCTTCATCAGCGGGGGCTCATGTGCGAAGGCCTTGTAGGCTTCGGTGACTATGGTCGCCCGCTCGCTGCAGAGCTGCCGTTTCGAAGAGAGGAACCGGTCTTTCAGGAATTTTATACGTTCGGATGCAGGCTCCCGGTACGGGCCCATATCCGCCCAGTCCCCTGCACGATGCACGTAATCCCCGGCACGGTTTTTATTTCTTACGTAGGCGTCTATCATGATCCACCTTGATCCGCGGCGATCTATTTTTGGCACTCGACCGCCCGTCATACCCGGGCCGCGGAATAAAGCCGCAGTACGGCCTCAAGACAGGCACATGCCGTAAAAGCAATATAGGGCGGGTGGCGTGAAATGTCAATGCCTCTCGATTGTCCTTCGGGACGCTCGAAGCGGACAATCTCCCGGCTGCCGGCAGAAAGCTGCCGTACAAAAAAAAGACGAAAAAGAGGACGCTTCGGTCCGCAGGAACAGGGAATTCAAAACCCCATAACAGTTCGGCAGCAAAAAAAATGCTTTGCAGGACGATACGGGACGTGCACTCAGGCCTCGCGTTTTGTTTTACAACGACACCGCGCCGGTACTGCGGCGAAAAGGGCCGGGGGCGGCATACCTACGCCGGCCCGCACAGGCGCCTTTTTAGCGCACCCGTAAAAAATCCTTTTGAAACGGCGGAAATATTATGTACACTTATCGAATAAGTTACCGTACATGCGGTAACTCACCTCGAAAAGGAAAGGAAGCGAAGCGCATGCCTGTAAGGATCGGTATCATCGGATGCGGTGCCATCACGCGCCGTGCATTTTTACCCGGATTTGCACAACCGGGGACTGAGGAGGCGAAAAAGGCCAATCCGTACTACGACCACGGCGGATGTAAAAACGCCGAAGTGGTTGCTCTTTCGGACGTGGACGTCGAGAAAGCAAAAGAACTGGCCGCCGAATTCCACGTTCCCAAAACCTACGACGACTGGCACGATCTTCTGGCCGACAGCCAGATCGATGCCGTGTGCATCAACACCCCGAACCATCTGCACGCCGAAATGACGGTCGCGGCCGCAAAGGCGAAGAAGCACGTCATGGTCGAGAAGCCGATGGCCGGCACGGTCCGTGAAGCGGACATGATGGTCGATGCGGCGAAAAAAAACGGCGTTTTTCTCATGGTCGACCAGACGCAGCGCTTCTGGCCGATGCACGAAGTCGCCATGGATATCGTACGTTCCGGCCTCATCGGGCGCGTGATATCGGTGCGGGGCAAGATGGCGCACGGAGGGCCCCGGTTCTGGAGCCCGGCCAGCACCTGGTTCGGCAGGAAACAGGAGGGCATTCACGGCGCGATGTTCGATATCGGCATCCACAAGCTCGACCTGATACGGTATATGCTGGATTCGCCGATCTCCGAGGTCGCCTGTTTTACAACCACCTTCTCGGAGGGGATCGATGTCGAGGACAACGCGGTAGCGATCTTCCGGACGAAGAACGGCGTCATGGGCGTGCTGGAGGCGAGCTGGACCTGCAACCCCAGGGAGAACACCACATACGTGTACGGGGAGCTGGGCAACCTGAAGCTCGGTCATACGAAAGAGGAGCCCATATTCGTCGAGATAGCGGTTCCAGACGCCGCCCAGAACCGGGACATCCCGCCCGGAACCCTCACCGCCGGGAAATACGTCCCTGTAATCCCGACGCGAAGCAAGTTCGGCGGGCCGTGGCAGCATTTCGTGGACTCCGTAACGTCCGGGACTCAACCGTCTCCCTCCGGTGAGGAAGGCCGCGCCAGCCTCGAAGTGATACTTGCGGCTTTTCGCTCCTCTTCGGAAGGGCGGGCCGTCTCGCTGCCCCTTTCCCGAAAGGGGTGATACACCGGGCCGCGCGATATACGATATTCGCGGCGTACTATATAGGTGAAGGAAGGAAACTAATGGAGAACAAGATAGGACTGAATCCTCTTACGATACGGCAGTCGCAGGGACTGGAGTCGAAAGTGCGAATAGCGGCCCGTGCAGGCTACGACGGAGTCGGGCTTCGCGGCGACGAGATAGAGACGTACATCGAGGAAGGCCATACAACTTCGGACATCGTAGACCTTCTTCGTGAAACGGGCCTTGGTATCACCGATGTGGGGTCGGTCGCCGGGTGGCAGTTCACCGATCACCCCCCGCTCGTCTGCCAGATCAAAACGAGCGGGCTGGTGGACCCGGCCGCACTTGATCGGAGGGTGGACCGTTTTTTCAGGCTGGTGTCCGAAGCCGGAGGAGAGATTGTACCCGCCGTATCTGCGATAGAAGAGGAAGGCGACTTTGATCGCGGTGTCGAGGACTTCAAAAGCCTCTGCAGGCGGGCTGCGGAGCACGGGCTCAAGATCGCGTTCGAATTCGTCGGTTTCGGCAGACAGATGTCCAACCTCCGGATCGCCAACCGGCTGATCGCCGAGGCCGGCCAGGAAAACGGGGGGCTTCTGTTAGATACATTCCACTTTCACCGGGGCGGATGCTCCATCGACGACCTGCTCGAAACACCGGCGGATCGTATCTTCCTCGTCCATCTCAACGACGTCATGGACAAGCCGGTAGATACGATCCGAGACCAGGACCGGCTGTACCCGGGCCTCGGCGTTTTAGACCTCCCCCGCATACTGGGCGCCCTACGGTCCATCGGCTACGAGGGATTCTATTCGCTCGAGATATTCAACGAAGACTACTGGAAACGCGATCCACTCGAGGTTGCGACCACGGCACGAACGTATGCAAAAGAGGTCTTGCGCGCCGTGCCCTGAAGGATGCAGAACGGGCGGTTGCCGCTTCTCAGCGGAAATACGGTTTTATAACGGGCGCGGCATGCGGGCCGGCCCGCGCCGACGATTCCCGAAGCGACGGTACTTCTCTTCCACGCTTCCCGTAGGGAGCGGAGGGAAAACCAGCCGGGGTTTTTACGGCGGCACGAAAAATCGGGAGAGGCCGTATACGGATCAAGGCACCCGTATGCCCTCTATGCCGAGCCCGATTCTATAGAGAGAAGTCCTTGCGGTGATGAAAAGCGTTTTCCAGTCCTCGCCGCCCCAGGCCATGTTTGCAGCCACTTCCGGAACATCGATCCTGCCCAGCATACCGCCGGACGGGTCGAACACCCATATTCCGCCCGGTCCCGTGACGTACACGTTGCCCTCGGTATCGACTTTCATCCCGTCCACGTCTCCCGGCTCGTCTCCCTCAAGCTCTGCGAACACCCTTCCGCCCGAGACGGTTCCGTCGGGGTTGGCATTGAACACCCGAACGTGCGCCCGGTCCGTATCGTCGATATACAAAAGCGACTCGTCCGGCGAGAAGGCCAGGCCGTTGGGCTTTTCGAAGTCGTCCACTATAAGCGTCAGCGTATCGCCGCCCGCGTTCGGAGAAAGGCGGTAGACGCCCTCAAACGGCAGCTCCCGAGCGTCAAGGATTCCATCCTCCAACAAACCGTAGGGAGGATCGGTGAAGTAGACGCCGCCGTCAGACTTTACCACGACGTCGTTGGGGCTGTTGAGACGTTTTCCTTCATACGCTCCCGCAATGGTGATTACGCTGCCGTCTTTCTCCTCGCGCGACACCCGGCGGTTTTTATGTTCACAGGCGATGAGCCTGCCCTGCCTGTCAAGTGTGAGCCCGTTGGATTTACCGCTGGGAAACCGAACCACCTCGGCGCCCCTGTCCGGCGTATACCGCCACATCCTGTTTGCCGGGATATCGCTGAATATCAAGCACCCTTCTGCGGCGTCCCAGACGGGCCCCTCGGTGAACACGAATCCGGTCTGAAGCTTCTCGAGCTCCGCACCCCGCCGGACTATCTCGCCGAACTTGTTTCGCACTATTTTGTCCTTTTTTCGGTTCCCACCACCCGTTCCGTAACGACTCGCTGCTTTCAACCGCTTCGTACGGAAATCACTTCGGACCGGGGACCCCGTACACGCGGCAGGCGTTTTTTAAGAGTATCTTGCCCTTTACCTCGTCCGAAACATTCAGCGTTTCCACTTTCCAGTACTCGGATTCGAGATCGCTCCAGGGGCTGTCCGTGCCGAATAAAAGCCTTTCCAAGCCTCCGTCGATTCTTCCCAGCTCCCGCGCAATCCACCGTATCCCGAACGAGGGCGCCATAACCTGATCGGTATACACGTCGTAGCCTGCTTCGATCCATTCTATGAAACGGGGCACGAATTTGAGTATGCCGCCGGTCGCCTCTCCCATATGGACGAGATGGTACCGGCCTCTTTTTCCATACGCGTTCATGAAGCTGTCCAGCTTGCACGGGTCGCTGTTGCCGCTTCCCGTGTGGATCTGTATAGCGAAGCCTTTTTGTTCGGATGCGTCGAGAATATACTCCAGGTTGCCGGTGAACTCGGCGTCCCAGGTGTCTGGATCGAGCGAATACGTCTTCCATTCTCCCGGACTCATTTTAAACGCCCTGATCTTCGGGTGCCGGATCGATTCTATCGCCCTTTTAGTCAGGTCCCCGCATTCGGGCAGAGGGGAAACCCAATACCCGCCGTACAAAGCGGGTATTTTCTCCACACAATCCCTCACGAGCGCATTGTACGCGAAATTCCGCTCCTCATCCTCGAGGTGTGTCGGGACTACGAGCCCGTATTCGATACCGCTTTTTTCGACGTACTTACCGCAATCGCGATAATCCCTGTGCTCGACGTTCAGCGGCCGAATCATACGCTCCGCATACCGACGACACCCCCATTCGCCGACGTGGATATGCGCATCGAAGATTCTTCGTTTCATATACCTCTCCCGTTATATGGACTCTATCAAATCAGCGCTGTATGTCAACACCATTATACCGTGCGGGCTGAAATTTTTTAGCCAGCCGGCAAGAAACGCATTCCCGGGCGGACGCGGGCTCAGGGATACTTCCGTTTCCCCTTTCGACATGCGGAATATCCTCCCCCGACCGAGCCGCGCAACTTTCTCGTCGGTGGATGACATACGGATGCGTCATATTAGTAATTGACAAAAATCGAGTGTATGTTTTATTCTAAGCTGGTATCCTACGGCGATATGCAAATGAGAACAACGCCCGGGCACTATTCCGGGCAGCCGAAAGAAAGGAGCACGCATGCAGATTCTGCCCGGTATCTACATTCTCCATGGATCCGCCTATGGAGCACATGTCAACTTTTATCTTTTGCACGGCAAAGAGGGCACCGTCATAATCGATACGGGTATCGTACCGGCGGACATCGAACGTGCAGAGAGGCGGATGCAACTCTGGGGCGTTCCGCTCGAGAAAATAGATTATATCATGCTGACACACAGCCATTACGACCACGCCGGCAATGCCGCGCTGTTGAAAAAAAGGGGGGCTACGGTAGTGGCCGGTCCGGGTGACGCGGAGGGTATCGAACAATCCGACTCGCGGACGATCCCCTATGCGGAAGGGTTACAGGTGCCGCCGTGCAAGGTGGACCTGGTCGTGACCGACGGCGAAATCGTCGATGCCTGCGGGTACAGTTTCGAGGTTATCCATGTTCCGGGCCATACGGACGGGAGCGTTATCTACCAGCTTCGCCTCTTCGATAAGATCATATGGTTCTCTGGAGACCTCTTTTTCGCAGTGGACAGGGACTTTACCGCCGATCTATGCTGGCGCGGCACAGAAGAGTTCGACCGGGAAAAATATATAAAGAGCCTGAAACGTCTTTCCGCGATGCCCGTGGACTGCGTGCTGGCAGGACATTTGCTGCCCTGCCCCGACGAGGCCTTCCGGCTAGTCGGTCATGCCTACTCGAAGGCTCTCATCGAGCTGCGATAGGAAACCGAAAACTGTAGTATTTCATCTGCCGGTCAAGGCGGCGGATCGAGCCAGCGGTACGGATATCGCCTAAAAGCCGATGCGGCTATCTCCGTATACGGAATAAATCTCCGCCGCTTCAATCGGACGTGCGGCTACGAAGCCGGAGAACCGGCACTCACCCGGTATAGTACATCTTTCAGATCGGTACGACCCGTATTATAATACTTCACTCTATCTTCACGTCAACTATTCAGAGCCGACAACTTCTTTCGCTATTATAGTAGAGTAAGAAGACAAAACGAGGAGGAGTTCCATGAAAAGAGCAGCGAAAATCATATCGACGGTGCTGTTGATGACAGGGTTTTTCACCGCGCTCGTCGCGTCCGACGAGATCGGTGCAAAAGCGGCGAAAAAAAATCCTGACCCGGGCATAGAGCAGATGCTGTTGTATGCGATCCAGGACGAGTACCTCGCCCGCGCGGAGTACTACGAGGTGATAGACCGGTTCGGCAGCGTTCGGCCGTTCTCCAATATAGTGAAATCCGAACAGACCCACGTGGGTTTGCTCGTCCCCCTGTTCGAGAAGTACGGCTTCACGGTGCCGGAGGATACGTACGCCTCGCACGTCGTGGTTCCGGACGACCTAAAGTCGGCGCTCGAGATCGGGGTACAAGCGGAGATCGACAACATCGCGATGTACGAGTCCTTCTTAGAGCGTGACCTTCCGGAAGACGTCCGTGCCGTTTTCGAGCGGCTGAAAGCCGCGTCGGAGAATCACCTCGGGGCGTTCAGAAACGGCCTTTCGCGCTACCAGTAAAAACCGCTCGAAAAAACCGCCGCGTGCGTCCGATACAGCCTTTACCACGCGGCGGTTTTCAACATATTGCATTGCCCCATCCTGTCGCATACCGTATACTAACAAGTATACTTGTTTCTCCGTTACAGTCCGAAACGGGGTACAGGAGGAGGCCGTATGGATTATGTAAAAAGCGACAGCGGGAAACAGAAACAAAACAGAACGTTCAGATTGGTTATCCTCCTCTTGGTGCTTGTTTTCTCAACGACCCTCGGCATACTCCACCAGCACCCGCTCGGCTTCAAACCTGCAGGCGTCGATGCGTTCTGTCCGTTCGGCGGTATAGAATCCGCTTTCTCGCTCGTGACAACGGGCAGAATGCTGAGCCGCATTGCATGGAGTTCCTTTACCCTGCTCGGCGCGGTGCTTCTGCTTGCCGTGCTGTTCCGGCGCTCGTTCTGCGGGAACCTCTGCCCGCTCGGAACGCTTCAGGAGCTTTTCGGCATACTCGGAAAAAAGATATTCGGCAGGCGGTGGGAGCTGAGTTCCGGGATCGACAGGGCCGCCCGCTACCTCAAGTACGCGGTGCTCGCCGTGTTCGTCTCCCTGAGCTGGATTCTCGGGACGCTCGTCATACGGCCGTACGACCCGTGGGCTGCGTATCATCATATAACCTCCGTCGATCTTCTGTCCGAGTTCAGCGTCGGGTTCGGTATCCTGCTTTTATCTTTCATCGGCTCGATCTTTCTCGAACGCGTATTCTGCAAGTACCTGTGTCCCATGGGCGCCTTCTTAGGCCTCGTCAACCGGATCGGCAGGTTCAGGGTGAAGAGAAACGACGAGACATGCATCCACTGCAAAAAATGCGATAAGGCGTGCCCGGTCAACATCGAGGTCTCCTCCGTCGCGCAGGTGCAGTCTTCCGAATGCATCGTCTGCAACGAATGCGTGAACGCCTGCCCGGTGAAGGACACGCTGTACATCGGAACCCGGAAGAAGGCGAAAATCGGGGCCGGTTCGGTGGTGCTCGTATCCATCGTCCTGTTCGCCGCGGTCGTCGCGGTCGCGAGCTACACCGGAGGGTTTGAATGGAAGCAGAAGACCATCGTAGAAACAACGACCGAGACCGGCTTCTTCAATCCCGACGAGATCAGGGGAAGCGACACGTTCCGGAACGTATCGGAGATAACCGGCATCGATAAAAAGCTCTTTTTGAAGGAGTTCGAGCTCTCAGAGGAGGAGTTCGAGCTGCCGATCAAGGATGCCGCCCATCGCGAAGGCTCGGAGTGGGAGACGGAGAACGTCAGGGAGTTCGTGAAAAAACAGCTCGGGCTCGAGTGAGCCGGGAGTGACAGGGCGAAATGGCGGGGGCGTCCGCCTCTTTTTCCGCCCGTCCATACGGGCGTCTGCCGCCCATATCCCGCAGTTTCGGTAATCCCGATCATCGTTTTTTTCCCAAACAGTGAATTCAAAGGAAAAGATCCGACCCCATGCGTGGTACCGTTATTTTCCTATTTATTAAAATGAAAATACCGTGTATCTTGAGAGACTAACACCATACCGTCCGGATGAATCGGATTATCAAAGGAACGCTTTATGAACTACGAGCTCTACTCACACGGGGGGGCACAGGAAGTAACGGGCTCCAAACATTTCCTCCAGGCGAACGGCTCGCTCATCATGGTCGACTGCGGGGCCTTTCAGGGGCACCGCGAGGAGGCGGAGAAGAAAAACCGCAACTGGGACTTCGATGCGAAAAAAGTCTCCTCTATGGTCCTCACCCACGCCCACTACGACCACAGCGGCCTTCTGCCGCTTCTGCCGATGAAGGGATTCAACGGGAACGTATATGCCACCCCCGCGACCAGGGATCTTGCGAACCTCATCATGATGGACTCGGCCCACATCCAGGCGAAGGACATAGAGTATCTCAAAAAAAAGGCACAGAAGAGGGGTGAAACGTTCGAGAAAGAACCGCTCTACTCGGAGCGGGACGTGCTGGCCTGCCTCGAACGATTCGTGACGGTGTCGTACCACAGGCCCTTTCACCTCTCAGACGGCATATCCGCCCGGTTTTACGACGCGGGACACATACTGGGCTCAGCGGTAACCGTCCTCGATATCAAAAAAAACGGCGGGAATCTCAGCGTGGGGTTTTCAGGCGACCTCGGAAGAAAAAATCTGCCGATACTCCGCGATCCGGAGCGGATACCGCCTGTGGACTACCTCGTAATGGAGAGCACCTACGGCAACCGCCTGCACGACCCTATCGAGAATGCGAAGGAAAAACTCGCCGACGTAATAAACAGAACCGTCCACCGCGGCGGCAAGGTCGTCGTCCCGGCGTTCGCGGTGGAGCGCACCCAGGAGCTCGTGTACTTCCTCCATCTACTCAACGACGAAGGGAAGATACCCAAGGTCCCCATTTTTGTGGACAGTCCTATGGCGACGAACGCGACCTCGATATTCCGCGTTCACCAGGAATGCTACGACGAACAGACCCGCCGTGCCTTCATAGACCACCACAACAATCCGTTCGGCTTCAACGAGCTCACCTATGTGGTGAATACCGAGGCAAGCAAGAAGCTCAACACGCTGAATGGACCGGCGGTCGTCATCTCGGCATCGGGTATGTGCGAGTCCGGCAGGATACTCCATCACCTCGAGAACAACATCGAGGATCCGCGTGCAACGATACTCATCGTCGGGTTCATGGCAGAGAACACCCTCGGAAGGAGGATCGTAGAGCGGCAAAAGGAGGTAAAGATATTCGGAAAAACGTGTGCGCTGAAGGCGGAAGTCGCCGTGCTCAACTCGTTCAGCGCACATGCGGACTACAACGACATCACGGAGTACGTAGGAACGCTCGACAAGAAACGATTGAAAGGCATTTTCCTCGTACACGGCGAGCCCGAGGCGCAATCGAGCCTTAAAGACAGGCTTTGCGGGCAGGGCTACCCCGTCAAGATCGTCGAATACGGCAGCCGCTATTCTCTGAAAGGATGAGAGCATAAGGCCCCGTTATCGGCGGTTACTCGAAACGCGGCGGCCCGGCGGCCTGCGGGCGCGAGGCCTCTTTCTTCAGGGGCGAGCCACGGGAATGCAAGCAGGCCCTCTTTTCATCACGGCATGTCCCGCCCACAGCACGTATCGTGCGAATCGAGAGCGGGCGTACCGAATCCTCCATACATGTTTACGGTACCGCGATTCTCTGATATGAACTCCATAACGAAATTCAGACCTCCATGACGGCGATATCCTCACCGACGCTCACAATCGAACCTTCCTCCTGCAGAAATTCCTTCACCCTGCCGCCGAACTCCGCGGCAAGCTCCATGCTCGCCTTGTCTACGAGAACCTCGACGAGCGGCGCTCCTTTTTCCACACTGTCTCCCACCTTTACCAGCCATTGCGATATTTCCGCCTCCTGGGCGGTATCTCCCAAATCAGGCATTGTAACGACCTTGTCCATAATCAAGCTCCGATCAGAGTATTGAAAAAAACGCGCAGGCCCCGCCCCTCGTTTGTTTCCTCGCAAGCGGTCCATCCGCCGATCCTGGACACCCGGTTTTCTGGTGGAATCACCCACCGGGAACACTAATCCCCCTTCCGAGACAGCCGGATCGATTATTCCATTTTGATAATAATAAGAAATACCTCATTGTCAAACCAAAACCGCATGCCCGCACCGACCAGAGCGAACGGCTCGTATTGTATTACATATAACGAATTGCGGAAGGGGCAAAAAAACAAGACGGTGGGGAAATATCGAAGTATTATAACAGAAAAAGCCAACCAGATGGCAGGGGAAAAAGAGGTGAAACGCGACAGACTTCGTATGCAGATATCGTTTATCCTGGAAATCGACGGGCTGAAGGACGTTTTTCGTCGGACTCGCCTGACGAACGGATCCAGAAGGGAAAACGACGCCGAACACTCCTGGCATATATCGCTCATGGCCCTGCTGCTTTCGGAATACGCCGACGACGAGGGTGTCGATATCTTTCGTTCCGTCAGGATGCTTCTCATTCACGACATCGTCGAGATAGACGCCGGCGACACCTTCGCCTATGACGAAGAGGGATACAGGGACAAGTCCAGCCGGGAAAAAGAGGCGGCCGCGCGTATATTCGCCCTCCTACCCGGCGATCAGGCGAAAGAGTTACGCGGGCTGTGGGAGGAGTTCGAAAAACGAAAAACCCCCGACGCCCGCTTTGCCGCCGCGATGGACGTCTTTCAGCCGGTATTGCTGAATTACGAGACGCAGGGGGTTACATGGAAGAGTCACGGTGTCAGCCGCTCGCAGGTTATGAAGCGGATCGAGACGATCAGGGACGGATCGGAGGCGCTCTACAGACACGCCGCCGCTCTCGTGGACGACGCGGTACGCCGGGGATACCTCGAGGGATAACAACCGCGCTACAGGACCGGATAGGAAGAAATGAGAAATTTGTTGTTTTGGAGATAAAGCGATTCGATGAAGCGAAGCTTCACCATGGACCGAAGACGCCGTTCTAAACCGGGGGTTGGAAACGTGTATAGGGGGCGAGGGGATTAATAAAACTCTTGGCAGGCTAGAAAACCGGCAACTGCACCGAATATACGCCTCATTTCGACTGGACAGACCGCGTGAATGTTGTCCCGAACTCTATCCTCAGGGAGAGGTCCTCGATAATCTCGCGCTGTATGAATAATCAGCGCGCATTCGCGGCACCCTTTATTGTAATCATGATAGTAAAGAAATACGGCATGTGCGTTTCCCTCTCTTGCTTACAAATGCTCTCTCAACCGCTTTTCTCCCCGCCTATGGGCGACTCTTTAAGTAAAAGACCTATCACGAGGTTTACTGCAGACAGGCCGATAAACAGCACCATGAACGGCACGAGCGTGATGTTTTCGGCCGCGGTGCGCGCATCGGCGAGGGCCTGGACTGTGACGTTTCCGAACAGGGCCATGAGAACGATGAACACGATCCCGGACAGCTGGCCGGAGAGCAGTATCATTCCCTGGGAAGTCGATTCCGGGACCGGACTGCTTACCTCGGCGGCGTATTGAAACCCAACGGGTGCCGCCCCCATGAGAAAGAACCCGAACACCGCGCTCGATGCCAGAAGTAATATGAACTCATGGAAAAAGGTCAGGCCGGCGAGACCGGGCATGAGACAGGCGAGGCATATCACGAGCACACTCTTTCTTTTTTTCAACTTGTCGGATATGACCGGAAGAACGATGGCGCCGAGGATCCCGGCAATCAGCATACCCGCTCCCACATTCCCGGCCTCGTTTCCGCCGACCAGATACCCCTTCTGCGCGAGAATCAGGTCGATGAACGTAGTGATGGTGTTGAATATCCCGAGCCCGATAAAAAACAGAAGGAGAAGAAGCACCATGTCCCGTTTTGTGAAAAGGTGCCGTATGCCGTAAAACGCACCTATTTTCTCGTCCCGGGGGAGGTTTTGGGCGGTTCTATCCGGCCCGTTTCTTGCGATCAAAAGAAACAGCACTGCGGACGCGACGGATATCCATCCATATACTTTCAGCATGGACTGTACGGCGCCCATCGTAAGCTGCGACGACCCTGCAGGTAAAAACCCGCGTGCGAGCGGCCCGGTGAACGCCATCGCAAGAACGATTCCTATGAACTGCGCAAGAGTCGGGATTCCGGACGCCGTTGCTCTCTCTTCAAGCGGAAACCAATCCGCGGCGACCTTTGTTATCGCGTTCAGAATGAACGGTTGCGCCACGGCTATCCCGCACTGCATAACTATCACCAACACGAGATCACCGGCGAAGACCCCTCTCAGGTACCCGAAGAGTCCCATGAGCACAGCGCCGATACCGACGCCCGCGTGTATCCCCATCTTTTCGATGATGATCGAGGCGGGTATGGACACGAGAAGGTATACCGCCATAAACGAAAGCGAGAGAAAGAGGATCCAGAATGCGCTGGTATCGTAGAGCGAAATGCATTCCACCGTTATCGGTGCGAAGGTAATCCAGTTGAGCTGGATGACTATACTGATTAGAGAAAACACACCGAGAACGACCCAGCGATATCCCCGGGCCGGTGAGTTTTTTTCCGCCATTCATTCCTCCTTTCTGCAAGCAGGCCGAAAATATAAGTTCTATTTTACATTATTGAAATACTATTTACAATCACTCTCCAGGGTACAAGAAAACCAAAACGATCGATGAGGGTATGTATTTTCAGGCCGCCTTTAATAACGGCCGACGGCATTGGTTCCTTCTTTACAAGATAATTGTTGCATCAGCTGATTGTTTCGTGGTAGGATCTCCCCTCATGGAAGCGAAGAAAAAAGAGTTCGTAGAGCTGTTGAAATCTCTGAGAGACTACTACGGCCCCTACCACGACCATAAAGAGACGACGGCTTGGGTCGCGACGGTGGCATTCGTTTCCATCTGCTCCGTCATGCTCCTTACCCCTGGTATCCTGAGGGGATTGTACAAGAACTGGTACAATCTGCTTTCGGTATCGGTCGCTTTCACCCTCTTGTCCGGTCTTTTCTTCTGCTTCGTCTTCAATCAGTTCAGAAGACGGGAATTTGCGAACAATACCGTTATCGCGTCCACCAACATCATATCGAAGATACTGGACAACGACCGGCTCAAGCTCGATCTGAAGAAGGGTGAATTCAACGGAACCCTCCTGCCGAAGGCGCTCATCGACGAGTACATGCTCATCGAAGGGCGGCGATGCGTCATAGGATCCGAAATCGTCTCCTACTGTATCCTCTTCGTCTTTTACCTCGGCGTGCTGGTAAAGATCATGTTCTTGTTCTACGGGTAACTTCTATATCCCGCTTCTTTCATCCCTGCTCCGCCTTCTGACAGAGCGAAGCTGTACAAGTACCGCTCCCGCCCCTGAGACAGCTATCCCTGCGACCTGTTTTACCGACAGAGCTTCTCCGAGAAAGACCCAGGCGAGCACAGCCACCTGGAACAGCATCGTGTTATTGATGATGCTCGATTCCAGCGCCTGCAGGGTCCGCAGCGTATGATTCCATATAGTAAATGCAAAGGCCGTATTGACCACCGCAAGCAGGAGAATGATGACCCAGTCTTGTAACCGAAAAGAGGGCGGCCCATTCGTCACGATTCCGGATATGAGCAGCAATAACGAGCCGAACCCCATGCTGAGCACAGTGACGATAAGGGGAGGGATGCGTTTTTCACGATTGATGCTTCGCCCTAACACCGAGGATCCCGCATTTACCAGTACGCCGAACAGAACGACCACGAGACCGAGAAGACTTCCGCCTCGCGCCTGCAGGGGAAAGAAGTAGACGAAAAGCCCTGCGGCGAACAGCAGGATACCGAGCCATTTCATTACGGTCGGTCTTTCGGAGAGAAGCGCCATCCCTGAAAAAACTACGATGAACGGGGTAAAGCTGAGAAGGAGGCTCACCGTTACCGCCGGGAGCAGAGACAGCCCGATGAAGGACGCTCCCTGTGTACAGGTATAGAACAGCACACCGAGAGTGAGCACCCGGAGCCATTCGCGAGTACCGAGCGCCCGTACGGCTCTCATTCGTTCGGGAGAGAAAACGACAAACGGCAGGAGCACGATAAATGCGATGAAGTATCGCAAGCCTGCAAAGAGAAGCACCGGCATATGCTTCAAGCCGGTTTTAATGAGCACGAACGACGAGGACCAGAGGACCGTCACCAAAACGGCCAGAAGTATTGCGCTGACATGCCCGTGTTTCCTCTTCACCATTCGGCGCCTTTTAAATATTTTTCGTGGACGGAGGCTTTTCGAACTATTATTACATTACAATACAACCCGGGAGAAAAAAAGGTCAAGGGGGTTGTGCGGGCCGGCAGCAGCATGCGGACCCGGCGATACAAGCAGCGTAACGGAGCGGGTTCATGAAACAGTATGCAACCTATATCTCAAAGGCAAAAAAACTCGGTGCCGAGGATGCGAAAATCATCTCGACGGAGAGTGTAATAACCGCCGAGTGGGTGAGACTCAAATGTCAGTACGGCTGCGGAGGCTACGGGACCTGCCTCACCTGCCCTCCCCACTCACCGACCCCCGAGCAGACAAGAAACGCCCTCTCTTCATACACACACGCTGTACTCGTTCATGGCAGGGACTACCGTCAGCTTAGAGATATCGTCGCCACGCTCGAGAGGGATGTTTTTCTCGACGGCTACTATAAGGCTTTCAGCATGGGCGCGGGTCCGTGCGAGCTATGCAATACGTGTCCCACACAATGCAAAAAGCCGTACCGCGCGAGACCGTCCATGGAGGCATGCGGCATCGACGTATACAGCACGGTGAGAAACAACGGGTTCTTCATAGAAGTGGTCAAAGACCAGAACTGCGAGTGCAACTACTACGGTATCGTGCTCATCGAGTAGCCGCCGCTTTCAGGTTCCGTCGATCAGGGTCTTCATTTAACATACCGATACCGCCGCTGGAAAAAAAAAGACGTTTCTTGCATCCTTTTTTCGGTTTTCCACGTTATTACAGTAACCAGAGGATAGTGCCGCAGCATGAGCCACGACAACGGGTTTGAAACCTTTTTTAAAAGGCACCAGAACATCGTGTACAGGGTAATACTGGGATATGTGCGGGAGTGTGAGACCGCGGAGGACCTCACGGTCGAGGCGTTTATGAAGGTGTTCGAAAGGTGGGACCGGGTCAGGACAATGAAGAGCCCGGAGGGATACCTTGTGAGAACTGGAATCAATTGCGCCAAGACGTTCTTGAGAGGGCAAAGAAGGCAATGCGATGTGGCGGTGACCGGTAGGGAGAGCGGCGGAAAACGGGATTCGCCGGAACTCCTTTTTTTCAGAAACGAAAAACGAAGGGAGATAGAAAAAGCCCTCCTCGGTATCACCCAAAGGGAGCGAAACGTTATCATCATGAAAGACATGGGGGGACGTACACTCGCGGAAATTTCACACATGCTGGGCATCAAGCTCCCCACCGTCAAGTCCCTGTACAGAAGAGGCAAGAAAAAACTCGTACGAAAGTTGGGATTCTCCAATGAGACATGAAGAGGTGCTGGACTGGATCGACAGCGCGGACGCATACGCGCTTCGCAGGCCCCCTGCTGCGCTACAGGACACACTCGACCGGGACAGGGAGACGAAGCGGTACTACGAGCTTTCAGTCATGCTCGCCGGCCCGAAACGCGAGGTCGACCTCCTGAAAAGGTTCGAACATGCAGCCGCCGCGGAAAAAGGCGTGAACCGAGAAACAAAACAAGCGTCGCGTCTATTATTCGCAGCCGGGGCCGCAGCCTTTGCAGCGCTGGCGGTACTTCTCGTCACCCTGTTACCCGACAGTCGGAAAAGCGGCAGTATAGATACGGCGACCTATCGCGCCTCCTCTTTGGAGCTCACCTATGACATAGCGAACGACTTCGGTATTTCGGACGCCGAACCAGCAGACGGTAAAACGATGGGTGATACCATTTTCCTTGCAACGGACGCGCTCGACTACTGCTATGCGGTATCACTATTTTGAAGAACACGACAAGGAGAGGAAGATGAACCTTAAACGAATATTTTACACTGCGTTTGTCCTGGTTCTTTTATGCAGCGGTACTGCTGCAACGGCGAAAGACAGGCCGAAACCAAGACAGTGCCAGCCTTTGGAAAGACACCCGATGCAGCCGGGAACGGGCCACGGCTACATGGAAATCATCGACAGGCTTGCAGGCACGGACAGCATTAAAAGAAAGTACCATATCGAGAACCAGCGGGTTTATCTCGATGCAAAACAGGAAGCGCTCGACTATCAGGAGAAGCAGCAGGAGCTTCGCCGAAGGCTCTTCGACCTCGCAAGAGGCTACGACTCAAACCCTGCGAAGAACAGAGCCGAGATAATCGACGTGCTCGAAGAGATGCAGCAAAACCAGCAGGCGCTTGAGGCCATCCAGGAGAAAGCGATGGAACGTATCCGCGCCCTCCACGAGGAAGAGAGAAAAAAGATACAGAAGGCGGTGGAAGCGGAGATCAATAAATTAAAGACTGACAAGGATGAGATGAAACGGTTTGTCGAAGCGCTGCAGCAGTTTTTCCCTCCCCCATCCCAGATGGACGCACCGCCGGACGATATGTAGCCGGCCGTGATATTTTTATGTATCGGAATAAGGGGCCCCGTAACGGCGCTTCGGGGCCTTTTTGTACGCCGCCCGTCATGCCGGTTCTTATTCGGGATCTTCCTTCAAGTTTACGTACCGCTCACACGTAGATACGGATATATTAGTAGGATGAGGCCGGTGTGAGATGATAGTGTCCGCGAGCAGAAGAACCGACATCCCCGCGTTTTATTCGAAATGGCTTATTAAAAGGCTCGAGGAGGGGTATGTGCTCGTCCGAAACCCCATAAATCCCCGCCTCATCAGCAGGATCCCGCTGCTGCCGGATGCCGCCGAGTTCATCGTCTTCTGGACAAAGAACCCCGCACCCATGCTGCCCTGGCTCGACCGGATCGACCGTTTCTCGATCCCCTACTATTTCCTATTCACGGTCACGCCGTACCCGAAGGAGCTTGAGCGAAATCTTCCCGAAAAGCACGCGATCGTCGAGTCCTTTCGCCTGCTATCGGAGAGAATAGGACAAAAAAAACAATCTGGCGGTACGATCCTATCATACTCTCCGAGAGCTTCGATGCGGTATATCATAAAACCCGCTTCGAGAACCTCTGCGCCCGTTTCGAGGGCGCTACCGAGCGCTCCATTATAAGCTACCTGGACATGTACAAGAAATGCGAGCGGCGCCTTTTGGGGCTCGGGATCCGTCAGCCGGGGGTCCGGGAGAAAACCGACATCGCCGGGGCTTTGCGGCGCATTGCCGCAAAGTACGGTATCGGCGTACAGTCGTGCGCCGAGGATTTCGATCAATCCGACGCAGGCGTTGAGAACGGTAAATGCGTCGACGACGGCCTGATATCCGATATCGTCGGGAAACCGGTATCCGTTTGCCGTGACCGTACTCAAAGAAAGCGGTGCAACTGCGTGGAAAGTGTCGATATAGGCTCATACGACACCTGCACCGGCGGGTGTCTCTACTGTTATGCGAACAGCGATCCCGTACGCTCCAGGCGAAACAACGCCGCTCACGATCCAGCCTCCGGACTCCTTTACGGAGAAATCGGCCCTAACGACCGTATCGTCGAACGGGAGATAAGAAGCATGACGGTGGAAAAACAGGTTTGAATTCACAATGGAGGAACCGTGATGAACAACGCCCTACAGATTGTTGCCGATTTCAACGACAAACACGGATTGCGTATGGACGCCCGCGTGTGCCTCTTAGACCTCATATCCGAGACCGGCGAGCTTGCAAAGGAGTTCCTCACCCTGACCGGCTACGGAAAGGCCGGTTTTATAAAAGGAAACGGATGGACAAAGGAGCTTGGAGACCTCTCTTATAGTCTACTCTCTCTTGCACACGAGACCGGAACGGATCTCGACAACGCGCTTCAGCGGGCCCTGAGCAAATACGAGAAACGAATAAAAAAAGGCCAAAACCCCGGCTCCGGCGCGCCGAACGCCGGGGGAGCCTGAGCCACGGCCGCAGGCCGCCGGATCCCCGGAAAATCACGGTAAATCATGATCATATACGGAACCCGAAAGCTATCCCATCGGGATACAGAATCGTCTTATACTGCAAATTGAGGGGTGCGGAATAATGGGAAAAGAACGCATGCCCGGCAGGGGAACGGTACCGGCACAGAAGGGGTGCATGGCGCATCCGCCGAAGATGTTCATTACCTCGTTATAGATAAAAATAAAACCAACCTTCCGTACGATCCTCCTGAAAAGGCATTCTTTTCGTACTCGATCGTTCAGGTTCCCGCAATTATTGCTGTGAGGGCAACGACCACTGTAGACCTGACGCCGCCGGGTGCAAGCCGTAAAAAATGGTGACAACCCGTTAACGATACTGTATAATCTGACAAATATATTTCTTTTTCGATGGATGGCCTCCTGATGTCGATCAAACAGCTGAGAGCCTGCAGAGGTTCGATTGTGGGTTGCTGCGGCATCCTCATAATACTCATTTCCTGCTTCAGTTTCGCGTACAGCGGCCAGAAAGATAAAAAAAATCCAATTGATCCGGTGACAAACAGGAACAAACCATGGCGAATCGGTTATTATGAGGGGGGGCCCTACGCAAACTACGTCGCACACCTCAGGGCGGTTGTTGCAGGTTTACAGAAAATCGGTTGGCTTAATGATTTCACAGTTCCGGATAAATGGGCGCCGGAAGATGCGAAATCGGTTTGGGATTTTTTATGCGCAGAGGGGGGCGGTAAGTATATCGAGTTCGTGCAAGACGCATTCTGGTCGGCTGATTGGGACAATGAACACAGAGAGAAAACCCGGTCCTCCGCTCTCATACGGCTGCGTGAAAAGGGCGACATCGATCTCATTCTCGCGATGGGAACATGGGCGGGCCAGGACTTGGCCTGTAATGAGCACGCGGTACCGACCATAGTTCTCTCGACAAGCGACCCGATAGGCGCCGGCATTATAAAATCCGCCGAAGAGTCGGGGTATCGACACGTTCATGCGCGTGTCGATGAGGACAAGTATAAACGGCAGATCCGTTTATATTACGACATCTTCAGCTTCGCTTCTCTTGGAGTCGTGTATGAAAACAGCCCGGAGGGCCGGCTTTATTCAAATATTCCGGATCTTCAGGAAATGGCTGCGGAACTCGATTTCGAGCTTGTCGAGCGGCACGTCCCCGATATCGGGTTATCGGACGAGGAATGTGTACAGATGGTGAAAGCGGCGTATAAGGAGCTTGCCGAGATGGTGGACGTACAATGGATAGGCGCACACAGGGGAGAAAGTCCCCAGTACCTGCCGCAGACACTGCAGCCTTTGCTGGATCGCGGCATCCCGACCTGGGCAGCCGAGGGGGCTGAGTGTGTCAAAAACGGCGCGCTGATGAGTACATCCCGTATGAACCTATCAGATGTAGGGGTATGGACCGCCGGTATTATTGCCCAGGTCCTGCGGGGCACAGCGCCCGGCGACCTATCACAGTTCTTTCGGCACCCGGACGCCATCGCCATCAATATGACTACGGCGAGAAAAATCGGCTATGTTCCCCCGCCCGGGATATTGGAAATAGCAGATGAGATCTACGAATAAAACCCGCAATTCTTCTGAAAGAGCTTTACCAAACGTAAAAAGCACAATAATAATTATTTCCGTAACATTCGTCATTATACTGCTGTTCTGGCTTCTGGACGGCGCCGTCCATTATTTCTTCTACGGCTCATACGTCCGTTTCCTTTTATTCCAACGGCCGGAATCCTTATCTAATGCGATGTTCCGAAACGCGTCAGGCTACTCGCTCATGATACGGGGGATGTTCTCCATAATGATGCTCACGGCATGTTTCCTGCTGACACTGTTTGTTGCCAAGCAGAAACGAACCGAGCTGACGCTGCGAAACAGCGAAGCCCAGATACGAAAGATGAACGAGCAGCTGGAGGTCCGAATACAAGCTCGAACAAAGGACCTCGAGGAGTTCGCATATATCGTGTCTCACGACCTGAAAGCGCCCTTGCGTGGTATCGGGCAGCTCACCGACTGGCTCGCCCAGGACTATAAGAAAAACCTCGACCCGCAAGGTCGGCAGATACTGGAGCAGCTGAAAGGAAGGGCGATCCATATGGACCGGCTCATCAACAGCATTCTTCATTATTCTCGCATAGGTCGTGTTAATGAGAAGCCGACACTTGTTGATCTGGATACCATCGTGCATGATGTCATCAAGAGCCTTCCGGTGCACGAAGGTGTAACCATTACCGTTGAAAAAAAATTGCCTTTCGTGCAAGGCAGCGGCATTCGTCTCTCCGAAGTGTTTCAGAACCTGATTGAAAATGCAATCAAGCATCGTGATAATCAATGCAGTGAAATTCGCGTCTTCTATGAGGATGAGCCCGATCAGTGGCGCTTCAGTGTTTCGGACAACGGTCCCGGAATCGATCCTAAATATCATGAAAAAATATTTATGGTATTCGAGACCATCGAATCAACTGAGAGCGGAAGTACGGGAATCGGACTCGCGATTGTAAAAAAATCAATCGAGATGTACGGCGGGAAGGTCGGAGTAAATTCCCAAAAGGGTAAAGGGTGTACATTCTGGTTCACCTTGCCGAAAGGAAAGACGGATGAGGACAAAAAGACCGATTCTTCTCGTTGAAGACGACGGTGTGGATGCGATCACCGTCAGTCGTGCACTGAAAGAGATTCATGTGACGAACAAGCTTGTGCATACGGCAAACGGTGAGGAGGCGATCGAGTACCTAACAAATACGAATAACATCCTCCCGGCGATTATTCTGCTCGACTTGCGAATGCCCAAAATGAATGGAATCGAGTTTCTCAGTCTGCGGAAAGAGGATCCCCGCATCAGCCTGATACCGGTTGTCGTGCTGACTACTTCCGATGAAGAAAAGGATAGAATAGACAGCTTCAGACTCGGCGTCGCCGGCTATATGGAAAAACCGGTCGACTACATACAGTTTGTCGAGGTTATTCGAACAATAAATCTTTACTGGACCCTGAGCGAGCTTCCCGAGCTCAACGATTGACCGACGCTCTCACGGAGTACTTTAATTTAGGAGCGCCATCACCGTTCTACAGCGCAACAGCGGTCATGACAAAATCGTGTCTTCCCACGAGGATGAAATCGCTCACCGCGAAGCCCGACAGGACCGCAAGGGAGATAATCTCTTTTTTGGTGTACCGCTTTCGCGTACAGGGCTTGCGCTCGCCGGACCATACGAAATGCAACAGCATATTCGGAAATCGAAAGAATACGAACGGGTGGATTTTATCTGCGAGAACGAGCCTGCCGAACGGCTTCAGCACCCGGTGTATCTCTTGCAGCAGTTCCGAGGCGTATCTGAAGCGGCGAAACGCGTCCGTGCAGGCCACGACGTCGAAACTGCCCCGTTTGCAAGGAAGAGACGCGGCGTTTGGCAGATCGGGCACCGTACCGGACCCCGGCGGCCCTTGCCCATCACGAACGGGGCGCGCCAACACGTCGATACCGGAAGATCTTCCGTTTCCGCCCTGTTCGATCATGGATATCGTCCCGCCCGATCCGCATCCGACTCTGAGTATGGACCCGAAGAAGATCCTGTCGAGCCTTTTTTCGACCGCTGTATTCAGCTTCATCAAGCTCTCGCTCTCATCAAGCGCTCACCTTCATCAAGCGCTCACCTTCACCAAACACTCGCCTTCACCAAGCGCTCGCCTTCACCAAGCGCTCGCCCAGGCGACTTCGATCACGCTTGCCGAACATCCTCCTCGAATACGGAACGCCTGTTTTTTCATTCAATATCTCCATACCTTACACGACGTATCCCGCCCCGAAATATTGCGTATAACATACGTTCTTCTTGACGGCACCGCGGTCTCTTATAACATTATCAGGAGAGTAGATGCTGCGGTCTTCGACAGGGCGTATCACGGAAGCGGCTTCTCTTTTTCGCCGCGGCCGAATCGGACATCGGGGGACACGGTGGTCGCTACGTCTTTATTAATCGCCGCCGTCTATCTCCGGCCCGCCGTGTATCGTCCCGTACGGAGCCCGGACTCAATCGCCTATGAGACAATTGTTTGGTACATCGTTCGAAACATGCTTCGGGAGAATCGGTATCGAATGGAAAGACCGGCGGGGCGAACCCCTCATCACGAGGGTACTGCTCCCGGAAGAAAACAGCTTTACCGGTGTGGACGCATCCTTTCCGAATCTCGAGACCTCTGAAAAGGAATGGATGGAAATACGCCTCGTTGCCGGAAAAATCCAGAAGATGCTCGAGGGGGAGACCGTCGAGTTCGAGCTATGCCGCATCGATCTCGACGCATGCAATCCGTTCCAGAAGAAAGTCCTCTTAGCCGAACGGGGCATACCGCGCGGGATGATCAGCACCTACGGAAGGATCGCGAGGTTTATCGGCTGCCCGAAAGGGGCACGTGCCGTGGGGAACGCTCTTTCAAAGAATCCGTTTCCGCTTATTATCCCATGTCACCGGGCTGTGCGCGCAGACGGACTTCTCGGCGGATTCCGCGGCGGCCTCGAGATGAAGCGCTCCCTCCTAAGGCTCGAGGGCGTCGCTGTAGACGATCACGACAGGGTCCGGACGAGGCCGTTTTTCTACTGACAACCGGTCCCCTTAGTACCGTGGATCGATTCCAGGAGAAAATACTATCCTTTATCGAGAAGCTTTGCAGACGGTTGCCGCATGATTGTTATCCGGCTCCTGTCCCAAGTACCGATAAAAGCCTGCCGAAACGTCGCCGTTCGATAGATATATCGATCTTCAGAAATATATTAATTGTGGACGCACCCGCGTAGTCCTGTTATAATTCCCAAGGTATCCGGAGCACAAGACATGAAGGCGCTTATAGTATATTACTCCTGGACGGGCAACACGAAAACGGTGGCCGACGCGGTCTCCTCAGTGACTGGCGGCAAGCTGCGACCCCTCGAGGAGAAGCATAAAAGACGCAAGCGATCCGGCTTTTTGGGTGCCGCTTTCGGGGCGCTTGTAGGGGCGAGGTCAGTACTTTTGAACCCCGATTACGACACTTCGGAATACGAAATGGTTTTCATAGGCACACCGGTCTGGGCGATGCACCCGGCACCCGCGATTAACAGCTTTTTACGCTACGCTTCGCTGCAGGGCAAATCGGTGTACCTGTTCACCACAAACGCTTCCGGCAAGCCGCAGCGGACGTTGGAGTCCCTCACGAAAAAAATCAGAAAAAAGGGAGGGACGCTCGTCGGCAGTTTTTCGATCAGAACGGACCGCAACCTGAAAGTCGACCCGAAAAAGGCGCTCGAGTTCGTCCGGGAGTGGGCGAAGGAACGAAAACTTCAAAAAACCGGCCGGTAGCGGCTCATGCGGACGACTACGGCGCCCCGCTGATAGATGCGTCGATCAAGAACTTTTTAGTAGCGTACCACCCGGCATATTTATAACGATTCAAACGCAAGCCGCATACATCTCTGAAGAGGATCGGTTAAAACCTAAAGAGTCGTTACCGCGAATCCCGTAACCGTGAGCTATGACATCCCGTACCGATTCGACGTAAAGGTATGTCGTATGGACGACGCAAGGTATAAAAAAGTCGTTGCAGTCAACAGCAGCCGTAAAAAGGGCAACACCTACACTATACTGAAAGCCCTTGGAGAGAGGCTCTCCGCTGCAGGCGTCGATTTCGAGATGCTGCACCTCAGAGACTACAATATCAACCACTGCACAGGATGCGAACGCTGTATAACAATCGGCCGCTGTACTCAAAAGGACGACTTCGGTCGTGTGCAGGCTTCGCTGACCGGTGCGGACGGCATCGTTCTGAGCTCTCCGGTGTACATGGGGAGCGTTACCGGCAGACTCAAAGTCTTATTCGACCGTACCTGTTCCTGGTACCACAGACCCGTGCTCGTCGGGAAGCCAGCTCTTATCGTCACAACCACGGCGGGGTCGTACGCAACCTACACCGCCCGCTATATGAAACGTACCGTCATAGGGTGGGGAATGCACCCTTCCGGGACAATTCTGCGGAAGGCAAGAACGCTGAATATAAGGCTTTCTGAAAACGAGTACGATGCATTCATCCATCGCCTTTTTTCGCCTCTCTCGCAGTACAGGCCGACCCTTGCACAGCTCATCCATTTCGGGGTGCAAAAAGTGCTTGCGCTGAAAATCTTGGAGATAGATACCGAATTCTGGAAGGACAGGGGGTGGGATGAAAGCCCTTTCTACTACCGCTGTCGTATCGGCCCCTTGAAGCGTATCTTTTCCTGGGTCTTCTACAAGCTTTTATTCTACAGGGTGAAAAAAACCGACCGTTCGTAAAAAACCGCGGAGGGAACAATGAAGCGAAGATGCCTTTTCCCCGTTACCGTGTGTTACCTTTTTTGGGCATGCCTCTCGTTCGCCGGTACAAAAACGTATACGGTGGAGGGCGAGATAACATTCAACGGCACGGGAAACATCTTCGTTTCCCTCGTTACGGAAGAGTTGTTCGGGAAAAAGTACGAGGGGGTCCGAGAAAAAATCCTTGTCGTTACGGAAAACGAATCCGGGAGCGGAAGGATCCGGTTCTCTTTCGACGGCGTTGATACGGGTGTTTACGGCATCCGCTGCTATCAGGACGAAAACGAAAACGGAGAGCTCGACGGCGGGCTCTTCGGACCGACGGAGCCGTGGGGTATGTCCTTCCGGCATGACAGACCGACCCGCTGGCCCACGTTCGAAAACATCTCGTTTGAGGTAATCGAAGACGTCCGTGACCTCACGATCGTCCTGAAGTGACAGACTTGGCCGGGATGATAGGGCGGCAGGCAATAAAGCGCGGCTTTTTCCTGAGCCGGTGTCTAAAGCGAATGTAAGGATGGCATTCGGATTATGAACAGGCCCCCGTTCGGTAACTGCCATTAAAGTCGCAAGATCGACAACCGAAAATAATGATTCGTGACACCTCCGGCAGCGATAGTAGCGCCTTGTGTGCAGCTTTCCATTTGAGATATTGTCGAAGACCATCGATTACTTCGATCTCCCGATCCCGAATCATCAGTCATACGGCGAACCGGAAACGTTCGGCGAACCCTATCTTTGTTTCAGCACCAGCGGCTTGCCGCAGCAGGTGAACGCACACTCCTCTCCCTCCTCATGACACCCGCACTGGTCCGCTGGAAAATCGCTATGCATGCATTCTTTAACCACCGTAAGCTCGACTCCACACTCCTCGCATGTTTATATTTCACCCACCTTCATATCATGACAGCCTGCAATACCTGAACCTCCTTGATTTCGTTACTAATGATATTACTTTATAGGGGACGATACGGCAGGTCAATCATAAAAAGTAGGGGTACAGGGTGAATAAGACGAATAAAAAGTATGCGCTCTTTGCATACAACGGGGAGACTTTATGTTTCGTACACGCCCTCCTCAACGCGCTCGACATGAAGGAAAAGGGATACGACGTGAAATTGATAGTAGAGGGAACCGCGACGAAGCAGGTGAAGGAGCTTTCGGATCCGGCAAAACCCTTCGCCAACCTGTACGGGAAGGTGCTGAAGGAAAGCCTGGTCGACGGTGTGTGCAGGGCGTGCGCCGCAAAGACCGGCTCGCTAAAAAGCGCGCAGTCACAGGGCATACGACTGCTCGACGACATGTCAAACCACCCGGGCTTCGCCCGGTATCTGAAAGAAGGATTCGAAATCATCACCTTCTGAGTCCCCGCCTGTCTCTTGCCTGGGGAAAAATCGGCCGTTTACTTTGCCAGAAAAAATAGACAGGGTCCGCCGTGGAGCTGTCGCCGCCGCACCCGGGATAGACCGCCTTTCGTCTTCCACCCTTCCCGCTTGACCGGTACAACGACATGCGTTAACGTTATTACCACATTATGGAGACATCATGAAACCGATCGCCGCGAAACTCCGCTTTGCCCTGTTCTGCGCAATCCTGCTCGTTTCCACATCATGTGCGACGCAAGCGAAGAAGGATAAGGCCCAGACGCCTGTTCTTTCACCGCCCACCTCTCTTGACCTGGACGCCGAGCTCCCGATCGACCCGGCGGTGAAACGGGGAACGCTTCCGAACGGCATCACCTACTATGTGCGGGAAAACGACACACCCCAAAATCGCGCCGAGCTCCGCCTCGTGGTGAACGCCGGGTCTGTGCTGGAGGACGAAGACCAGCTCGGGCTCGCACACTTTATCGAGCACATGGCGTTCAACGGGACTGCCCACTTCGAGAAGCAAAAGATCGTCGACTACCTCGAGTCGATCGGTATGCGGTTCGGTCCGGACCTCAACGCGTACACGACATTCGACGAGACGGTCTACATGCTACAGGTCCCGACCGACGACATACAGATACTCAAGACCGCCGTGACAATCCTCGAGGAGTGGGCGCACCTCATGACGCTCGAAACGGAGGAGATAGACAAGGAACGCGGCGTGATCGTGGAGGAGTGGCGTCTCGGCAGGGACGCGGACGCGAGAATGAGGGAAACGCAGTACCCGCTTCTCTTTTTCGGTTCGAGATACGCCGAGCGCCTGCCTATCGGAAAGATGGAGGTCATACGGAATTTCGATCCAGCGGTGCTGAAACGGTTCTACCGCGACTGGTACAGGCCGGACCTCATGGCGGTTGTCGCAGTCGGCGACTTCGACGCGAACGCCCTCGAAAAGATCATTTCGGACACGTTCTCACGGATACCCCCTCCGGAAAGTCCCAGGCAGCGCCCGGCCTACCCGGTGCCGGATCATGACGAAACCCTGATCGCAGTCGCCACGGACACCGAGGCGACGGTGAGCAGCATAGGAATCGTCTCGAAGCGGGACACCGCCGAATTCCGTACGGTCCGAGACTACCGGCGGCTTCTTCTCGAAGCCCTGTGCTACCGTATGCTCGACGAGCGGCTGTGGGAGCGCTCCAAACAGCCGGACCCGCCCTACCTCGCCGCCTACTCGGGCGCCGGCCGGTACGTGCGGAGCAAAGAGTTCTCTATAGTCGGCGCCCGCGTGAACGACTCCGGAATCTTCCGCGGCTTTGAGGCGCTCTTCGAAGAAACGGAGAAGGTGCGGCGTTTCGGGTTCACCAAAAACGAGCTCGAGCGGCAGAAAAAAGAGATGCTGGCCTATATCGAGAGTGCGTACAAAGAACGTGACAAAACAGAGTCCGATGCGTACGCTTCCGAGTATACGGGACACTACCTTGAAGGCGATCCCATTCCCGGTATCGAATACGAATACAAGCTGTACAGGCGCTTCCTTCCCGAGGTCTCGCTTTTGGAGATAAACGAGCGCGTTCTGGGTCTTTTTTCCGACAGAAACAGGGTGCTTTTAGTAAACGCGCCCCGAAAGGCCGGCGTGAATGTCCCGGACAAAGGCGAGCTCTCGGAGCTTGCGCAAGGTGCCGCACAAATGACAGTGGAGCGCTATTCCGAGGACGAATTATCGGGGCCGCTCCTTCCTGAGCTCCCCGCCCCCGGAAGAATAGTCGAACAGCGGGAAATCGAAGAGCTCGGCCTTGTGGAATGGAAGCTGCAAAACGGCGTTCGTGTAATACTGAAACCGACCGATTTCAAGAACGACGAGGTACTGTTCAGTGCCTTCAGTCCCGGCGGAGAGTCTCTAGTTCCGGACAGCGACTATATCGCCGCAGCCACTGCGGCGGAGGTCGTCGAGGAGAGTGGAATCGGGTCGTACACGCTGCCGCAACTTTTGAAAACGCTTACAGGCTCCCTCGTCAGCGTCTCTCCCTGGACGAACGAGCTTTTTGAAGGGCTCGAGGGGTATTCGGCCCCCGCCGATATCGAGACCATGTTCCAGCTCGTCTATCTCTACTTCACCGGCCCCCGGCTCGACGAAACCGCTTTCGATACCGTGAAAAACCGGATAGAGGCTGACTTAAAAAACAGGGAGTCCGACCCGGAGCAGACGTTCTGGGATACGTTTAAAAGCCTGCTCGGCCAAAACCACTTCCGTTCCCGGCCGTGGACGCTTCAAACGGTTTCCGGGATGGATGCGGAAAAGTCGTTTCTGTTCTATACCGACCGGTTTTCCGAAGCATCGGATTTTACGTTCATTTTCGTGGGGAGCTTCGCTGTCGACGAAATGCGTCCTTTGGTCGAGCGCTACCTCGGCTCACTGCCCGCAGGCGGAAGGATCGAGGAATGGAAAGACCTTGGGATCGATCCTCCAGACGGGATCGTAAGAGAAGAGGTGACGAAGGGGATGGAACCGAAGAGTCTCGTCTCGGTAGTCTTCAACGGAGAAACGGACTGGACGTTGGAAAAGGCCTTTCTATTCAGCGCGCTCGAGGACCTGATCGAGATCCCCCTTCGGGAAACGATCCGGGAGGAGGAGGGCGGCGCATACAGCCTCTGGGTATATTCCAGCATTCAGAACCTTCCTGACGACGAGTACTATATCTACGTCGGCTTCGGATGCGACCCTGACCGGGCGGAGGAGCTCACCGCGATACTGTTCTCGGAAATCGAAAAACTGAAAGAAAACGGCCCCCGAGAGACGGACATGCAAAAGACAAAGGAGATACTCACGCGGGAGCGCGAGACGAACCTGAAGGAAAACGGCTTCTGGATCGGCGTACTCCAGACATACTACCTGTACGGTCTCGATCCCCGGCGGATACTGGAGTATGATGAATTTGTACGGGATCTGGACGCAAAAACCCTTCATGAAGCCCTGCGGCGCTACCTCGATACCGGCCGCTACGTGCAGGTCACCCTCTATCCCGAGAGCCGGACGGAAGACTAGGCGCCCTCCATGGCGGCGCCCTCCGTGGCGGCGCCCTCCGTGGCGGCGCTGGCGGTCTTCGAAGCCTGAAACATACCAATGTCATCGAGATAGAGAAACCGCTTGATCTTCCGTGAGGAGGTCTTTTCGAACTCCTCTCTCCGAACTAAAAAGTGCCGTATCTTCTTGTAGCCGGGGAGGGTTCTATTCACCGTATCGATCTCCTTCTTAACGAGAGGCCTCACGAAATCGTCGGTAAGTTCCTGTCCTTCGTACATCTCGGCGAGCATCTCGTAGTTCGGCACGCACACGGCGACGACCTCTTCGGCTCTGCTTTTCTTGCTTTCTTTTTTTCCAAACACGAGTATCTCCCCGATTATCTTCGAGTCCCCGAACTTGATCTCTATCTCCTCCGGACATACGTTCTTTCCGCCCGAGGTGACGATGAGGTTCTTTATTCTCCCGGTGATGTACAAAAATCCTTTTCTATCGAACCTCCCGAGGTCCCCGGTCCGAAGCCAGCCGTTTTCCGTTATTACGCGCTTCGTCTCTTCGTCTTTCTTATAGTAGCCCTTCATGACCGACGGCGACTGTACGAGTATCTCACCCACCCCCTCCGCGTTCGGCTCGTCGATTCTGATCTTCGTATGCTTTACCGGGAGACCGACGGACCGGTGGTTGTTGTACTTTACGGTGTTAACGGAAACGAGCGGCGAATTTTCACTTGTTCCGTACCCCTGCACGATGTTGAATCCGAGCGCGTCGAAGAACTCGGCGGTATCCGGGTTCAGCGGCCCGCCCCCTGCGACGAGCAGACGGAGCGTACCGAGCCCGGCCTGATTTCTGAGAGAACGAAGCAGTATCCCGCCCACCTTCAGTTTCAGATACTTCGCGAAGAAACCGGAAACGGCGATCAAAACTTTCAGCACTGAACGCTTAACGAGCGGGAGCTCCTTGAAACGGAACTGCATACCCTGCATTAACTTGTCGTACAGCAGGGGGACGCCGATGAGCACCGTCCCTTTCGTTTCTTTGATGTTCGCGATGAGCTTCTTCCCCGCAAGGCTCTCCGCGATGGTCTGGCTTCCTCCCACGACAAACGGGGAGAGAAAGCTGCAGGTCGTCGGGTAGGTGTGATGAAGCGGCAGCACGGTGACAAACACGTCGTTTTTGTCAATCGGGAGCGACTGGATGGATGCGTTCATGTTGGCGATGATGTTCCGGTGAGAAAGCATCACCCCTTTCGAAAGTCCCGTGGTGCCGGACGTATATATCAAAGCCGCAGTATCGTTCGGGGAAAGAACCGCCGTTATGTTCCTCTTTGTCTTTCCACCTTCGATGACCGCCGTATAACTTTTTATCATTTTAAAACCGTTTCCGGTCGCATCGAGACCGACTACATGCGTGACCTTCCCGCACGCGTTCTTGATCAGGTGCACCTTCTCTTCATGTTTCTTCGATACGAAAATCACCTTCATGCCGCTGTCCTTGATAAGGCACACCACGTCTTCCGGTTTCAACATCGCATCGACCGGCACTATGACGAACCCGGCGATCACCGCGGCGAGATACACACAGCACCACCCAGGCGAGTTCTCGGCATAGAGGCCGATCCTGTCCCCCTTTGACAGACTGAGGGAAGAAAGGTATCCGGCAAGCCCGTTTACCTCAGCCGAGAGCTCTGTAAACGTCATGACATCGTAGCCGCCGCTTCTCTCGGAACGCATCCTGATCGCGGGCCTGTCTTTGTACGTACGTACTGTATCACAGAATAGCCGCTTGAAATCCGGATACTCGTAATCCGGCAGATCGGCGAAATAATCCGTTATCATGGCTGGGGCACCTTTGCATCTGAAGAAGTATGGTAACGACAGTATACTAGAAAATAAATAAATTTTAAACAATTTCACGGATGCCGTTTTTTTCTTTGTATTGTACCGCCGAGCTTGCTATTCTTCTATTCTTGGGTATCTATTAGAAAAGAGAGCGCTTATGATACGATTCGGCCTCTGCTGTGTCTTCAGTAAAGAACCGATCAAGTTCGTCCGGGCCACGGCCAGATACGCGGGGTCTCTCCCAAAAGAGGAGCGATTGCGGTACCTGTCTTTGCTCTGTCTCGAAAACGCGGCTTCCCTGAAGTCGGCGCTTCGCTACTGCGCGAACCACAATATCGGTGATTTCAGGATAAAATCGGAGATATTTCCCCTGAAGACGCATCCGGAAATCGGGTATACGGTCGAAACACTGCCCGACTTCGAAGAGATCAAGGAGGCCTTCCTTGAGTGCCGCTTTTTCTGCAGGAAACACGATATCAGAACGACCTTTCACCCCGACCAGTTTATCTTTCTCAACTCGCCTTCAGCTTCGGTGCACGAAAGCGCCGTTTCCGAGCTGAAATACCAGGCCGAGGTATCGTCGTGGGTCGGTGCCGACGTAATCAACATTCACGGCGGGGGCGCGTACGAAGACAAGACCGCCGCGCTGAAAAAGCTTGCCCGTAACATCCTGACGCTGCCGGCCTGCGTCAAGGAAAGGCTCACTCTGGAAAACGACGACAGGACCTACGCCCCTTCGGACCTTCTCCCCGTCTGCGAGCAAACGGGAATCCCGTTCGTCTACGATGTGCACCACCACCGCTGCCTCTCCGACGGAATGTCCGTCAAAGAGGCGACATCCCGTGCGGCGGCGTCGTGGGACAGAGAGCCGCTCTTTCATCTCTCCAGCCCTCGCGGCGGGTGGAACGTCAAAAACAAGAGAAGCCACGCCGACTACATCGATATCGTCGACTTCCCTCGTGAATGGCTCGATCTCGACGTTACGGTGGAGGTGGAGGCCAAGGCGAAGGAGCTCGCCGTTTTACGGCTCATGAACGAGATCCAAAATCGTACCGGCATGTAGGCGGCCCTGCGCTTTATCTATCCGACGTATGGAAGCCGTTCACCATGCCGTATGGAAGAGCCGTCCGCTATCGGAGCTCTCAAACGTACCGGTAAATCCTCTATCCGTTATGGTCGGCCAAGGCTCCTGCTGGACGGCCTATCGCCTCTCGAGCGGGTGATATTTCCTGTGCATATCGATGAGCGTGCCGCGATCGAGGTGCGTGTATATCTGTGTGGTGGAGATATCCGAGTGACCCAAAAGCTCCTGCACGATACGCAGGTCGGCGCCGTTCTGTATGAGGTGGGTCGCAAAGGAATGACGGAGGATATGCGGCTTTATATGCTTTTTTATCCCGCTTCGTTTCGCATAGACGTTGATCATCTTCCAGAGTCCCTTTCTCGACAACGCTTCTCCCCGGAAGTTCAGAAAAAGCGAGGCACTCCCCCGCTTTTGAAGCGTGACTCTCGCCGTATCGAGATACAGTGAAAGCAGCCGTTTCGCCCGCTTTCCGAACGGAACGATGCGCTCCTTTTTTCCTTTTCCCTGAACGAGAATCAACCCCTCTCTAAAGTTCACGCTTCCGACCTGCAATCCGACCACCTCCGAGATCCGCAGTCCGCACGAATACAGAAGCTCCATGATCGTCTTGTCTCGTAAGCCGAGCACCGTCTTTTCATCCGGCATCCCGAGGAGCATCTCCACCTCTTCGAGGGTGAGGTACTCGGGCGGGTTTCTCACCAGCTTCGGTCTCGTCAGGCCGCCCGTCGGATCGGTATCGGTTATTCCCTCGTTTATGAGAAAGCGAAACAGCGCCCTTATCGACGACATATAGCGTGAAACCGTTCTGCCGCTTTGACCCGTTCGGCTGCAAAACGAGAGATAGTCGACGATATGATCGCTTCGAACGGACAACGGATCCACGCCGCGCGATTCGAGATATGACAGAAAAAGCGAAAGATCCGACCCGTACGACTTCACCGTGTTGAGCGAAAGCCCCTTTTCGAGGTAGAGATAATCGGTAAATCGCAGGAGGAAGGTTTCTTTCATTTTAAAGGCCCCTTTGATTCCGCGTGCTCGAATGCCTTCATCGATCCCTCGAGAATACACCGGTACAGCAGCCTGCCCGTGTCGATCCCCCCCACTGAAAGGTGATACTGGAGATGGAGGAATCTCGTCGACTCGAATCGGTACGATATTTCCAACGGTTCGAGCACGCGTTTTATCCTCGCTTCAGCCGCTTTATAGTATGAAATCGGGTGGATCCCGGCGTTTTCGAAAGGCGTCTGTTTCTTCGGAATAAAAGGGTTGATACTGAGATACAGGGTCCCGTTGTGCCGTTTCACGATATCGTTCGTCTTTTTCGCAATATCGCCGAAGCTTACGATATCGTCGTCGTTCTCCCCCGGGAGGCCGTATATGAGGTAATAGCGCACCCTGCGCACTTTAAAAGCGGCCGCGATCTCCACCGCCTTGAAAAACTCCTCGTTTTCGATCCGCTTGCCGATCCGCTTCCGAAACACCGACGACCCCGTCTCCGGCGCGAACGTCACCGACGTCTGCCCGTTTTCCTCTATCAAAGATGCGAGCGATTCGGTAAAACGGTCCGGCCTCATCGAGGAGAAAGAGACTCGAACACCGAGTCCGTTGATCTCTTTCACCATGCCGGCAAGCTCCGGGTGATCTGTGATGAGAGGGGCAACGAGCCCCGCCCGTTTCGTAAAGGACGATGCGAGCCGTACGCGTTCGATCACCTTGTGAGGTTTCACTGTTCTCACCGGCCGGTTCACGCAGCGAGTCATGCAGAAGCTGCAGCTTCCTTTGCATCCACGCACTATCTCCACGAGAAACATGTTCGAAAATTCCGTATTCGGAGAAAGCACCACGGTATGGGCCGGCTCCGAAAGCGGGTCTTTGATGTTTCTTTCCGGGATCTTCGTTCCGCCGAGATACACTCCCGGCACCTCGGCCAGCATCGCCGCCGTTTTCCCGCCCTTTTCGAATCCCCGCCGGAATAATATTTCGAGTATCCGTTCGAGCGAACCGTCCATATCCCCCGCGAACACGATATCGCAGAACACGGAAAGCGGTAACGGATTGGCGGATACGGCGACCCCGCCTGCGACGATAATCGGAAACCGTCCTTCCCGTTCCTCGCAAAGGGGCGGTATGTCCGAAACACGCAGCATCTTGACGAGGTTCAGGTAGTCGAGCTCGTACGAAACGGTAAACAGTATGACGTCGAACCCCCGAAGGGTACCGCCGCATCGTTCGAGCAGCCGTTTCTTCTCCGGGATCAGGGACTCGGGAGAGAACAAAGCGCCGCCGCGCTCAATAAAAAAACGCACCGCACGGACCCCCTGAAACAAAGCCGTGCGGTGAAAGAGGGAGTGGAAGCCGAGGTTGCTCATACCGACCCGGTAGCTGTTCGGGTAGCACACCGCTGCGGAATACCGCCCGGTGTCCGGGTAGGAGTATAAAAACCTCTCTCGGACCTCGTCTTTAATCGGCCTTTCTCCGTAAGAACGCCGGAATATCGTAGTCGTCCTTATCGTATTTCTTCTTGAGACTGTAGTTATCCATTATGGGGAGCTCCCTCGTAACCGGCGGTTTCTGCTTCTTCGGCTCGAAGTCCTTCAAGGGGTACACCTCGAACTTCTTTCCGTCCGCATGCTCCGGCACTTCGTGCGTCTTCGGAAAACCCGTTGCGATAACCGTCACTCTGACTTCGTTGTTCATCGTGTAGTCGATTACCATACCGGCGATGATCATGGCGTCGGGTGCAGCGCTGTTCGTCACGAGCTTTACAATCTCGTCGTATTCGAAGAGCGACAGGTCCGGCCCTCCCGTGACGTTGACCAGAATCCCCTTTGCGCCGTCTATCGTCGCGTCTTCCAGAAGCGGATTGTTGATCGCGAGCTGGGCCGCCTCGATCGCTTTGTTGTCGCCTCTCCCGAAGCCGGCGCCCATGAGCGCTCCTCCGGAAAGGTTCATGATCGTCTTTACGTCCGCGAAATCTATGTTGATTTCGCCGGGTACCGTTATGAGATCCGAGATGCCCTGCACCCCCTGACGCAAAACGTCATCGGCGATCTTGAAGGCGTCCAGTATGGAGGTTCGTTTGTCTATGATGTCCAGAAGCTGCTGATTCGGTATCACGATCAGCGTGTCCACCACCTCCATCAGCTTCGCGACCCCCTCGTCCGCGAGCTCCATCTTCTTTTCCAGCTCGAAGAGAAACGGCTTGGTTACCACTCCCACAGTGAGCGCGCCGATCTCCTTTGCAACGGCACCGACGATCGGTGCTGCGCCCGTCCCGGTTCCGCCCCCCATCCCACACGTGATGAATATCATCTCTGCGCCGCTCAACGCCTCCTCGATCCTCTCACGCGACTCGAGCGCCGCCTTCTCACCGATTTCCGGGTTGGCCCCTGCGCCAAGCCCTTTTGTCAGATCGGCACCGAGCTGGATCTTGTATGGAGAACGATTCGCATTGAGTGACTGCAGGTCCGTGTTGGCCGCAATGAACCGGATATTCTTGAGCTGCACGTCGATCATACGGTTGATCGCATTGCAGCCGGCACCACCCACGCCTATCACCTTGATCTTGTTTGCCAATACCGGCTCGTCGACGACTTCTATGTTCATTATTTTCCCCCCCCTTGATTTGCATGTCACGTTTATACTTTGATCAAATGTAGACCGACATACCCTCCAAAGAATGCCTTTCACATTTAAATGCGAACCGCGTTCTTCTATTACGTTACTTAGCCCCATTTAAAAGAACTCGCCAAACCAGGATGTCATCCGTTTCTTTACGTTCGAAAAAAGGCCCGCCCCCCTGTTTTCGGAGAAGTCCTCGGGTCTCGCGTTCAGGCCGTAGAGGATAAGCCCTACACCGGTCGCGTATTCCGGCGACGACACCTCTGCGGTGAGCCCCCCTATGTTCTGCGGGAGGCCGGTTCTCACCGGAAGCTCGAACACCTCTTCCGCCACCTTGTCCGCTCCCTGCAGAAGCGACGCCCCTCCCGTGAGCACCACGCCGCCGGAAAGCAGGTCGGCGAAATCCTTCTTTTCAAGCTCGTGCTTCACGAGCATGTATATTTCCTCCATGCGCGGCCGGATGATCTCCGCGAGTATCTGCCTCGGGATCTTCGTCGGGTTCCTGCCGCCTACCGAGGGTATCTCCACCATCTCGTCGGGCGAGATCATCTCGCTGATCGCCACCCCCCATCGCCTTTTAATCTCCTCGGCCGAATGAATCGGCGTCCTGAGTCCTATCGAGATATCGTTCGTCACATGGTTGCCGCCCATGGCTATCACGCCGGTATGCCATATACTGCCGTTGAGATACACGAGCACGTCGGTGGTTCCGCCTCCGATATCTATGAGGACGACCCCGAGCTCCTTTTCATCGTCCTTGAGAGTCGAAAGCGCGGACGCGAGCGGCTCCAGCACGATATCGTTGACCGCATACCCCGCCCGGTTGACGCTCTTTACGATATTCTGGGCGGAGGCTACCGCGCCGGTTACGATGTGCACCTCCGACTCCAGCCGCACACCGTTCATACCGATCGGGTCCTTGATACCCTCCTGGCTGTCTACGATAAACTCCTGCGGAATCACGTGGATAACCTCCCGCTCCATCGGGAGCGCGAGAGCTTTGGCGGCATCGATCACCCGATCGACTTCGGCCATCGTGATCTCTTTTTCCTTGTTGGATACGGCGACGACCCCGCGGGAGTTGATCCCCTCGATATGCCCGCCGGCAATTCCCGCATATACCGATCTGACCTCTATCCCCGCCATTAATTCGGCCTTTTCGATGGCGGTTGCGACGGAGTTGACGGTGGACTCGATATTCACGACGACGCCCTTGCGAAGCCCCCTCGACGGCGAGACGCCTATTCCTATGATGTCGACCGAGTTATACTCGTTTATTCTGCCGATTATTGCACATACCTTGGTTGTTCCGATATCCAGCCCTACGATAATGTCATCTTCATGGCTCATAGTTCATCTCCCTCATTCTCACGGCTGCATAGGTGGCGCTCATGTCTATTTCCACCGTTTTCGCCTGCGACCCCGCTACAAGAGACTCGCTCTTCAGTACGGCGAGCAACGCCCGCAGCCTTTCCAGTTTCAGGGCCGTCACGCTGGTACCAAACCACACATCGAACCGGTCGTCTTCGAGGCGGACCTGCGCTCCCTCCTCGTTCACGGTGAACGACGATATCCGCGACAGGAAATCGGGTTCTTTACGGCCGATGTCTTCCAGCGCATGCAGTATGTCCTGTACCAGATAGCTCGTGACAGGAATCCCTATTTTAATATCGTCATTATTCGATTTTAGTGTAATACGAGGATACCATACTTTTACATCACTCTCCCCCACCTCCGACAGGACCGTTCCGTCAGCGCTGATCCAGTACGCGGATCCGGCGGCTTCGATGACGGAAAAGGCTGGCTTCTCCCGTATGAATATCCTGAGGGTATCGGGATACAGCTTCGCCGTCTCGACACTCAGTATCCTGTTGTCCTCGAGCAGCGCGCTGCGCGCGTGCTTCCGGGAAAAGGTCAAAATGGAGCTTGGTACGTCGATACCGATCTTCTGCGCTATCTCCCCCTTGGTCACATGCTCATTGCCGTATATCTGTACCGTCCTGACCGGCATAACGGTTATCTTCTGCACCGCCGGGACAATGCGTAAAAGCGCCAGAATAAAAAGCAGCCCTATCACCAAAAGGAGCACCGCCCGCAGAACCTTTCTGCTTTTGATCCCGTTTCTTTCGCACTCTTTAATCATTGTTCCCACACCAGGTTTTCGGTCTCTAACTCCCGGGACGAACTGTTCTTGGAAATACTTATGAGCAATCCCGCCAGGATCGAGTTCGCGAGAAGACTCGATCCGCCGTAGCTGAGAAAAGGAAGCGACACTCCCGTCGCAGGTAAAAGCCCGGTGACGACCGCAATATTGAATATCGCCCCCCACACGATGAGGGAGGTGATACCGAATGCGAGGAAGAATGCAAACCGGTCTGACTGCTGAAACGCGATCCTGTAGCCTCTGTACGCAAAGATCATATAGAGGAAAAGAATCATGAATGCGCCTACGTATCCCATCTCCTCCGCACAGACCGCGTAGATAAAATCGGTATGTGGGATGGGAAGATGACTCATCTTCTGCACGCTGCGTCCCAGACCGACACCGGCTACGCCTCCCATGGCAAACGCCTTGAAGGACTGTATTATCTGATACCCCTTGTCCGTCGGATCCGACCATGGATTGAGAAATCCCGCGATTCTATCTTTTCTGTACAGCTTCTCGTTGATCATGAGAAACAGCGCGGGAATCGACACGATCGAAAGCGATACTATCGATACCGTGCTTATCCCTGCAATGAAAAACATCATGATGGAGATGAAAAAGAGCATGAACGCGGTCGAAAAATCCGGCTCCAGAAAAATAAGAAATGCGATGATGGAAATAATGAGAAACGGAGGAAGAAACCCCCGGTAGAAATCGTTTATTCGTTCGCCCTTCTTCGATAGTATCGAGGAGAGGTAGACGATGAGCACTATCTTCGCAAACTCCGACGGCTGAAAGCCTACACTACCGAATCTGAACCAGCGGCGCGAAGGATGAACGAGCCCCATCCTGCCGAACCGCGGCACGAGAAGCAGCGCGAGCAGGATGATGGTGATCCAGATGAGCGGCTTGCGCATCCTCTCGAGCGCCGTATAATCGATGAATATGAAAAAAATGAGGGTCAGAAACGAAACCGAAAGCCATATGGCCTGTCGCTTCAGGAAGTAATAGTACTGCCCGTACTTCATTCCCTCGTTGATACCGGCACTGAACACCATAATGATGCCGATGCCATAGAGGACGATTACCACGGAGAGCAGGACGTAATCGATCTCTCCTTTTTTTCGTACGCGGGCAATGACGTCACTGTGCAGGTTCCGGTCCACTTCTTTAAGGCTTCTTTCTTCTTTTATATTATTATTGGCCGAAAAATCGTTATTATTACCCATTTCTCCCCACCCTACCGTATCTTGAGGGTACTGAGCGCCACGAGCGCGAGCATCGCACCGATGATCCAGAACCGAACGATAATTTTGGATTCTGACCATCCCTTCATCTCGAAATGATGATGCAGCGGCGCCATCCTGAAGAGACGCTTTTTGAATATCTTTATCCAGAGGATCTGCAATATTACGGAGAGAGTTTCCGCGACAAAGATGCCTCCGATGATAATCAAAAGGATCTCCTTCTTGATGAGAAGGGAGATTATCCCTATCGAACCGCCGAGCGAGAGCGAGCCCGTATCGCCCATGAAAATCTCCGCGGGATGTGCATTAAACCATAAGAAGCCGATCCCCGCGCCGAGAAGGCTCATACAGAATACGGTAAGCTCCGCACTTCCAGGTATGTAGGGGATGAGAAGATAGCTGGCCATCTTCACGTGGCCGGTGAGATAGCAAAGGCCCGCATATGTGGCCGCGAGAAAGATAACGAGCCCGGTCGCCAGGCCGTCCAGCCCATCCGTAAGATTGACCCCGTTGGTCGTCGAGACGAGTATAAGTATCGCAAACGGGATGTAGAGGTACGAAAGATCGACGACCGGTTTCGTTATGAACGGCAGGTAGAGCAGTGTGGTTTCCGGAGTACGGTTCGGGCCGAAGTAGATATAGAGCGCCACAAGAAGCGAAATCATCACCTGCGTGATGATTTTGAACCTCGCATGAAGCCCTTTCGAGCTCTTCCTGACGAACTTCAGGTAGTCGTCGAGAAATCCGATGATCCCGTACCCCAGCGTGGCGATTGAAATAAGAACCGTGTATTTGTCTTTCGGGTTTCCCCACATCAGAATCGAGGATAGCATGGCCAAAAGGATGATAATGCCGCCCATGGAAGGAGTGCCGGCCTTTTTCAGATGCCCCTCCGGCGTAAAATCTCTCACGGTCTCCCCCGTACCGATCGATTTGAGTTTCCTGATGATGGGGGGGCCGAAGATGAAGCATATGAGTATGGCCGTTACCGTTGCATATACGGACCGGAAGGTGATGTATCTGAATACGTTGAAGGCGAAAAACTCCGTATGCAGAGGATACAGAAAATAATAAAACAACGCTCCCTCCCGGTAGACACCGTGTGCCGTCAGCACAATACGTATTCAAGCACCCGTTCGAGCCTCATCGCCCGCGATCCCTTGATGAGCACGAGATCTTTCTCCCTTACCCACTCTTTCAGGCTTCGCGACAGCGCCCCGATCTCCTCGTAATGAAACACATCTTTTAATCCCATCGCCCTGCACTCCGATGCGGTGATTTCCGATAGAGTCCCGAATGTAAAGAGCGCATCGATACCGCTGTCCGTCACGCGCCGGGCGATCAGTGCGTGATAGTGTTCGGCCCTGTCTCCCAACTCGAGCATGTCCGCGAACACGAACGCTTTCCTTCCTTCAGTCTCGACCTCCGAAATAAGATCGAGAGCGGCCCCCACCGACATCGGGTTCGCGTTATAGCTCTCATCTACGAAAACAGTCCCTCCTCCCGTACGGATGTTCCCGCGACCTCCCTCCCCCTCATAGTCCTCGATTCCCTTCTTTATCTCCCGCAGCGTACAGCCGAATTGAAGACCCACGGCCGCAGCAGCAGCCGCATTCAGGATACCGTGCCTCCCCGCTACCGCGACCGATACCGCTACTCCCTGAAGCATGAACTCTGAATGATCGAGCCATCGGGCGACCGGCCGTTTTGGCACGACATCGCCTCGTAGAAGACCGAAACTCTTCACGCGCGATCGTACGCCCTCCCTCAAGAATTCGAAATACGGATCATCCGCATTCAGGAAGGCGGTGCCCGAAGCTTTCAACCAGACGAGCGCCGATTTTTTTTCCCGGGCTATGCCGTCTTCCGTACCGAAAAAACCTATGTGCGCGGGCCCCACGTTCGTTATCAGCGCATGATCCTGTTCTACAATGCTCGAGAGATACTCGATCTCGCCCGGACTGTTCGTTCCGATCTCCTGAACCAGAATATCGGTGTCGGCGTCCGTCTGGAGCATGGTCTTCGGTACGCCTATATCGTTGTTAAAGCTCTTCAGGCTGGAAACGACCCTGTACCGCTGTGACAGCACGGACGAAACAAGCCCCCTCGTCGTGGTCTTCCCGCAAGAGCCGGTCACCGCTATCTTTTCGATATCGAAATGTGCGATATAATTTTTCGCGACGGTCCCGAAAAATTTTCTCGTATCCGCCACACCGATGAAGAGCGGCTGTTCCGACCTTTCGAAAAGCGGCACGATGCGCTCTCTCATCCGAGACTCATAGACGACGCAAGCGGCGCCTCTTCGTACCGCTTCCCCGATAAAATCGTGACCGTCGAACCGGTCTCCTTTGACTGCAATGAAGACATCGCCGGTTTTCAAAGAACGTGAATCGGTCGATATATCGGAAACGGACATAGAACGAAAAAGCTTCTTTGAGTGTACCGTCTCCGTGTCAGATTCGGAAACGAGCCGGTTCAACCGCGTACGCTGCATTCACCTCTCTACTGCCGTTTGATCAGACCTTACACAATCAGGAAACTCATCCGGGTTTCGAGGGAAGATGCCGATTGCACTGGCCGGCATCCGGTCCCTACAGTCAGGACTCAGTAGATGATCAGCTTGACGTCCTTGTATGTTATCGGACTCATACCCAGCTTTTCTGTTGCGATCATTCTTATCCTTTCCCGGGATGTCCACGCACTGACTTCCACCTTTTTAAGGTACAGCGTCTTTTCCAGCTCGTGTTTCTTCCTGGTAAGCTCGTCTATCCTCAGGTTTAAAAGATACTGGTGAATGCTCTGCCAGGTGAC
>JAFGTF010000081.1 GCA_016934265.1 Spirochaetota bacterium
AAGTACTTACAGATTCTAACTTTACAAATCAAATGACCAATTCTTGTAACCAATTAGTATTATTCGATTTATGATGGGACACTAGTGTTAATGAATTATAATGCCGAAGGGACTAGTGATTTTTTAAGGGAGTTTGTAAGTTCATTTGCAGATTTAGATTTAGGAGAAAGAAAGTTACTGATTGAATCTTTGATCAGTAAGGTACAAATCGGAAAAAACAAAAAGGTGACCGTCATCCTTCGGCCACCCTTGGAGCATTTGGGGTTTATTACCCCCTCATTAGCGCTACGGGGAGTCGAACCCCGGTTTGAAGAATGAGAATCTCCCGTCCTAACCACTAGACGATAGCGCCACAGTTTCAATATATGTTAATATCCGGCGTCTTCCCACGTCAAGCTGAATTTACTACTCGCCCATGTTCTCAAGAAGGAACCTCCTCGATCGGGCGCAGAAACAGAGAACCGGCGCACCCCGTCGCAGCTACGATGGCCGCCAGAAGGAACGCGTTCGAGAACGATCCCGTTGCATCGGCGATCGCCCCCGCCGCGTACGGCCCCGCCGCCTGCCCGATACCGAAGAAAAGTGTCACGAATCCTAGCGCAGCGGGCGCCAGCCTCCGGCCGACGACGTCTCCGCAGGCGGCCGCCATGATGGCCGGTATGCTCCATGCGCTGATGCCGAAAAGCACGGCGGACAGCGTATACCCCGCCCTACTCCGCCACAGCGCGAATAGAACGAAAGAAACCGTATGTATGGCAAACACAAGCGCCATAGCGTTCTTTCTGCCGATCCGGTCGGAGAGCCCGCTCCACAACAGGCCGCATGCGAGGCTGCACCACCCGAGAATCATGTAGAGATTCCCGGCCGCCTGCTGGGTGTAGGCCGCCTCCCCGGTGAGATACCGCACGAAGAACGTGATATAGACGATATAGGAGAAACCGAAAGCCGCATATACCGCTCCGAGGTGCCAGACCGCCCTCGAACGATACACAAGCCCCCAGTTGAGCTTGGCTGGTGAACCGGGCGTTTCCGACAATGCGTCCGGCTTGGTGCCGAGGGCCCGGAGGCCGATCTTTGCCGGGTCGTTCCTGAGAAGAATTGCACTGAGAAGCGTAATCAAGAGTGAAAACCCGCCGAACAGGTACCACGTCACCCGCCATCCGCTTTCTCCAAAGCCGGCAAGGATACGGGAGACGAGCGGCCCCGTCACGATAAGCGCGATGCTCGATCCGGTGGCGGCGATTCCCGTGGCGAGGCCGCGCAGGCCGGGCCCGAACCATGCGGACATGAGCCCCATAACCGGAACGTTGCTCGCTCCGCTTCCCACCCCCGTAAGAAATCGCCATGCCGCTATGGGCCAGAAACTCTTCGAGAGTCCCGTGAGAAGCATGCCGGCGCTCACGCACAGCATTCCGAGCGATATTACCATCCGAGCGCCGTACCTGGAAGCCATCGCTCCCCCGATCATGGCAAGGCCGAGATACCCGACGAGGTTCACGGTCGCAAGGACTCCCGCTCCGCTGTTGTCCAGGTTCAACGCCTTCTGCATATCGGGCAGCACGAGGCTGTAGCCGAACCGCGCGAGCCCGAGAGCGCCGAGCACCACGAACGTGCCGACCGCGAGAACCGCCCAGGCGTAATGAACAACGTGGTGCGGCATATTAGAAGACTTTTTTAGGATATCACCCTCTTTTTTCATCTCCACCGCCCGTACTCATAGATAGACCGATATGTTATTTTAGCGATGCCACCTGAAATGTCAAGAAAACCGTCGGAATATCCGGCGTACATCGGACACGGCGGCAACACAAACCGCCGGATCTTTGAATATAGAATGGGGGCCTCAAGCTCTTGTTCGGTCCCTAAGAGCCGGCTCCCATACTGAAATAACAATGACACGTCGTGCGTCTATATCCGCCTTCTCGTAATGCCGTTGCAAGAAGCATTCAGCTCGTTGTGAAGTTCCAAAGCCGAGTGTCTCATCGACTGTCACAGGGTATGGTCATAACAAGAAAATCCTCATGCATCAATCACCTTGGCGGGGAAAAACACAACAAGCAGCGTACGAAAAATCCCCTTCCTCCCCGAAGGGAAGAAGGGGCTCATCGCTTCTGGGGGAGAAGGATTCGAACCCTCACAAGCAGATCCAGAATCTGCCGTGCTACCATTACACAATCCCCCATCGGATGTAAAAATATAACATGGCGGGCTTTGCAAGGTCAAGCGCAAACAAAAATCATGAATAAAAATCACGGCGTTAAAAATTAACTTCGAAACCAGCAGCTCAAGCTCTACCGCAGGAATTTACCGCAAACACCGAATAGAGACGGGTCATACTCCGCCGTTTTTTACCACTATAAGCCCTTCTCCGCTATCCGAGCCTACTTCATTCCGCCTCCGTCATCCTAAAATGTAACTCTCTTGTCGTTGACACGGCCGCCCGATCCGGTGTATGATTTTTTTACGGTGTATTCATAAAAAGGAGGTACAGGATGGAACCTGTTCGATGGGGTGTGCTCGGAGTCTCCGCCCATTTTCGGCTGCGTGTCTTCGTTCCGACGAGGGACTCGGAGCTCGTTCGTATACACGGGATCGCGTCGCGTTCGAAAGAAAAGGCCGAAACCGCGGCCCGGGAATTCGGCATACCGAACGCGTACGGCTCATACGATGCGCTCCTCAAGGACGAGGATATAGAAGCCGTATTTATCCCGCTTCCCAACCACATGCATGTGGAATGGGTCAAAAAGGCGGCGGACCGCGGGAAACATATTCTCTGCGAGAAACCGTTCGGGATGAACGCTCAAGAGGTCAAAGAAGCCGTCGAGCACGCCGAAAAGAAAAAGGTGATGCTCATGGAGGCTTTCATGTATAAGCTGCACCCGCAGTGGCGGAGGGTGCGCGACATCGTGTCCACCGGCGAGATCGGCCGTATACTGTCGGTGAACACGATTTTCGCTTACGATCTCACCGACCCGGGCAACATCAGGAACGTACTCGCCATGGGAGGAGGCGCGCTCCGTGACATCGGGTGCTATGCAATAAACTGCGCCCGGTTCGTTCTCGGCAAGGAGCCCGCTCGCGCGTTCGGCCTCTTCAACCGGGACCCGGGCTTCGGTACGGATATCCTGGGGTCCTGCATACTCGACTTCGGCGACGCCCATTCGGAGTTCACGATCGGGATGCAGAACCATCCGTTCCAGCGCGTCGACATATATGGAACGGGAGGCCGCATCGTCGTTCGAAACCCGTTCAATATCTTTCCCGACGTCGCGACCCGCGTGTCCGTGATTACCTACGTGGGAAAGCGGGACCTGTTCTTCGGTCCCGCCGACCAGTATAGGATCGAGTTCGATTCCTTTTCACGCGCCCTGCGGGAGGGAAAACCCGTGCCCACTCCGCCCGAGGACGCGCTGAACAACCAGAAGGTCATCGACGCCCTCTTCAGGTGTGAGAAGTCTGGAAAATGGGAAACGGTTTGATTCCACGGATATAGCCGGACCGCGAAACAGCAGATGCGGGTTCTTTCCACCTTTTTCACGATGGATACGACAGGACTATTACTCGTCGGGAATTATACCATAGACGGGAAATCGACGCTTTTTATTAAAAACCGTAATCGCTCGCATCGGCCTCATACGGCCGGGGGGCCGAAGACCCAAGCCGGTACGCTGCCTCGGAAACGGATGCAAGCCGGAGATCAGCGGAGCCGTACTCTTACTCAGAGGTCGAGCGCAAACCGGCCGTTGCGGCTGAACATGACGAGCGGGTTCAGCTGCTTTTTGGCGGAAAATTCAGTGATGAGCATAATGGCGTAGGGCCGGATGCCGTACCGCTTCCATACTGCGAGGTACTCGTCAAGATCCCGTCCGCCCCTCTTCTTTTCAGGCCGCTGTTCCGTCCCCGTATCCGGAACGTCGCCCGCGTGTTTCTTGCGAACGATGTCGACGAGACGCTTCAGTCCCACAAGCTCAGGATGCGCGCGTTTGAGGTCTTCGAAAAAAGCAACAGCATCTTCGAGCATGTCGCCTGACACCATCGCGAGGCCCAGATCGAGCGAAGCCCATGTACCTGCGTTCAGTCCCTCCACATCGAGAAATCTCGTGCTGGACGCAAGGGAATCACGCGGCAGGCTCTTGTCTTTTTTCTCCTCTATGAGAAACTCCTTCAGTCTGTAGTAATCGCCTGTTACCGAGACCTCCCCGGCCTCCCCTCTTGTCTCCACCTTTTTCGGGGACTGCTGTACCCTCCCAAACTCATTATATATCGCGATCTCCTCTTTCGTGATCTTTTTCGACGGTTGTCCTTTCTTTTGTCCCACTATACCGGCAATCTCCTTGAATGTTTCAACACTGTCTTCAGTATTGCCGAGCATGACGTCACAGAACGCCCTCAAACGAAGCGCAAACAGGTACTGCCGTTCCGTCTCGAACTTACCCACATCAAGGCCCATCGCCGACAGGAGCTCCCGGCAGCCCGCATAGTCTTCCGAGAGATACATTGCGAACGAGAGCACCAGCTCGTACAGGATATCCCCCCGAATCTCGATCGCCCGCCGCAGCGCGACAACGGCTGCGCTGTCTTTGTTCAGCTGAATAAGGGCGACCGCCTGAGCGAAGAGCGCCTCATGCATGCGGGGCCGAACCTTCACAAGCCGGTCGAGGATGGTATTCGCCTCCCTGTAGTAGAGCTGCCCCATGTACAAAAGCCCCAGATAGTACAGGGCTTCGGGGCAGTTCTTCTCAGAGTCGAGTATCTCTCTCGCCAGGTTTAAGAGGTCGAGCAGCTTCTGCCGGTGGTACAAGGGCTTCAGCAGTTTCTTCCGCACCCAGAAGGTATCTATGCCGTCCCCCGGCTTCTTCTGATAGATGAGCCTGTAGTACCACGATTCAGCCTCAGCGTACTCTTCCCTCGCGGTATGGATATCCGCCCGCATGAGCGCCGCCTGCTTGTTGCCCGGGTTTTTTTCGAGCTCTATGAGGAGGAGTGAGAATGCGCGCTTGAGATTCCCGGCGCCGTAGAAGCTTTGCGCCCTCCGATATGGGTTCAACCTTCTTCTTAAAAACAGGGAGGTCCATGTTGCGGCGATCACTATCACGAGTGCGGCCCCCAGTCCCTGCAGGCCGACGGCGCGGTATATTCCGATTATGACATCCAGGATCAGATCGAGTTGTGCATTCATGGTAGACGTTCTCTTTGTATGCACATTCTATCGCCCCGCAGAAGCGGGGTCAAGAAAGATTATGGAAAGCGAATTCTTTAAATGTTTAAAAAGTAGAACATTGAAGAATTGTCATATCCGGGCGGATCTGAAGTAAAAGGGTGCCTATTTTCACAACCAAAGAGTTGCACCTTGATATTTAGGTATTATAGAATGATTCTGTTATTTTTTATAATACGCGATTGTCGAACGATAGAGATGTTTTTTCCCGTATAACGGCAAATAAATGATCGGAGGGCATACGATACACTATGTAATTGCATAGTGAATAATAATATAGCCTGTTTTAAACATTTAATCCTAAAAGGCCGTCATGCTTGAGAATATCGAAACCGGTGACAATAACTCTTCATCGATTATGTAAGAAATCAAGATGGTACAACATATTATTCGTATTAAATTATTGTTTTATTCTTAATTTAATGTTAAATTAATTAAACAATCATTTTTATTGTTCAATTAACCGTTTTAGAAGGTTTTCATAAAACAATTTCATGACTGTCCAAATTAACCGATACCGAGTTCAAATTGCAACATGCTCGGAGGTGCATTGCGTGGCGAATGATACTGCGCATTAAACCAATCCGAGAGATTCCTCCGTATAAACAGGTTCGTCGGGAGTATCGGGCTAAATATATATAATGACCAGATGCTGGAATTTGGATAACATTCATTCGAAAATAAGTTTAAATAGCTCGTGGGGGCGATGAGCATTGGCATAGGAAAGAGTTGAAGGGTGTACAGGAATGACACCCAGATGAGAGAGTGTGTTTGCCTGTGAGGCTAACACTGCTTCGATGCCGTAAAGGCTGTCTTGGGCAGACAAGTGGCCGAAACGCATAGACACAAAATGGTTCGAGGAACGGAAGCCCCGAGTATGATAGTCTGTTAGTTTATTGTTGACGGCTTTTTGAAATACAAATCTCGAAATCATTTGTAACATTTAACCCAGTATGGTATGATTATGCTTCATAGCCTAACTCCCTAAGTATCAAATGGTTATGATGGATAGTCAAAACCGTTATAGGTTTTAGTTTGGCTTTTTCAATTCATTATTTGGACATACATATAACAAATTATTAGGTTTATTTCTGATATGTCAAAAAGAACAAACCGTATGAAGGTGATCATCGACCTTCTAAGAAAAAATGGCAAAATTTCCGTCAAAGAACTCTCACAACATCTCTTGACTTCCCCCGCCACAGTCCGGCGCTACTTGGGCGATTTAGAAGACGACGGGATAATTCGAAGGATCCACGGTGGAGCCATACTGCAAGATTATTATTCAATCGATGATACAAATAAATATCTGGTAGGCAAGGAAATAGAAAAACATGTCAAAGAGAAAAGCAAAATAGGCATGGAGGCGGCTTCTCTCGTTCATCCGGGGGAAACCATTGGATTCGATCTTGGTTCCACAACCTACTTCATAGCAAAATACATCGAAAGAAACATCAAAATTAATGCAATCTGTGTGACTTTCGAGTGCGCTATAGAGCTTTATCATAAAACCAATATAAACTTGATTATGACGGGTGGATATCTACATAGAAACTCCGACCTCATCAGCAGCGACGAAGGAATAGAAATCATTAAAAGAATTCGAACCGATAAGGTCTTTATTTCTACCGGTGGGATCGATAAAAAACTCGGACTTACATGCTTTCATGATTCTCATGTAGTGATCAAGCGCACCCTGATGGAATCCAGTAAAAAGGTCATCCTGGTTTCAGACTCCAGCAAGTTTGGGACCGTTACTCCTTCCTATTATGCCGATCTTTCGGAGATAGACGCGCTCATTACTGATCGTAATATTCCGGAAGAGTATAAGAATGACTTCGAATCACTCGGCGTCGAACTAATAATTGTCGATGATTAGGTCCATCAAGGCACGCAATTCGGTTTCGTTATCCATCATATACCTCACGAATTTCATGCCGCACTCCGAAGGCAGGTCCAAAAACTCACTCTGAGCCAAAATTGCATGGAACCCTTTCTTATCGACCATTCTTACAATCAAACTACAATAAGGATATATCCTTTCATCCCAAATCCGCTTTCCTCGATATGCTTTTATCTTCGACAGCAAATGCATAATACTTATTGAGTCCGAGCTTTCTGGAAGTCCCTTTTGTCGGGATACCGAACTCGTCCCACCCCCGCTCACGGTAATAGTCTCTAAGCATAACGTTCAAGAGCGGGATATTGTCACCCGACCCGCCACCTCTCGGATTGTTCAGTATCCTCGGTGGGAGTATGTCGTCCTTTCTCGAGATCCCTTCACGTATGTTGTATAATCTTTTTAAATTAAATATTCTCTCTCCACTCTCGAGGAACTCATCCTTCGTCAGTTCCCACCCTGTAATTATGTTCAGTATCCTGAGAAGCGGTTCGACTGTGACCCCTCCGAAAAGGACGAACTTGCAACAAACAAGCGAATCCATAATACTCATGAGATTCTGAAAATCGATGACGAACTTTGCTTTACCTTCAGTTTTAAACCTATCCATTGTCTCCGGATACCCAAGGTCGGGCATCGACGTACCGGCCTCCCAGTCCGCGGTAAAGGACTGGAGGTGACAGGCGCCCCGGTTGGACGTCGCATAGCTCAAACCGAGGGCGACCCTTGCACGCGGATCATGCGCGGGAAAATCGAGTCCCTTCACCTGCATGGCGAACTCTATACTGTTGCCCCCTATTTCCCTGCTCGCCTGTACGATTCCCTCACCGAGAACCCTGCCTATGTCCTCACGTCTCGCTATCTTGTGAATCATGCCTATCATCGAGTCCGGATCGCCGAACCTCATAACGAGACCGCCTGTATCCTCCTTTGTGATGAGGCCCTTTGCGTAGGCCTCCATACAAAATGCGATCAAGGACCCGGTGGATATCGTATCGAGACCATATCTGTTGCATAATTCGTTCCCCTTTGCTATGGCCTCGATATTGCCCACCATGCAGTTCGATCCGAGTATAGCGATCGTCTCATATTCCGGCCCGGCACTATTCTCCATTCTGTATTTGCCGTCTTTCACTTCCACGGTCCTGCCGCATCCGATGATACACCTGCCGCAATTGTAGTTGTCGACAAGGATCGTCTCGGCCATATACTGCCCCGTCACCTTTTTCATATCAACGAAGTTGCCGAGCAGCCAGTTCTTGACTGGAAAATCACCAATCTTGTCGAGATATTCAATGCCGCAGGCAGTCCCGTATTTACGAAGCTCCTCCGTCGTTTTCCGTACACTCGGCGCCATCTCCTTGATAAAAGCGGACAGCGCTCCCTCATCATGCACGGCTACCTTCTTCGTGCCGAGCACCGTAATTGCTTTCAGTTTCTTCGACCCCATGACGCAGCCGCCACCCGCCCGCGCCGCCGTTCTTCCGTGACGCCCGTCATTCATTATGCTTGCGAACTTTACGAGGTTTTCACCGGCTTTTCCGATGCTCGCTGTGCACGCCTTTTCTCCGAACTCCCGTTTCATGAGCTCATCGACCTCCCAGGTATCCTTTCCCCAGAGGTGACCCGCTTCCCTTATTTCGACCTCGCCGTCTCTGATAATAATGTGCACGGGTTTTTCCGCCTTCCCTATGATCACGATCCCGTCGAACCCGCATCTCTTCAGTGACTCGCCCCAGTGCCCCCCGCTGTTCGCCTCCGCATAAATACCGGTGAGCGGGGACTTTGTGATAACCTCATACCTGTCGGAGCTGAACGCCTTTGTGCCGGTAAACGGCCCTGTCATAAATATCAATGGGTTTTCTTCTCCAAGTGGGTCGGTCTTCGAGGACGTGTAGTGAAAAAGAAGTGCCGCACCGAGTCCACTCCCCCCTATGAACGATTTCGCGTCCTGTTCATCTATATCCAACACTCTCACTTTTGAGTCAGTCAAGTCAATCTCCCCTACTTTTAAAAAATATCCCCGCATTCCCGTATCCTCCGTCATATGTATTCTGTCGATACCCCTATATCAGACAGCAAATCTGCAAGATACAGATCGCTCCTCATAATAAAGAACACGATCCACCGACATAAGGAAGTGCGGAATAACGGAGGACCCTGCCGATGCTCCGTTGTTCCGAACCGCCCATCCCATGTCACCCCTTCAGCCTTTAAATATATCTCGGAAAAGACCGTCACTCACTACGGGAGTCGTACACACTCGCTTACTTCTCAACGCCCCGGCTTCCGTCCGTAACGTATCATGTTTACGCAGGCTTTTTCAAAGATCTCCTCGTGCCACCCTCTCCTTATTCTTTCACCACACCTTCTTCCCGATAGGATAATCTCGACTACTCCATACAAACCTCCGGCCTTGTACAGAGAGAATTCGAATCGGCAACGTTGTTACTCGAAATTAAAAAAAGTATCGATCTCCTCATCAGACACATCGAAGAGGAGGTTATGAGGGGGGACCCGCTCCTGCTTGAAGAATTCCGGCACCCTGTCGTCTACCTTTGTAAACCCTGCCAACTTGTTAAACTCCCGCTCCGTTTTCAGTGTCCCCGTGCCCAACTGTGTAACGAAATCTTCCCCGACGTCGGTCCCGTACCGCGCATTTATCAACGACACTATCAGATCCGGCCTGCCTCCTATAGATGATGAAATCATGATGCAAAATCCCAGGCAGTCGAACGCCGAAGTAATAATCTGGAGTTTACGTGAAAATTCGACATGACCCTCCGGCTTTAACTGGTCCAAGGCGGACCTCATTCCATGGCCGCCAGTATGATCCGCACCCATGGGCGAAGTAGAAAAAAGGACCCCACATGTTCGCGCAGCCCGCACATCATAGGCAGGGAAACCCTGCCCTTTCACTGCGGGTATTCTGGAGGAACCAAGTACCTTCCCGGTTGTTACGACACCCGAACCCAGAACTCTTCCCACTACTGATGCCTTGCCGATCTCCCGTATCAGCGCCTCCGCCCCTTTCGCGTCTCCAAAGCCCGCCAGCCCTTTTTCCATTGCTACGCCCAAGGCGCATCCCGTTTCGATCGTATCGATGCCATAATCGTTGCACAGATAATTCAGGTGTGCTATCTCATCGAGATCTCCTATTCCGCAGTTCGATCCCAGCATTCCTATCGTTTCGAACTCGAGCGGCGCAACCAGCTTTTTTCCATTTTTATCCGGATAGATATTGGAACAACCAATGACACACCCGGGCATACACGTGTGCTTGTGCCTTCCCTCACCCTTTCTCTCTTCAATAACATCATACATTCTTTCTCCAGTGATATTTTCGACGAGCTCGAATTGTCCGTTCGTGAAATTTCTCGTCGGCAGGGCTCCTTTCTCGTTCATAATGCCTATCATAAGGGGAGTGCCATACTTCGGATACATCTTGGAGGCATCGGGAGCCTTTTTGACACACTCCATAATTTCTTTTACAACATTTGAAAACATTTTTTTATCCGCGTAAGCGATGGCGGAGTCCCTGCTGTTTTCAACTACTATCGCTTTTATACCTTTTGCCCCCATCAAGGCCCCCATACCCCCTCTACCGCAATATCTAGTGGGATTGCCGTCAGGGTCTGTATTTCCTATGCAGGCGGAAAGCAGGCAATTCTCTCCCGCAGGCCCGATTACCGCAAGCGCGGCCTTTGTTCCATATTTTTCATGAAGCCATTTCGTCGATTTATAAATACCGACCCCCTTGAGATGGTCCGCTTCAACTAGCTGCACGCCGTCTGAGTTTATCACGAGATTACAGAGAGAACCGTTTTCCGGCATACCCTCAATGATTACAGCCTTGATTCCCAATTTCGCCAGTCGTATCGCGGTAAGCCCCCCGCCGTTACTTTCTTTTATCCCGCCTGTTAGCGGGCTCTTGCCGCCCATCGAAATCCTTTGAGCGTTCGGTGCTGAAGTACCCCCAAGCAATCCCGGGGCGATGATGAGCTTGTTCCCCCTGCCGAGCGGATCGCAGGTCGGATCCACCTCATCAAGCAACAGTTTTGCTATGAGACCCCTCCCTGCAAGCATTGAAAGATCCTCCGATACTACCTCTTCACATACAGTACGTTTCGATACATCTACACGTAGTATTCGTTTCATTGTCTCCACCCCTTATGAAAGAAAGAACTCTTTCTGAATTTCGGACGAAGTTCATGTCGGTTCTACGACTAAACACACGGTGCCATTACTGTCCTTCCCTATCAGGAGGGTTTCAGACCCGGTACAGTCTTGATTGTGTTCGAGTATGCACTCCACCTGTCACACGATTCTATTTCGAACAACCTCTCAGTAACAATAACACCGATCCCTGAGGGAACGAACCTGTTCCCTATCCCCAGTGCAATAACGCTCCTCATAATGCCCTCACATCGGGGGGGAACGAGGACAACAATTCCTAGACGCCAGCAGGTAATGATAAACACGTTGATGCGTCTTACAATAACATTGTTTGTTGGGTGCCGCGATCGCGTCCGCTTTTATGCATGTAAAGTTCACCAGGCGCTTTCATAGATATGCGTTATTTCTTTCAGACTGAGATCGCACGGATTATTACTGAGCAATCGGGTTTGTTTCGACGCCGCCTCCGCCAGATCGGGAATCGCGGATTGAGGAACCCCAATATCCCTCAGCCTTTGCGGAATTTTCAAATATTCGAGGAAATCCTTTATCCGCGCTATGAGCAATCGCGCCGCCTCCATTTCAGGCATTCCTTCAACCGCTTCTCCCATGGCGGCCGCTAAAGCGGCAAACTTCCCTGTCTTGCTTCTTATATTCCGCTCGAGAACCCACGGAAGTAAAAGGCTGTTCGAAACTCCATGGGAGATTCCAAAGCTTCCTCCGAGGGGGTACGCAAGCGCATGTACCGCTCCGACACCTGCATTTGCCAATGATATTCCAGCGAATAAGCTCCCGCGTGCCATGTCGTCCCGAGCATCTACGTTTTCTCCATTATCATACGCTTCTCTAATGCTTCCTGCAATCAAACGGATTGCCTCGACGGCTATAAGATTGGTTAACGAAGATTCACGCTTGGCGACAAATGATTCAAGCGCGTGCACGAAGGCATCCATACCTGTCGCCGCGGTAACCTCCCGAGGCATCGAGACTGTAAGAAGAGGGTCAACAATTGCAACCTGACAATAGAGATGCTTACTCACAAGACCCTTTTTTACTTTTAGCTCCGGAAAACTCAATATGGCGTTAGGCGTAACCTCCGAGCCGGTTCCGGCCGTGGTAGGCATGAGAATAAAGGGAAGGCCCGGTTTTTCAATATTATCGATACCCGCCATATCGGATACGCACGCACTGTTTGTCTTCATAACTGCGGCAACCTTGGCCAGGTCCAGTGCGCTTCCGCCCCCGATGCCTACGAGGCAATCGAACTTATTCTCTCTTACCAATGCACCTGCGGATTCGGCATCCTCAACAGTCGGTTCTTTTCCCCTGTGTATTAGCGTCTCCGCCTTAATTTTCGCTTTCTTCAATGTCGAACGGACTTTTTTCAGTATTCCGGCCTTATCAACCCCGGTATCGGAAATAAATAAAACTTTTTTTGCTCCCATGTTGCACAATATGTCATCCAGATACTTGTAGCTCTCCATACCCCATACGACTTCGTTCGGGGTGCGAAATATATTTGTTGCTCCCATGAACCGATGCCTCCTCATATGAGTTTGTCACACCAAAAACGTCTATCTCCAACGAGTTATGTATATCATGGTATATACGCTATGTAATTTGAAAAATTCATAGAACCTTTAGAAGTAACCATATCTTATATTTCAACACCGACATCGATCCGGCCTGTAACGGCCGTTTCTTTATCGTCTTCGACTATAGAGACGTCCACACCCGGGACGACCCTTACGATTCCCGAGCAATATCCTCCGGATCTTCCAATATTCCCTTTACCCTTTGCAGAAAACGCGCCGCCAAAGCCCCATCAATAATCCTGTGATCAAAGGTCATGCTGAAGGTAACTATCGGCCGCGCCTCGATCCGGTCGCCAACAACCCAGGCTCTTTTGAAAATCTTTCCGATACCGAGTATCGAACATTCCGGGGGATTCAAAAGAGGAGTAAAAATATCGACGTCATATACGCCGAGGTTACTGATCGTAAAGGTACCGCCCGTCATATCATCTAAAGAAAGTCTCCCGCTTCTCGCCTTTTCCATCAAGTCCGATATTTTTACTACGATATCTATCAGGTTCATACCTTGTGAGTTCTTTACCACCGGAACGAGCAATCCCTTCTCTACATCGACAGCAATACCTAAATTGATATCCTCGATCGTAATGATTTTATCCTCTGCGAGCCGTGCGTTTATCTCCCGATATTCCTCGAGTGCCAGTGAAACCGCCTTGGCGAAGATATGTGTAAAGGTCAACTTTTTTCCGGTTTTTTTCTCTACGGCCTCTTTTATATCATTTCTCATTTCCACAACCGAGGTCGCATCGACAGGCATGGTAATGGTGACATGCGGCGTTTCTTGATGCATTTGCGCAAGCTTTTCTGCGGTTTTTCTCCGGGGCGCATTCATTTCGACGATTTCAAGAATCCGCGGCCCGACAGATTCGGGAGAGCCATCTTCTCGAGAGTCGACCAGCTTCTGCACATCATCCTTTGTGATCGTACCACCCAATCCGGTTCCCTTTATCGCTAAGAGATCCACTGCGTGCTTATCAGCGATTTTCTGCGCCAGTGGCGAGACCCTGATTTTTGCAGGGGACCGTTCAACCGCTACCGCTTCTTCCCGTTCAATTTTCTCACCCGGCGAAACCCCGGCAGTTTCCTGAGCCGATCCTCCCTGGTCCGATTCGACCTCTTCCATTTCTTCAATGACAGCAATGGTTTCCGTAACCGGCACCGTAGAATCGTCTTGCACAACAATTTGATTCAGAATACCTGTCGCCGGAGACTCGACAACGGACGTAATCTTCTCTGTTTCAATCTCCACCAACGGCTCGCCCTTATTAACTTTGTCCCCCTCTCTCTTATGCCACTTCACTATTTTTCCTTCTTTCATTGTCAGGCCGAGTTTGGGCATTGTTACTTTTATCATCGCAGTGTATCACCTCGCACTCTGTCTTTTAAACGCGGGAAAATAAAACACTCCCACTTTTTCACCGTCTTTCTTCGCCTCCAGAAATAAAGTCGTATTGGGAATATGAACTCCCCGGTATCCCCTCTTACGCAAAAGAGGCCACCTCCCTCACCGCCTTTACTATTCTTTCCTCATTCGGTATGACCGCATTTTCCAGTACCGGACTAAACGGTATCGGAACTGTAGGAGTCGTTACTCTTTTAATCGGAGCGGATAAGCTCCTGAAAGCTTCTTCGGAAACAATAGCGGATATTTCGGAGCCTATTCCACATCTTTCATGATCCTCGTCTACAATAACGAGCCTGCCCGTCTTTTTCACGGAATTAATGATTGTCTCTCGATCCAGAGGAACAATGGTTCTGGGATCTACTACCTCTATCTCTATCCCTTCTTTTGAGAGTTCCTCGGCGGCCTTAAGCGTCTTATGCACCATCCACCCCAACGCGACCACCGTGACATCCGCACCCTCTCTCTTTATGCTTGCCTCACCGAATGGGATGGTATACTCCTCTTCTGGAACTTCCCCCTTTGTATTAACAAGCATTTTATGCTCGCAGTACATGACCGGATCATCATCCCTGACGGCCGTCTTCAACAAACCTTTCGCGTCGTACGGAGTCGAGGGTATCACGCATTTCCAGCCCGGCATATGTGCGATAATGGAGTACACCGATGCCGAGTGATGAGCGGCCGCCGAATTTCCGGCACCGATCACGGTCCGTATGACTAAAGGAACCTTCATACGTCCCCCGAACATGTACCTGAGTTTCGGGGCTTGATTGTATATCTGATCTCCGGCAATCCCGAAAAAATCTATGAACATAAGCTCCACGACAGGTCTTGATCCTAAAACCGCGGCACCTGCCCCCGCTCCGACGAACCCCGTTTCGGATATAGGCGTATCCAGCACTCTCCTGTCTCCGAACTCTTCCCAAAGGCCTTGAAGCTGTCCCATGGGGGACCCCCATATCCGCAGGTCTTCTCCCATAAGGAATACAGATTCATCCCTCCGCATCTCTTCCCTCAGAGCTTCTCGAATAGCTTCTAAAAAGAGTATCTCTCTCGTGCTCATTGTTATTATCCCTCGTTCTATATCAATAGTATGGTGATACAAACACGTCAGTCAGCGCATCCTCGGGCTTTGGCCAGGGACTCTTTTCGGCGAACTCAATAGCCGCTTCGACCTCTTTCTCGACCGACTTGTCAATATCTTCTATCTCTTTCTTGGACGAAAATCCCTCCTCTTGCAAAAACGTACATAGTCTTTTAATAGGACAACGTTTTTTACATTCTTCCACCATTTCTTTGGTTCGATAAGTTCCTGAGTCACCCTCGTAATGTCCTTGATGACGGCAGGTCACACATTCTACCAGGGTCGGTCCTTTTCCCTTTCTTGCCCTTTCAACGACTTCCAATGTCGTCTCATAAACTGCGATCACATCGTTACCATCCACCGTTATGCCGGGCACGCCATAGCCCGATGCCCGCTCGGAAATCTTTTCCACCTTCATAACGCTGGATATTGAGGTGGACTCGGCATACTTGTTGTTCTCACACACGAAAATTACCGGCAGGTCCCATATGGCGGCGAGGTTTATAGACTCATGGAAGCTGCCCTGATTGGTCGCCCCGTCCCCGAAGAAAGTTACCGCCACCTGATCGGTCCCGTTATACTTGAAATGCAACGCCGCACCGGTACTGAGCGGGATGGAGCCCCCTACAATCCCACAGGCGCCCAGTATACCCAGATCGAAATCCGCTATATGCATTGATCCGCCCTTCCCCTTACAATAACCGGTTTCTTTCCCGTACAATTCAGCCATCATGTACTTAACGTCACCGCCCTTCGCGATACAGTGTCCGTGCCCCCTATGCGTACTGCCGATGTAGTCGTTCTGACGCAGGGCGGAACAAACTCCCACCGCAATACCCTCTTCACCTGAATACAAATGGACAAACCCTGGCACCTTGCCAGCCGCGAAAAGCTCCTTCGTTCTGGCCTCAAAGTACCGAATCAACTGCATTTTTCGATACATCTCTAAAAGCGTTTCTTTCGTAATTTCCATTTTCTCAATCCTTCATCCGTTTTTTAGTAATACCATCGTTCCCGATATGCTTGACGGCAACGTCGATGCATTAACACCGCCGTATAGCGAATCATTGATCGGGGAATAACCATCTTGTAGAAGTATTATTTCCCGATAATATTAAAACAAGCCGTTTGGCGCCATATCTTATCATCCGCAAAAACAAATGTATCAACACCGTTTTCTATCCTACCGAGGTCTGATTCTGCAGTCCAGCGAACCATGATAGTATCCCCTTCCACTAATAAAACATTATCCGGCGTTTCAATAGCCTTCATATTCGGCATCTTTACAAGTAGATTATTTCTAAAAAAATCCTCAATGGCATCTTTTCCTTTAAAAATTCCATACAGTGTAATAAGAATCGAGTCATCCGTATAATCTTTCATGATTTCTTTATAGTTCTTACTAAAGACCGCTTTATTGTGGTGTTCGAGTATTTCCCGTGCAGTCCGTGCCATCTGCAAACCTCCTTTATCGTTATAAAACGAAGGTATTGTTTCGATTAACTCCACTTAGAGCTTTCATTAGCCCTTAATATCATGTACCGTTTTTACTTCTACTTAACTAAAAGTAATTCTTTCGAATCCAATAAAAATCGCAGCAACCAGCGCTAAAACCACCGGCTGTACCTTTCTTCTAATTTCATCACCCTCCTCAAACGTTATATTCTCTTTTTTCTTACCCCCCTCATTTATTAAAAGGGAATTATAGTCATACCCTTTTACACAGTCGCACCCCCATCAATTGAAAGAACCGCACCCGTAGCATAAGGCGATTCATCAGAGGCGAAATAAAGAACGCCGTACGCTATCTCTTCAGGCTTCCCGAGCCTGTTTGCCGGCCGAACTTCTTCCATTGCACGTCGGGCTTTTTCAGGATCTGGTTGCGATGCCGCCCAATTAAGAGGCATTGGCGTTTCCGTCGTGCCCGGACATACAGTGTTCGCCCTAATGTTCTTTGAGGCAAAATCCAAAGCAATGCTATTCGTCAATGCAATTACCGCCGTTTTTGAAACGCAATAAGCGATCAAACCTTTCCAGACCGTAAGGCCCGCCTCTGAAGCAATATTAATAATCGAGCCCCCGCCGTTTTCGATCATTAGGGGTATGCAATATTTACAAGTCAAGAAGGTACCCCCTACATTGATATCCATTATTTTATTCCACATTTCCTCATTAGTATCCACTATATTTCCCACAAGAAAAATACCGGCGGAATTCACGAGAATATCCACCTTTTTATATCGTTTCTTCACTTCTGCTAGCATGGATTGGACTTGTACCGGATCAGTTATGTCGGTGGATACAAAAAACGCTTCTCCACCCTTCTCCTTGATCATATCAACCGTAGCCCGGCCCGAATCTTTATCGATATCCGATACGGCTACTTTCGCTCCTTCTTGTGCAAAAAGAACGGCAATCGCCCTCCCTATTCCGGAACCCGCCCCGGTAATAATTGCAACTTTATTCGGTAATCGCATATAGATTCTCCTATTTTATAAAAGTTATATAACCGCATGAATGATTTAGTAACTAACCCGGAATATTTCAAGCCTATACAGTTCTAGCCTGCTTGTCTCATTTTTGCTCCGCATTACTCCCATAATCATTCCGGTATTTGATTTCATTCTCTAAGCCTTTAGGAATGAGACATATAAAACCGAAAGTTTCATTAAAGGGATTTCTGCATTGATGGGGTTCATGCGGTGAAATAAACAACGCATCACCAGCTGCCACCTCTTTTTCTTTATCTCCCCCTACAAAAATTCCCTTGCCTTTTACAATGAAGACCTCATGTACAAAATCATGCTCATGAATGGGACAAGAGCCGTTCTTCTCGACTTCGAAGTATCTCATTTCAAAAGGCACCCCTATGCTTTCTTCGAGAAGCCACTGAACGGACATTCCTTGTACACCTTTAACAGTGATAGTCTCCTTTTTTGTTTTTTTAGTCGATGTTACATACATTATCTCTTTCTCCTTTTAATTATTTTTTTACACTTGGATTATGAATACGACCATGGTAAATATTTTGTATCGGCATCCACAACACCCTTCACATTCCCTTCTTTTATCCACTCTTTCTCACGTAAACCTATACCTTATGATCTTTTTAGACAATTAACTATTTATTATTTTCATATTGTTTAAAATATTCTTCAATTGATTAATTATTATTATTTTATATGATTTTTTGATCATTTGATAATAAAAATTCTACATTTTGGTTAATATTTGTCAAGTTTTTTCTTCTTTTAACGTTGAGTTAGCTCTAAAAACTAAGGTTTTCAAACACAAAGATCTTACGTTGACTCGTATAATTCAATGATCTTTGTTTGAATACCA
>JAFGTF010000082.1 GCA_016934265.1 Spirochaetota bacterium
AGTTTAGCTAATTAAAAATTTATCAGTAATAATACATGATTGTTTATTAAGGCAGGTTTTTTCTAAACACTATCATCATTTGATTCCTTGGGTGATTCCATTCACCAATATATTCAACATTTAGAGATACCTTTTTTGCTAATTCTTGAAATATATTGAACTCATAATGGAAAGGATCTTTATCAGGATATGTAATCGTGCCGCCAGGAGTATGAGTTATAAATCTTGTATGATGATCTCCTTTCTTATCCTCAAAGAATGTAGCAAAAAATTTTCCATCGTCCTTTAAAACTTTTTCGACATTTACAAGGCACCTGTATATTGAATTCCAGGTCAGGTGGGTAAAAACCGATTGAGCAATTGCATAATCAAATGACATACCAAATACTGAAAAATCAAAATCATCTCGCTTGAGCAGATGAACATTTTTATCACTCAACCCATACCTAGGTATTTCAACCTCAATAGCAGCATTTAATAACCACTGCTCTTTATCAATGCCGTAATAATTACCACTATGTAGATATTTTATAAAGTGAACACCCCCCCTCAGGCTACCGCATCCTATATCCAGAAATCTATTTTGTGGCTGTAAACCATTTTCTAAAATGAATTTAAATTGAAGCTGACCAATCTCATCCCACATTTCCCCTATACTTTTACCAGAGTAGTATGTCTCTCCAGAACTAAGACGGTACATTTTTTGAGATTTGTCTTCCTCTATTTTGTAATTATGTTTCTTCCTAATATTTTTATAAATATCTATAATAATAGGTGGAGTAATCGCCTTTACTATAGCATAAAAATTAGTATTCATAATTACCATTTACTTTTAATATTACCACAATTTCATTGTAAAATATGTGGGTATCCACAAAATTTAATTCAATACGAACTCAATTTTTCGCACATATTATAAACCATTGTATTTTAAATAGCTAATATTTCCTAAATGTTGTTTATAGTAACAAGTGCTATCTCTATATTAAATAAATGGCATCATCATCAAAATAAATAGTCAGTCCAGATTGCTTTCCTACTCCTTTATTACGATAAATAGGTAATTTCTCAAGTGTTTCCATATTGCTGAACCAGCTTTACGATATTATCATACGAGCAGTCATTAACAGAGTGTAAGTCGCACTGACCGTCCATTTGACAACGATTGTATTTTGTACACACACGCAAATTTATTTATTTTTATAATTACAATGACAAACGATACTATCCGTATTCTAATGGCCGCGTATAACGGCGAAAAATACATCGGCAGGCAGATAGAATCCATATTGAACCAGACCTACGAAAACTGGGAGCTTGTAATACGGGACGACGGCTCCACCGACGAAACAGCCGTGATCGTCAGACAATTCTGCAAGAGCCATCATGGCAGGATTAAACTGATTTCCGATGATCAATCGAATCTCGGCTCACAAGAGAGTTTCAACAGACTCCTCGGCGAGGTACAATCCGGCTACTACATGCTGAGCGACCAGGACGATTGGTGGATCCCCGAAAAGGTCGAAATCACCTACGGGAAAATGAAAGAGATCGAGTCGAAAAGCGGCCGCGACGTCCCCATACTGCTCCATACCGATCTATCCGTCGCGGACAAAAAACTTAACATAATAGCAAAATCCTTTTCCAAGTACCAGAATCTAAAGGCCGCACGAATACGGTCGTTCAATAGGCTTCTCGTACAGAACGTGGTCAGCGGTTGTACCGTAATGATCAATCGCGCGCTGCGAGACCGCGCCCTCCCCATCCCACCCGCAGCCATGATGCACGACTGGTGGTTGGCGCTTGTGGCTTCCGCATTCGGCATTGTCGAGTATGTCGACCACCCGACGGTGCTCTACAGACAGCATGGGATAAACGTGGTGGGCGCGAAAGAATGGGGCATCCGCTATCTGATTAAAAGCCTTCTGAACTTCGAAGAAAAATCCGAATCCATGAAACGGACCATTGACCAGGCTGCATGTTTTTTTCAGACATACCGGTCCGATCTGGATGAGAAAAAGAATGCAGCCGCGGAAGCATATTCTTCCATCACTGAAGGTTCTTTCCTTCGTAAAAGAGCGACGCTTATAAAATACAGGCTATTCAAAGCGGGGTTTATGAGAAACCTCGGCATGTTCTGCGGAGTATGAGGTGATAGGACCTGATTGGTAAAATCATAACCGGTCAATCCGCACGTACCGCTCTTGCGGCATTCGAACCTCAAAAAAAATCGTTGTCCTGTATGTGAAGATACACACGAGTACTAGGATACTGCCGCGACTCTTTATAGCAATGGTATGGTTGTAGGAATTTTCCGGCAATCCGCATCTTTCGATGTGAAGATCACACTTTCGTGTCGGACTCGTACAGCTTTATCATATCCGCCGGCTTTCCATACCGCCTCTCAGATCCTCTGCGCAAGTACACCACCCTGTCGCAGAACTTTTGAATGGAGGTCAGGTCGTGGCTTACGTAAACGATCGTTCTTCCTTCCCGCTTGAAGCGGTCGAACACTGAAAAGCATTTCTTCTGAAACGGGGCGTCGCCCACCGCAAGCACTTCGTCCACGAGCAGGATCGGTGCGTTGGATTGAATTGCAACTGAGAAGGCGAGCCGAACCTGCATGCCTGAGGAAAAGTTTTTGAGCGGTGAATCGATGAATTTCTCGAGCTCCGAGAAGGCGACGATATCGGCGAACCTTCCCTCGGTCTCATTTCTCGAGAGGCCCAGGATCGCGCTGTACAGGAATATGTTTTCCCGTGCGGTCAGCTCCGGGTTGAAGCCCACACCGAGCTCCAGGAAGGGCGATATATCGCCCTCCACAACAACCTCCCCTGACGTCGGGATCAGAATGCCTGCGATAAGCTTTAGGAGCGTCGATTTTCCCGAGCCGTTTCTCCCTATGATCCCAACGAACTCCCCCCCTTCGATATCGAGGTCGATTCGCTCGAGGGCATAAAACTTCTCGTATTGGCGCATCTTCCTGAAGTTGACTATATAGGTCTTGAGGTTATAGTTCCTGACATGCGGAATCTTGAACATCTTCGAAAGGTCCCGTATCGTTATAATGGAATCCATCACAGCCACTCCGCGAAATACTTCTGCCGCCTCTGGAAAACGACGTATCCCACGCCGAAGAAGAAGAGGACGATCACGAGATTAAGGATAATGTTGCGTGTCCCGGGCATCTCCCCCATGATGACCACCATGCGGAAGTTATGTATAAGTCGTGCCATCGGATTGATCTTGAACAGAATATGATATTTTGCCGGCACTATATCCATGGGGTAGATGATCGGTGTCGCCCAGAAGCCGAGCTGCAGTATCACGCCCCAGATGTGGGTCAGGTCCCTGAAATTGAGATAGAAAGCGCTTAAAAAGAGGGAGACCCCGAGTGCCAGTATGATGAGCTCGACGAGCGTCAAAATGCCGAAAAAGACGGAGCCGTGTATGGGCACTTTCGAAAACCCGATGAATATCGTGAGTATGACCATGTTCAAGAAAAGGGTGATCGTATTCGTCAGGGTGGAGCTCAAGGGGATGATAATCCTCGGAAAGTTTACCTTGTCCAGAAGGGAAGACTTTTTCAATAGCGACATCATTCCCGAGCTCGTGGTTTCGTTGAAGTAGGTGTACAGCATGATCCCCGAGAGCAGGTATACCTGGTAGTGTTCGACGCCGCCGAACCGCATGAAGACCGAAAAGACGAGGTACAGCACCCCGAACAAAAGAAGCGGGTTGAGCAGAGACCAGAGATAACCGAGTGCGGAATGGCTGTACCGCAGCTTGAAGTCCGTAACCGTGAACTGGTTCACGAGAAAAGGGTAGTTCTTCTCCCTGATCTTTTTTACTAGTTTCATCACCGGATTCCCCGTATAGTCATGCTACCGGTCGCCGTAATTCTTCTCAATCCATTTCCTGTATCCGCCTGAGCGCACGCTCTCTATCCACGCCCCGTTGTCGAGGTACCAGCGAACCGTCTCGTCCATACCCTTTTCGAATCCGACCTCCTGCCGCCACCCGAGCTCCGCTTTGATCCGCCCGCAGTCTATCGCGTAGCGGCGGTCGTGTCCGGGCCGGTCCTTTACAAATGTGATCAGTTTCTTATACCGGTCCTTCCCTTCTCCCCGTGCCAGCGCTACCCGCTCGCAGATGAGCTCGACGAGCGCGATGTTCTTCCACTCGTTTTCTCCGCCGACGTTGTAGGTTTTCCCCACCTCCCCCCGCTGCAGTATGCGCCACACCGCGGAACAGTGGTCTTCGACGTAGAGCCAGTCGCGGATGTTCTTCCCGTCCCCGTACACGGGCAGCGGCTTTCCCTCTAGCATGTTGAGGATCATGAGAGGAACGAGCTTCTCCGGAAACTGGTAGGGGCCGTAGTTGTTCGAGCAGTTGGAAACGGTGCAGGGCAGCCCGTACGTGTGGAAGTAGGACCTCACGAGGTGGTCACTCGACGCCTTCGACGCGGAGTAGGGGCTTCTCGGATCGTAGCGCGTGTCCTCAAAGAAGCGGCCGGTCTCCCCGAGGGAGCCGTACACCTCGTCCGTGCTCACGTGGTGGAATAATACCCCTTTTTTGTCGCGCCACCATTCCCGTGCCGCCTCGAGCAGGTTGAAGGTGCCGTTTATGTTCGTCTCGATAAAATCCCGCGGCCCGAAGATCGACCGGTCCACGTGCGACTCGGCCGCAAAATGGACCACGCAGTCTATAGCGTGCTCCGAGAAAACTTCCCTTATACGCTCGTAGTCGCGGATGTCCGCACGAACGAACGAATACCGGCGTCCGCCGTGCCTCTTTTCAACGTCCGCGAGGTTAAGCGGGTTCCCCGCGTACGTGAGGCTGTCTACATTGACGACTCGGCCGGAAAATTCTTTTCTTCCGATCAGGTAGCGTATGAAATTGGATCCGATGAACCCGGCACCACCGGTGACGAGCACGGTTTCGAACGATCTCATCCTCCCCCTCTCCCGAGCAAGTAGTTTTTCAACGAATCCTGCCACCGGGGAATCTCAACCCCGAAGGTCTTTCGTATGCGTTCCTTCGACAGACAGGAGTTGTGCGGCCTCTTCGCCGCTGTCGGGTAATCGGCGGTCGTGATCGGCACGACCGCGCTTTTTTTATCAAGCATCCCGAGCACCGTCCCCTGTTCGTGAATCTCCCGCGCGAATCCGTACCAGCTCGTGCGCCCCTCGCTCGAATAATGATAGACGCCGAACCCGCCGGCTCCCGATTCCACAATGCGAAGCACCGCAGCCGCGAGGTCTTTCGTCCACGTCGGGCTTCCGTACTGGTCGGACACGACCCGCACCTCGCCGCCCTTTTTAAAGAGGGAAAGCATTGTCGAGACGAAGTTGCCCCGTTTTCCACCGTACAGCCATGCGGTCCTGATAATGTAATGTTTATCCGTTGTGTCCCTTGTATGGGTCTCGCCTTCCAGCTTGCTCTTCCCGTAGACACTTACGGGGTTCGGCGCATCCTCCTCAGTATACTCACCCTCCCTGTCGCCGTCAAAGACATAATCCGTGGATATGTAGACGATCCCCGCGCCGGTCTTCTTCGCCGCGGCAGCGAGGTTGTACGCGCCAGTCGAGTTGATCGAAAACGCCTTCTCACGTTCCGTTTCAGCCCTGTCCACCGCGGTGTACGCGGCGCAGTTTATTATCCACTTTATTTTTTTATGGGACGAAAACCGCTCGACCGCTCTTCCATCCGTAATATCAACCTCGAGGTCGGAAGCGATAAACGCCACGTTCCCATCGCGAAGGAGTTTTTCCATATCCGCACCGAGCTGTCCTCTGTTTCCGACGAGCCAGATCATACTAAAAATCCTCTTTCTTTAAACCGGATTGTCTCACTATCGATAAAAACGTCCCGTACGGTATCTCCTTTTTCGGATGAGGTATGATTACGACGTTGCTTCCCCTGCAGTATTTATGGTAGGAGCCCCGTGAGGATCTATATTCGAACCCGTTTCTTTTTAATACGGATAGTATGTATGCCGAAGAAAAGAGTTTAGACATTGACGGTCTTTTCCCCAAGCATCACATTCTCTATCGATATAGGTTCCAACACTTCCTTGTTATCTTCAAAGTAGAGCGCGAGTGCCTCATCGAGATTCCTCACGGCGTTGTTGATCGTATCACCGAATGTAGAGAGCTCGATGTTGATACATTGCACGACATAATATTTATCTTCTTTATATAGAACGTATTTAATAGACTTCATCTCACTTCCCTTTCTATCTAGTAATTTATAATGAAGTTTGACAATCAAAGCGTATTTTTCGATACGAAGTCCTCGTAGAACTCGTCTCCCTTGTCCTCGTGCCGCACCTCGTCCACTTCCTCTACTCCGCCCCATCCCCTGTAGAGCTTGTCGGGGTAGTTGACCACCATCCCTCTGTCGCTCTTCGACATATTCCGGTACCCGTGCACGACCCCGGGCGGGACAACTACGAGCACGGGGTTCTTTTCCCCGACGACCTCCCGCAGCCTGTTTTTGTAGGTCGCGCTCTTTTTCCTGTTATCGCACAGGTACAGCTCGAAATCGCCCGGGCCGATAAAGGCGAACATGTCCGTCTGTTTCAGGTGCTCGTGCGGCCCCCTGCCGATGCCGGGCTCCGTGTAGGACACGTAGCTCATCACCGGCTTGATCCCCTCAGGCGCCGTGTCGATACGATAGGTCTCCACCAGGGTGCCGCGGCCGTCGGAATGCACTAAAAGCTTCCGGATGACTACTCCCTCGATATCTCCGTCTTCAAACCCCACCGGTTTTCTCCGATTCGAGAATGTCTAAAAGGTACTCGCCATACCCCGATTTTTCGAGCGGCACCGCGAGCTTTCTCAGCTCCGTTTCGCCGATATACCCCATGCGGTAGGCGATCTCCTCTATGCACGCTATTTTCAGGCCCTGCCGGTCCTCTATCGTCTTCACGAACTGGATCGCTTCGACCAGAGAGCTGTGTGTGCCTGTGTCGAGCCAGGCGTACCCCCTCCCCAAAAGCTTGACCGAGGCCTTGCCCCGCCTGAGGTACTCCCTGTTTACGTCAGTGATCTCTATCTCCCCCCGCCCGGACGGCCGTATGGACCTCGCGATCTTCGGAGCGTCGCTGTCGTAGAAGTAGAGACCGACGACCGCGTAGTGGGACCGCGGTTTCGCGGGTTTTTCTTCGATACCGAGCGCGTTTCCCCGATCGTCGAACTCCACGACCCCGTACCGCTCGGGGTCCTTCACCCAGTAGCCGAATATCACCGCTCCCTCTTCGATCCCGCTCGCCTCCTTTAGCAAAGCCGAGAGGTTGTGGCCGAAGAAGATGTTATCACCCAGTATCAGGCATACGCTCTCGTTCCCGATGAACTCCTCCCCGATGATTAGGGCTTCCGCGATACCCCTCGGTTCGTCCTGAACCCTATAGGAGAATGAAAGCCCGAGGTGCGACCCGTCTCCGAAGAGCCGCTCGAAGCCCCCGATATCTTCAGGCGTCGAGATGACGAGTATCTCCCTGATACCGGCGAGCATCAGAGTGGAGAGTGGGTAGTATACCATCGGCTTGTCGTATATCGGAAGAAGCTGCTTGCATACCACACGAGTAACGGGGTAGAGCCTGGTCCCCGCGCCTCCCGCAAGTATGATTCCTTTCATTGATCCTCCTCTCCGGCCTCTTCAGCCGTTCCTACACCGGTGTACGAAAACCCCTTTTGAATGACCTCATTCGGCTTGTACACGTTCCTGAGATCAACGAACACCGATCCTTTCATCGACCTCTTCAGCCTCACGAGATCCAGGGCGCGGTACTCGTTGCATTCTGCTATAAGTACGACCGCGTCCGCCTTCTCTGCCGTACGGAATATCGATATTATCGACCTCTCCGAGGAGGCGGCGGGCAAGGTGATACCCGATAAAGCCGCATGCCCCTGTGATGAGTATTTTTTCCATTTGTCCGGCGGATCGATCCCGTATGCTATGAATCCTATGATACAGGATTATGCCTGTTTGCACCACCCTTTTCTTCAAACGGCCTGCGGCCTGAGATGGTCACTCGCTGACGGACGGCGTCGCCACGCTGCCTGTGCGATCCGCCGAGAGCCTTCCGATCGTCCGCTTCCCCCAGAAGAGGCTTACCGCGGCGGACAGGGCGTTCCCCGTAATGACACCGAACCACACGCCGTATATCCCCAGATCGAAGACGTATACGTAGAGGTATACCGCCGGAATCGCGATCACGACCAGCCTGAGCACCGGTATGAAGAAGGCCGGCCAGGGTGAGCCGACGGCCTGAAAGGTCGAACGAACGAGTATTCCCACTGCCGCGAACAGGAAGGTGAACTCCAAAATCCTCGTCTGTGTCACCGCGTAGTGCACCACGCTCTCGACGTCGCTGAAAAACGGATAGATAAACGGCGCGAGCACCACCATGATCGCCGCGACGACGGCCACCGTGATCGACGCGGCCCCGATGCCGACCCAGAAGATACGGTTCACCCGGTCGAAATTTCCACGCCCGTAGTTTTGGCCTATCATCGTGATCAGCGCCGAGGCGATCGCGAAGATCGGCGTGAGCACGACCATGTCGAGCCTGCCGCAAAGCGAGAACGCGGTGAGCGCGTGCGGGTCGATCGCTATCACCACCCTGTTAAAGACGAGGAAGCTCACGCTCATCATGATCTGGCCCGCCGCCTGCGGGAGCCCGATCGCTATGATCTGACGCATAATGTTCCGGTCGACGTTTTTCACCTTCCAGTCTATCTGCACCAGGGTCTTTCGTTTGAGAAACACCGAAATCGCGTACCCGACGCTTCCTATCTGGGCGATGTCCGTCGCCACGGCAGCCCCTTTCACCCCCATGTCGAGCAGGAATATGAAGACGGGGTCGAGCACGATGTTCGCTACCGTACCGATGATCATCGCCATCATCAGCTTCTTCATGAGCCCCTCGCCCTGGATGATCCCGAAGAACACGTTCCCCATGAACATCAAGAGCGCAGAGGGGATGATGAAGTAGAAGTACTCGAGCGCGTGCGTGTAGTAGTCTCCCTCGGCGCCGAGCCCGCGCACGATCTCATCGGCGAACAGGTAGCTGCCCGTCACCACGACGACCGACAGGATCGACGCGATGAAGATCCCGGACTCCGCCGTCTTTGAGAGGACCTCTCTGTTCCTCGCGCCGATCGCGCGCGCCACGAGCGAGCTTATTCCGATCATGAGCCCCTGCCCGAGCGCCATTGCGAAGAACAGTATGGGAAAAATGATCCCCGTGCCCCCGACATAGGAGGGGTCGGAGATGTCTATCCGGCTTACCCACATCGTGTCCGTTATATTGTACAGAAGCTGAAAGATCATGCCCGCGAACACGGGGAGGGCGAGCCTTACGAGAAGCCTCAATATCGGGCCCTCGAACATCCCCGAAATCTCTTTTTTACCGAACGCGCTGTTTTCTTTTTCCCGAAGGTCCAAAGGTTACTTTCCTTTCATATGATATCGAGCTTTTATGTGGTTCGAAGAATCGAGATAGTAATGTAATACCAATATTTTTATTGAACAAATATATATGGAAGCTTGAATGTACATCGGGAGGAGGGTATAAAAAGACGAACGGACGCGCCGTCTGGTTCCGTCAGCCGTCATTGGGTCGCCGCTTCGGCCTCATCGGTACGGCGCACCGTCCGTATTTATTACTTCTTACGTCTACTTCATCCCGAGCTTCGGAAAGAGCGAGTCGAGGTAGCGCTTCGACGCTTCCGTGATCTCCCACGCGTTCGGCCAGAAACAGAGATCGATCGTCCACCACTCCGAGTCGTATCCCGCCTTTCGAATCGCGGGAATCACATCCTCGAAATTTATCACGCCCTCTCCGAACGGCGCATGCGTGGAAGTATGGTCGTCGTGGAGTGTGTTGTCGGAGTCTATGATGTGTACATCGCCCACCATGCCCTTCACCATATCGAAGAACTCTTTCTGTCCGCCGGGCAAAACCTCCTTCTTCCCCCACTGCTTCGTCCCCTGCACGGCGCACATCTGCACGTGGCACGTGTCCGTCTGGAGCTTGAAGTTGTCGTCCGCGACGTCTTTCACCATCTTCACGATCTCGGACGGCTTGTTGAATATATACCCGGGCTCGAACTCCCATACCACGAGCACGCCCTCCTTCTTCGCGCGGGAGGTGATCTTCTTGAACATCCCGACGATGTCGTCCCATGCCCTGTCGTACTCAAAGTCTTTCGGATATGGTGTCTGGGTGACCGTGTCCACCCTGATAATGGGGATACCGCAGTCGACGCACATCTCGAGGCCGCTGTCGAACGCATCCTCGTATTTTCGGGCCGCCTCGGCCCCGGCCGCCGCGAACGGAAAGCTCCACATGTCCGCCGCATAACTGTTTACCGCAAGCCCATGCGACTTGAACAGCTTCATAAGCTTTTTTCTGTCCTTTTTCTTCGGGTAGAGGTCCGGGTGGCCGTGCGGCTTGAACCCGCCCAAAGAGAGCCCGTCGAACCCCAGCTCGGCGAGCTTTTTCGCGACCTCCTCCATGCTGATCGGGTTATCCGCGTACCTGCCGAACGTATACGCCCATGTTCCGATGGAAAGTTTTACTGCCATGCCGGCTTACCTCCTGATATTTGTTTCAATCGCCGAAGAGCGCCCGTAAGAACGAAAGCCCTTTTCGGGCGAGCGCCCCGCTGCTTTTTTCGGTCTCCCTCCAGATCGACGCCGCCTTGGCTATGATCTCCACGTCCGGCGTAAACGACTCGATCACGACATAGCGGTCGTACCCGGTCAGAAGAAGCGCATCCTTGACGGCCTTCCAGTCCACAGTACCCGTTCCGGGGGCCCCTCTGTCGTTCTCGGAGGCGTGAAAATGGTAGAGATCATCTCCCGCCGCGAGGATGGCGGCGGCCGGGCTCTTCTCCTCGATATTCATATGGAAGGTATCGAGGTGGATTTTCAGCGCGGGTGATCCGACCTCCTTCATCATTTTCAGCGCGTCTGCGCATACGTTGATGAAGTCCGTCTCGAAGCGGTTGAGCGGCTCGAGCGCGAGGTACACGCCCCGCTTTGCCGCGTACTCGCACACCTCCCCGAGATTGTCCGCCACCTTTTTCCACTGCTCCTTTTTTGCCTCATCTTTTTCCATGGACGCGCGGCCGACGGACGAGTAGTGGGGCCCCGCAAATACGTCGCACTCGAGCCCGTTGCAAACGTCGATGCAGTCTTTTATGTACCGCTTGGAGATCTCCTGCTGCTTCTTCGTCCCCCTGAGGTCCCTGTCCTCTCCGTAGGCGCCGCACACGGTGCAGCACTCAAGACCGCTTTTTTTGATCGCCTTCAAGACCCTCCCGGGGTCGAAATCCCCCCTGTTTTCGAGCGGTATCTCGACGCCGTCGAATCCCATCTTCTTGAACTCCCCGAACAGCGACACGCTCTCATCGGTGAAGGGAGATGCGAATAAAAACGTATTGATTCCAAACTTCACGCCGTCCTCCTTGCCTTCCTGTTTATGGGACCGGGATCTTGATCCTGGTCCCGCCGTTCATCGCGGATTCGTGCGCGCATATGCCGGCCATCGTCCAGTTCGCGGCTTTCGCCGCATCCGCCGTCGATTCCCGGTTCTCCACGATCGCGCGGACGAACTCGTGAACGAGATGCGGATGGCTCCCCCCGTGCCCCGCCCCCTGTACGAAGGAGGTGTGCTCGTGCTCCTCGTCGTACACGCCCCTGATCGTATACGGCGCGATCTCCTTCGGCAAGAGATGGCCGAAATCGGGAACCTCCACGCGCTCTGAGTCCTCGAACCCCGAATATACCACCGCGCCATCTCCCGCAAGCTGCTCCCACTCGAAGGAACGCTTCGTTCCGTACACGTCGAAGCTCTCGCGGTACTGGCGTATGGTGTCGAACAGCGACCGGGTCACCTCACAGGCGAGGTCGGAATCGCGAAGCTTCAACAGCGCGGTCTCAACCGCGAACGGCGAGCCGTACCTCTTAACGTACTCGTCCCGGATCTTCCCGGACCCGAAGCACACAACGGAATCGACGAGCTTGCCGGAGATCGCGAGCAGCGGGCTCACCGCATGCGTCGCGTAGTGCATTGGCGGAAACCCGTACCAGTAGTCGGGCCATCCGGGTAGGCTCATGTTCTGCTGGTGCGAGCCGCGAAGAAACTGTATCTTTCCCAGGGCGCCGGAATCGACAAGCTCTTTGGCATAGAGAAATTCCCTCGTGTAGACGGCGGTCTCCATCATCATGTAGACCCTGTCCGCTTCGCGCCGCGCCTCGCATATCTCGATACACTCTTTTTTCGTCACCCCCATGGGAACGGTACAGGCGGTGTGTTTTCCCGCCTTGAGGGAGAGGATGGACATGGGCGCGTGTTCGGTGATCGGTGTGACGATATGGATCGCGTCGATCTCGTCTATTTCGAGCAGGTCCTCGAACCTCGTGTAGCGCCGCGTTACGCCGAACTGGCCGCCCGTCTTATTGAGGCTCTCCTCGTTCCGCTGGCAGATCGCGTAGCATTCGGAATCGGGATGACGCTGGTACAGCGGAACGAATTCGGCGCCGAAGCCCAGGCCCACGACCGCCACTTTCACCCTTTCAGCCATTTCTCACCCTCCTTGCACTCTCGTTATCCGGCCCGGCGGCCGTCATGCCCACCACATCTCGCCCGTGTCCTCGCGGAGTATCACGCTTTTCAAAAACTCCACCGCCTTGCCGAGACCCTCGTCGCCCGACATGAGCGGGTCCTCGTGCTCGATGCTGATGACCCCGTCGTACCCGGTCAGCCTGAGGACGCTCACGAAATTGTTCCAGAAGAGCTTGTCGTGCCCGTATCCGCATGCCCTGAAGGTCCAGGCGCGGTTTGCGATATCTCCGTAATGCTTCGGGTCGTTCACCCCGCGCCACCGGACGACGTCCTCGTCGACCCTGGAATCCTTGGCGTGCACGTGGACGATGATACTCCCCAAACGCTTGATCACGACGAGCGGGTCCATCCCCTGCCAGAACAGGTGGCTCGGGTCGAAGTTGCAGCAGATCGTCTCCCCCACGGCCTCGCGAAGCCTAAGAAGCGCCTCCGGATTGTACACCACGTCTCCCGGATGCATTTCGAAGCCGATCTTCACCCCGCTGTCCGAGGCGATCTTCGCGGTCTCCTTCCAGAACGGTATCACCTTCTCTTTCCACTGCCATGCGATCGCTTCGCCGAAATACGGCGGCCAGGGGCAGGTGATCCAGTTCGGGTACTTCGCGTCCTCGCCCGCACCGGGACATCCCGCGAAGCTGTTGACGATCCCAACGTTGAGCTTGCCGGCCAGCGTTATCGCGTTTATCAGCTCCGCCTTGTGCGCCGAAGCGAACTTCGTATCGGGATGGAGGGGATTGCCGTGCGCTGAAAACGCGCTCACCTCGAGTCCCTGCGACCTGTAGGCGTCGGTCCACCGTTTCAACGCGTCCTTGTCTTTTAAAAGCTTCTCCGGATCGCAGTGGTTCTTCCCGACGAACCCTCCGGCACCCGGTTCTATCGCCTCGAGCCCCTGCGATTTCGCCGCCTTTACCGCCTCCTCCCATGATTTGTCTCCGAATACGGCGGCCATGACACCGAGCTTCATTGTGAGCCTCCTGTTATGATTGAAATGTATCGAGTTCGTTCATAGGATGTATGCGTACGGGCGGGTCCCAAAGCGGCCGCCGCGCCGTAAAAACCGCTCTGCCGCCTCCGCTACAGGATACACTCTGAGGTTTCCGAATCGAAAAGGTGCGCCCTGTTCATGTCGAAGCTCGCGCTCACGCTCTCGCCGAGCTTGATCAAAAGCCGCGGGGCGGCCAGCGCCCTGCAGGTAACGGAATCGACCTTGAGGTTGAGGATGTCCTCCGCCCCCATGCTCTGGGTGAAGTACACCTTGCACCGGAATGCTTTTTCACGCTTCTCGCGTCGTACCTCGATGTCCTCCGGCCGTATGCCGAACGTTACCGTATCCTTCTTGTAGCCTTTCAGCGCTTTTTTCTGCGGGCCCGTGAGCGTAAGCACGAGCTCGTCCTTTCCTATGAGGAGCGTGTCCGCCTTTATCCGCGCGTCGTGGAGGTTGATCGCCGGGCTCCCCACGAACTTGGCCACGAACACCTCCTTCGGCCTGTTGTATATCTCGTCGGGAGTGCCGACCTGCAGTATCCTCCCATCGTTCAAAACCGCCACTCTGTCTCCCATGGTCATCGCTTCCACCTGATCGTGGGTCACGTAGAAGAACGTCGAGCCCAGATCGAAGTGGAGGCGCGATATCTCGCTTCGCATCTCCTCCCTGAGCTTCGCATCGAGGTTCGAAAGGGGCTCGTCCATGAGGAACACCTTCGGCGTCCGTACCATGGCCCGCCCCAGCGCCACCCGCTGCATCTCGCCGCCGCTCAGGTTCACAGTCGCCCGGTCGATGAGATGGTCGATATGAAGCGTTTTTGCGACCTCTTCGACCTTCTTGTCGATCTCCTGCCTCGTGAAGCTCCTCATCCTGGACTTGAGCGGGAACTCGAGGTTCTGCCGGACCGTATAGTGGGGGTACAGGGTGTAGTACTGGAATACGAACGCCACGTCCCTCACCGCGGGGGTGAGATCGTTGATGGGCCTGCCGTCGAACAGGATATCGCCTTTGTCCTGCTTCTCGAGACCGGCGACGAGCCGTAAGGTGGTCGTCTTGCCCGCCCCGGTCGGCCCCAAGAGCACGAAAAACTCCCTGTCCTTTATCTCGATGCTCATATCATCCACGGCAACCACGTCACCGAATGTCTTGGTGAGAGATACGATCTTGACGTCAGCCATTTACCATAACTCCTACTTCATTATTGA
>JAFGTF010000083.1 GCA_016934265.1 Spirochaetota bacterium
CAACATCGACATATGGCTTTCCGACGGTACGTACGGGCTCCGGTACGAAGACGGCGTGCTGGTGACGGATAATGGGCTTCGTGAGCTGACCTCTTTCAGGCGGGAGGTGATTGTGCTGTGACCCCGCCCGATCAAGAGGCGATCTGTGCCGCGGTCGCACGGCACAGAGACGAAATCCTCGAGTGGACGAAGGCATTGATACGTTTTCCGAGCGAGAACCGCCCCCCTCACGGCGCCGAGAAAGAGGCGCAGGAGTTCGTACTGGCCGCATGTGGAAAGCTGGGATGGGAAACCGGCACGTTCGCTCCGGACGAGGCGGAAGGGATACAAAACCATCCCTCTTTTCTGCCGGGACGGAACTACGACAACGGGAGAAAGAACGTCGTCGCCGTATGGAGGGGGGACGGTACCGGCCGGGGCCGTTCCATCCTGTTCAGCGGGCATACTGACGTCGCGCCGTACGAGCCGGACGACTGGAAGGTTTGCAGACCGTACGAGCCGGTGGTTAAGGGAAAACGACTCTACGGGAGGGGAAGCTGCGACATGAAGGGGGGGATAGCGGCGAGCTTCTGGGGGCTTAGGATACTGGCGGAGCTCGGGTGGCGGCCTGCGGGCGACGTCATCTTCGAGACCGTCGTGGACGAGGAGTTCGCCGGGGGAAACGGGACGCTCGCCTCGCGTCTTGCGGGATACAACGCCGATCTCGCGGTTCTGACGGAGCCTACCAGGATGGAGGTTTGCCCTGCGTGCCTGGGCGCGTTTTTGGGCGACCTCGTGATAAAGGGAAAGGGCGGCATGCCCTACATGGGTAGCGCCATCCCGAACCCGATAACAGGGGCGGCGAGGGCGATAGAGCTGTTTTCCGCGTGGGAAGAGAAGTGGAGAAACGAGAACAGCCACCCGCTCTTCGAGGGCCCGGATAAGATACTCAACGTCGTACTGTGGCACGTGGATTCCACGAACGAGGGTGAATTCACACAGATGGGGACGCCGCTTTTCACAAAGATCGCGTGGATAACGTGGTGTTACCCGGGGATGACCGAAAAACGGTTCTTAGAGGAGTTCGAGCGATTCTGGACAACGCACGCATCGGAGGACGACGTTTTAAAGCAGTTCGATATGAAGATCGACCGGACCTACCACTATGTGAAGGCCTGGGAAACCGACGCCGGCTCGCCGGCCGTGAATGCGGTGACGGAAGCCTTCCGGCGATTTACAGGCACAGAGCCTCCGGTGGGGGGCGCCGCTTTCTCGTGCGATCTCGCGATCTACGGGGAAGCGGGCGGTATGCCGTCCGTCATACTGGGGCCGCGCGGTGACAACCTTCACGCGTCCGACGAGTGGGTGAATATCGATGACATATTGGACCTTACCGGGATATTCGCGCTCCTTGCGGCTTCATGGAGCGGGTAGGTTCCCGAATGCAGGATAGTACTAACTTCAAGGAGGGCGGTATGGGAAAGATTAATCTGTTGACAACGATAAAGGGATCCATGCTCGAAGATTTTTTCCCGGCCGGATGGGACCTCGAAAAAATCGAGAGATGCTGCGGTATAGGGGCGGAAAAGATCGGAAAAAGAGAACCGTTCTGGAATTCCGATTTCAGGATCATGCCTGTGGGGACTCTCGAAGATTTTAATACACTTGTGGGACACGAGATCGCGGCTCAGATCAGAAAGGCGAAACAGGAGGGTAAAGAGATCGTCTTCGTTTTACCTGTCGGACCGTTGGGAATGTACAGGTGGACCGTTTACTTTCTCACCCAGTGGAACATAGACTGCTCGCATGTGCACGGATTCAATATGGACGAGTGGAGCGACGCGGACGGTAAAACCCTTTCTGCGTCCAATACCGGTTCATTTCAATATGCGATGGAGCACGTGCTGTACGGTCCGCTCGGGAAACTCACCGTACCCGAGCGCCAGCGTCACTATGCGACGATGGAAGCGCTTCCGCGATTTCACGAGCAGATTTTCGAGAAGCGGGACAAGGGTGCGCGCTTCGTCCTGGTATACGGAATCGGGTGGGCGTTTCATATCGCCTTCTGGGAGCCGCATTTTGCAGGAGAATTTTCGTCGGAGGAGGAGTGGAAAAAACAGACGTACCGTATGGCGGCCAGGCTCCATCCGTTGACGATCGAGCAGAACGCAATCACGAGCTTCAAGTCGAGGGTAACGCTCGTGCCCGCGCGGGCGAACACGATCGGACCCGGTATCTTCCTGAATGCCGACTATGCGATCGGCGGTGCGGACGGCGTACTGGGAAGGGGGATGATGTGGCAGGGAATGAGCGTCTGCGTAACGCTCAAATACGGACCGGATACCTGGGTGCCCTCCAGTTTCATGCCGACGCGGCCCGGCACGCTCTTCTTCCTCGAGGACCTCGCGGGTCCGCTCGAGCCCGATCTCCATTGATATGACGGGCGGCCGGAACAGGATCGGGGCGGAACATCTTCTCATGCTGGGCGCCGCTTTTTTTTGGGCGATCGGCCATCCGGTGGGGAAGATTATCGTGCGGGAGGTCCATCCGTTCGCACTCGGCAGTGTCACGCTCATGACCGGTTTTTTCTGCCTACTTCTGTACTGTGCGGTTACGAGGCGTTTTGAGGGGTTGAGGCGGATGAGAATGGCCGACGTCGTCCGTTCCCTCTCCATCGGCGTCGCGGGCTTTTTCTGCTATCAGATTCTCACCTTCAGCGCGCTGAAGCGCATACCGGCGTCCATGAACGCGATCCTCGTTGCCACGAACGTGATATTCATCATGATCTTCGCCGGACTGTTCCTGAAGGAACGGATCGGGATAATGAAGGTGCTCGCGATCCTCTTGGCCGGGGCTGGCGTCGTGTTCGTGGTTTTCAACGCCGGCTTCGGGTTGAACGGACGGGTCGATCTCATCGGGTGCTCGTTCTCGCTCGCAGCGGCGATTATGTTCTCCCTCTACTCCGTGTTGGGCAAAGGCGTCCTCGAGAAGAACGATCCCGTGACCGTGGTAACAATCGCGCTTCTGTCCGGCGGGGTGCTTCTAAGCCTCCTGGCCCTGATAACAGGGAGCGCCCGTACGCTCATTGATGTACCGGGACGGACGTGGCTTCTTATGATCCTGCTCGGAGTGGGAATGATAGGGATCAGCTACCCCCTCTGGTTTTTCTGCCTCAAGCGCCTGCCCGCGTCGCAGGTATCGGTCTATATATACACAACGCCGGTATTCGCGGTGCTGCTCTCCCTTCTGATCCTGAAGGAGCGGTTCTTCTGGCCCTTCTGGCTCGGCGCCGCGCTCGTTTTAGGTGGGATTTTCGTGGCGAACCGCAATCCGAATCGAAAGAAAGCGACGTAGCGGGCCGTTTACGGCTTCAGCGCTCTTTCATATCATAATTTTCATTAGTATAACCGTCGAATATATGGTGTGAACAGATCAGTCCCCTTTATTCCGTACCCGGGATGGGTCCTTATACGGTTTATTCGATCTCTGAAAGTGATTGAGAAGAACCGTGTGCGAGGGTAAAAGCTCGTTCTTTTTCCCGCTCATGGACTCTATGATAATCTTCACGACGGCGGTTTTTTCAATGTTTCGGTCTTCCATTGGGGCTACCTGATAACCGGCAGGTACATACTTCTGTACCATTTTTTCTAATATCCTTCTCTTTTCGAACGAGCCCTCGACCAATTCCGCAGTACCGAAACAAGCGACGCTTTTATAAATCTGACTGATTCCGCATCCGGTATCCCAGAGGACCTGTGGGCCGATGTCGTCTACCAGGAAGCACACGCGGGAATCGTCCCGGAGCGCATCGATCTTTCGGCCCGATAATCCGCTATGAAAATAAATTCCGCCTTCAAAATACAGGTAGTTCACGGCGACGATATACGGGCCGTCTTTACACATTACTGCCAATCGGCCGACAGGCATGCGTTTAAGAAGAAGCTCCATTTCGCGGGCGCTCTTCATCGTTCGATCCTTTCGTCGCGGCTCTGTTCGCATGCGTTCCCTCCCTTCGGGTCCGATACAACGCTTTCATAGAATTATAAGCATAAAATTACGGGGACATCCATCTTGGTGCAGTACATAATGTTCTTATTTTTAGTTCTTCTCCGATTTAGGTGCAAAAATACAATGAAACCACTTACCAACTATAATCATAGCTATAAATGATCATAATCTCTTTTTGCATGATATCTCGCACAGCATCGAACAAACGGTATGTGTGTCATTTGCGAGTGAAAACTCCTTCGGAGTTTTTAAAAGCAATCTAAAAAAAGGACAATAGATAATAGTAGTAAGAGATTACTTCGTCGATTGAGGCATAAAGCCTCGATTTGAGCCATAGGCTACTTTTGTCTTCTGCAGTAAAGACAACATCGGATGATGTTGTCTTACGCCTCGTAACGACACAGTCATGATTAATATGTCCATAATTTATTGCAACTATTTTGGAGAAGAACCTTACTTTTTAAACACCGCAAAGACCGCCTTTACGACGTGTACCACTATCGATATGGCTGAGCCGACTACCCCTATTATGAGGCAGACCCTGACGAGGGTATTGAGCCAGTAACCGACGATCTCGGAAAAATCGAATGGAAACACCGAAAGAATAACCCATGCCGCGATAAGACTGAAAATGGAGAAGAACGCGTTTGCAAGATGATGAATAACGAGAGGATGAATGAAGATCAGAATCAAGTTACCGGCGATATGGACGATGAGAGCAGTGTTCACAGCCCGGAGAATATCGGGGTAGCTCTCCGTAATGAAGACGATATTCCAGTCCGGGATCTTATTCAAAACGACGAGTAGTGCTATGTTGAAAATGATTGATGGAATATAATTCGATATGCGGTTTTTCGGTTTCTTTGCAGCTTTGGCGGATGTACCGTTACTATCGCTCATATTTTCCTCCAGTGGTAATCTTTCAGGATACACGTATTTGTAGAAAAAGAAAGAATAAACGCCGGTATGGGACAAGTCAATACGTTTCACATAGGCTGTCGCAATAGCAAAAGCGCCTGAGGGGGCAGGTCTACACATTACACATACATCGACCGAGTGTTGAAGACTGTAACACTATGCCGTTTGGAGAGAAACTGCAGGCTATTCATTTCCGGATGTAAAAGGTATTACCGGGGGATTATGACACAATATATGCAACGGTAGTATACTGTCCCCGATGTTAGAAGCTTACGCCGAACTCGTTATAGCGGGGCACCGGTATCTCCGCCCACTGTTCGACCACATTGTCGACCCGTCCGGAGCGGGGGCCCATCCGTATGTCTTCTAAAAACATCGAGAGCGCCGCTTTGTTTCCTTCCGCTTCTATCTCGACCCTGCCGTCGTATAAGTTTCTCACCCGGCCCGTGACCCCGTACCGTTCGGCAAGGCGAACCGTGAAATAGCGGAATCCCACCATCTGGACCCTTCCCGAGACGTAGAGGTGGAGGGAATAATATCTCGATTCCGGCACAAAAGGCTCCTTTTTTACAGGGAGGACTCGATCTGTGTAATGACTCGCTCGATCTTGGACCGCTCCGGGTAATCCGGGGCCACCACCAAGAGCGACTTGAAGATCGTGAGGGCGTCGTTCTTCTTGCCCTGTTTGAGAAACAGGTTGCCGAGGGGTTCGTAGGTCTGGATAAACGTCCTGTCGGACTTGATCGCCCTGAGGTATTCGGTCACAGCCTCGTTTTCTTTACCGAGCTTGACGTACGCGGTGCCGAGTCCGTAGTAGGCCGATGCGGAGAGGGGATCTATCTGGATTGCGGCCTGGAACTGCTCGGCGGCCTCTCTGTACAGTTCGGTCTTTAAAAGGGCGTTCCCGAGATTGATCCGCGCCGGCAGCGACTTCGGATTGAGCGCAATCGCCTTACGCAGAACCGCCAAGGCTTTGTCGTAGAGGTTGCTCTTTATGTATATGTCGCTGATGTTGTTGTAAGCCTCCATATAATTCGGATCGAGCTTGATGGCGTTTTCGTACGCGGTAATCGCCTCGTTGTACCTGTTCAAACGCGCGTGGTTGTTGCCGAGGTTGTAGTAATACTTCTTGTCCGATGGATAGAGATCGATCGCCTCATCGAGCTCACGGGCGGCTAGCTCGTAGTTTTTCTCCATCTCGAAAAGGATGGAAAGGTTGTAGTGGGTGAGGTGACTCTTAGGATCGAGCTTCAGCGCTTTTTCGTATTCGCGCTTTGCGTCCTCGAACTGATTTTTTGCGCGCAGCGCATCGCCGAGCTTGATATGCGCGTTTACGTTGTCGGGATCGTAATTGAGCGCCTCCCTGTACTGGGCGATGGCCCTGTCGAAAAAATTGTTCTCGTAGTAGAGGAGGCCGAGGTTGATGTACGCCCGCGTATAATCCTTCTTGATCCTGATCGCGCTGTTGTAGGCGTTGATGGCGGTGTTGGTCTGCCCGAGCTTCTGCGCGGTGAGGCCGAGGTTGTAGTGGGCCTGCGGATAGTCGGGTAAAAGCTCCGCAGCCTTGGTGAACGATTTCAGCGCGTCCTGGTAGTCCCGCTGCAGGTACTGGATGATGCCGAGCTTGTAATAGGCCATTCCGTTTTTCGGATCGAGCTCCAGCGTCTTCTTGTACTCAGCCACGGCGCTGTCGAGAAGGTCCTGGGAATCGTAGATCTGGCCGAGGGTGTAATGCGGCCGCGAGAGGGTCGAGTCGATGGCGAGCGCCTTCTTGCTCCATTCGATCGCTTTTCGCACATTTTCCTGCGAGGAGCCGTTCTCCTCGAAATAGCTGGCGCCGAGATAGGAGAGCGCTTCCGCGTTATTCGGTTCAAGAGCGAGCGACTTCTGGAAGTTATCGATCGCCTCAGTGAACGCGCCCCGATCGTAATTTTTTCTGCCCGCAAGAAAGAGATCGTTCGCCGTTTTCAGACGATCGGCCTTCTCCTTTTCGAGGTCCAGCCTCTTGCGCTTTTCCTCTTCACGACGCCGGTCCTCCGCACTCTTGTCGGGGAGGTTTTCCTTCAGAGTGGTTACGACACGGTCGAGCTTGTTATCCTCACGCCTCTTATCCTCCTCCTGCTGCAGTCGTCTTTGTTTCAACGCCTGCTCCAAAAGCGACTTGGCCTCCTCGTTTTCCGGGTCCCTCAGCAGAACCTGCTCGAGCTGTTCCCTCGACAGCTCGTACTCATCCTCGTCGAAGTAGTACTTCGCGAGCTTCATCATGTTCTTAATAATCTCTTCTTCGGGGTCGGGCTCTGGTTGTACGTCAGGCTTTTCCTCGATAGGGCCCGCGGGTTCCGTGACCGCCTGTCGCGTGCGGTTACCGATCGTTCGTTTGAGAAGAAAAAAGCCGCCGCCCAGTAAAAGCAGAACGGCAACTATGACGACGATTATAATTCCTCTATTTGTTTGGGACATGGGTCATTCCTATCTTTCGAGTTCCTCGCGGGTGAGATCGTCAACCGGTTTCTCGCTCGTTTCAAGAACGTTCTGCGTGCGGTTGATGAGCCCTTCGAGGTCCTTCAACACGTCGTCCAGGAGGCCGGTATCGAGCCCCGTCTTGCTGTCTTTTCCCAGTTTCGCCGCTTCCTGCCGCTTTACTTCCTCGCGGAGATACGCGATCGCCTTCTCGATCTTGTCGTACTGGGGTGTCTTCGGGTCCTTTTCCAAAAACGTCTCCCATTGGATGATCGTCTTCTGGTACTCTTTGGACTGTAAGTAGGCGTTGCCCGCGTTGAGGTACGCATCGAATAGCGCGGGGTCGTTCAGCACTGCCTGGGCGTACATGTCCGTGGCGAACTGGTAGTTATTCTTCAAGTAATAGCAGTTACCGAGGTTCAGAAAGAAGGGCCCCTTGTTTTTGGCGTAATCGAGCCCCGCGGTGTAGTTCACGATAGCGCTGTCGAGCTCATCCAGCTGGAAGTAGCTGTTTCCGAGGATGAAGTATACCTTCGGGTTTCGGGGCTCCGCCTTCTTCGCCTCCTCGAGATGGGCGGCGGCGAGCTCGTACTCTTCGGACTGATAGTATGAGATGCCTTTTCGTAAAAATTCGCTTTCCGCTGCATATGTGCCGACAAATATAAAAAGCGAACAAAATAAAAGCGGAAAAAAGGGCTTGAGAACCGGTTTCTCCATATACACAATTATAACCCGATGTTTTATTTTTGACTATACGATCACGTCTATAGTATCGTAACAAATGGAGGATGATATAGTATAAAAGATTGTTACCAGCATTTAGATGAAAGAGTCAATATTGAGAAAAGAGACGTACCCCATCTCTGACTGTTTAGTGTAACATAAAAGAGGTGCTGTACCGGTACGATCGAAGTCGGAATCGAAAAAAAAGGGTTTATTCATGACAAACCTGCTGGTCTTCGCAGCGGTATTCGGGACGTGCGGATTCGGGGTATTCATCTACTTCGTATTTCGTGTTATCATATCCCCGAAGAAGCTCCATCACTTAGAATCGCTCATCGAGAACGGCAACGTGAAGGCGGCGATCCGGCAGGCGAAGACGCTCCTGTCCCGGAACGAGAGGAACCCGGACGCCCACTTCTGGCTCGGCGAGTGCTACAGGGCCGAAAACCGGCCCGACCTCGCGGTAATCGAGTACAAATTCATCGCCGGCACGGGAAGCTATACGGCCGCCGCGACGCAGCGGAAGGTCCGCAAGCGGCTGGCCGAGGAATATCTGAAGATGGGGCAGATAGACGAGTGCCAGAAGGAGTACATTCTTCTCTCGAGGCTGGAGCCTTCGAATTACGAGAATTTCTACGAGGTAGCCAGGCTCTTCGAGCAGCGAAACTTCACGGACTCCGCGCTTGCGAATTACAGGAAGGCGATCAACATCAACCCCGAGCACGTCGATTCCCAAGTGCGTCTCGGCAGGATCTATCTCAAGAAGCAGCTCATGAACGAGGCCAAGGCCTCCTTTACCACCGCGTTGAAGCTGGATCCTGAAAACGGGGATTGTCATTACTATCTCGGAAAGATCGCGAGGGCGGGAGGGGACCCGCAGACCGCGCTCGCTTACTTCGAAAAGGCGCTGCACAAAAAGCGGTACAAGCAGCGGGCGCTCCTCGAGCGCGCGAACATCTTTCTTACGAGGGGAGAGAGGGAGCGGGCGGTGGTGGAGCTGAAGCGCGCGCTCAGTCTCGGCGAGGAGGACATCCCCGCAGTACTCGCGCTCCGCTACCTGCTTGCCCGTTGCTACGAGCTCGAAAAGGACCTTTTGGGCGCGGTCGAGCAGTGGGAGAAGATACATGAAAGAAACCCGAAATACCGTGACGTCGCGAGTAAGCTTATGACCTACAACAGCCTTCGCGCGGACGATCGCTTGAAGGATTTTCTGACTGCGTCCGACGAAGATTTTAAGAATACCGCGGCGAGCATCATCCAATCCATGGGACTGGCGGTACAGGATGTATTTTTGAAAAGCAGGGATATCGTGGAAGCGACCGCGCTGGAAACGCAGAGCAAGTGGCGGAACGCGAAGAAGGCGATCATCATCGTACGCATATACCGGAGCGCGGATCCGATCGGGTATGACGACATACGGGGCCTCTACGATACGGTGAGAAAGCAGGGTGCGTCACGCAGCATCTGTGTGACCACATCGCAGTTCAGTAAGAGCGCGATCGAGTTTGCGCAGATTCGTCCCATCGATCTCATCGACAAGGAGGAGTTCACGAAGCTCCTTCATGCTTTAGGCTCCGGATGATATTCTCGCGTTTTAGGATCACCCCCGGCATGCAAAAAGCCGTTATCGTCGGGCTCGCCGGAACGAATATTTTCCCATACGACCAGCGGAAGACCGAAGGCTCGAACCCGTCACAGATATGCTGGAACGGGTGAACGGGCGGAAGCGGGGTTTGGGTGTGACCGATAAAAGTTACGAACGGCGGATACTGACTCCCTCCGGGATCATCGGTATACTGAAGGAGCAGAACCTCACGCTCAAGAAGCGGTATGGGCAGAATTTCCTCCTGAATCGGGATATCGCCGCCCTTGTCATAGACGCCGCCGGTCTGCGGAGTTCCGATACGGTGCTCGAGATAGGCCCCGGGCTCGGGGCTCTCACCTTTCTTGCGGCACGGCGCGCCGGACGAGTCGTTGCCTGCGAGATCGACGCCGGCCTGGCGCGACTTTTAGAACGGCAGGCCGTCTTGTTGGGGTATTCGAACATCAGGGTCGTGACCGCCAATTTCCTGAAAATCGATCTCGTCGGGCTTACCGGTGCTTCGGGTTCCCTGAAGGTGATAAGCAATTTTCCTTATAACATCGGGATAAGGGCGGTCATCAGGATTATCGAGGAGCTCCCGAGCGTGGAGATCGTTGCTGGAACGGTGCAGGAGGAGATGGCTGAACGCCTTATGGCCCGTCCCGGATCTAAAAACTACGCTGCGGTTTCCATATATGTCCGATACATGGCGAACATAACAACCCTGCGTACTAGCGTCTCTCCGACAAACTTCTTTCCCGCGCCGGATGTATCAAGCGCCGTCATCGAAGTGCGCCCCTCGAGTTCACCGCGTCCGGTACCTCCCGGTATCTTTAGAAAGGTGGTGAAAGCCGCCTTCTCGAGCAGGAGGAAGAGCCTTGTAAACAATCTGAGCGCGCTCTCGGGGGAAAAAGTCCGTCCGGCACTTGCGGCCGAGGTAGCCGCCAGGTTCGGCGACGAACGAGTCAGGGCGGAGGAGCTGTCGGTCGAGGACTTCGTCGCGCTTTGCGAAACGCTATCCGCCGCCGGTGTGCTTTGAACCGGGCTCGATGCGTCTCATCAGGGGTGTATGCGAGAGCGAAAAGACGAGGAGGGCGAACCAGATGAGGCCGAAGCCGATACGATGAACCGTTCCGAACTGCTCTTTGAAGATAAAGATCCCGAGCAGAAGCTGGAGCGTCGGCGCGAGATACTGTATGAAACCCAACATGGAGAGGGGGATCTTCCTCGTGCCGTGCGCAAAGAAAATAATCGGGGTGGCGGTAACGACTCCCGAGAAAACGAGGAGGAATCCGGTCGTAAACGTCGTGTTTGCTATCGCGCCGCCTTTCAGCACGGCCCCGAAGAAGAGATACGTAATCGCTATCGGGGAGAGGATCGCCGTCTCGAAGAAAAAACCGGTAATCGAATCCACCTTCGCGATCTTGCGGAGGAGCCCGTATATCCCGAATGTCACGGCCAGCGTGAGTGCGATCCAGGGAAACCGGCCGTACATGACGGTCATGTACAGCACGCCGCCGAACGCGAATGCAAGGCTGAAGCTTTTCCAGAACCCGAGCTTTTCTTTGAAAAATACGAGCCCGAACAGAACATATACGAGAGGGTTGATGAAATACCCCATGCTCGATTCCACGACATGGCCGGTATTGACAGCCCATACGTAGACGAACCAGTTCGTACCGATGAAGAAGGCGCTCACCGAACACATGAGCCAGGTGCGCCGGCCGGACATCAGCCCGACGGTCTGTTTCCACCGTCCCTTCAGCAGCACGACGGCCAGCACGAACATGAAAGACCAGAATATCCTGTGCGCGAGGATACGCGGAGAGGGGACGGTGGCCAGCGCTTTCCAGTAGAGCGGTAGAAATCCCCACATCGTGAATGCGCCGAACGAGTACAAGACGCCTGCGGTTCGCTCCGACCCTGCCGCATGGTGATCCCGGTTTTGGCGTAATAGCACATCAGCCCCCGCACGAACCGTCGAGAATCCGGGCTTCCCGCGTGAGATCACCGACGATGAAGGCGGCGGCTTTGAACTCCTGTCCTCTGGTGGAATCGTTCGGGACCGCGATGCACGGCATACCCGCCCGCGAAGCGGCGGTGACACCAGGCCCGGAATCCTCGAAAACGAGGCACCGTCCGAACGGTGCGCCGGAGAGGGTGGCGACGCGCTGGTATATTTCCGGGTCCGGTTTGTGCCGGGTTATATCCGCACCGGTTACGATGTAATCGAACTCCCCTTCGATTCCGAGGCCCCGGCCGCCGAGGATCGTCTCGACTTCGAGTGGGGAGGCGGTGGTTGCGAGCGAGAGCGTTTTGCGGTCGCAATTTTTTACGTATGCGACGAGATCGAGCACGCCGGGCCGCGCATAATCCGTTATGGATCTCGAGATGAGGCTTCTGTACCGCTCGTTTTTTTTCAGCACGATATCGGACACCTCGGCATTCGAATGCGGCAGCCCGTGTTGCGTGAGGATCATTCTCGTGAAGTCTTCCGATCTCCTGCCGGCGCAGCGGTCCGCCCAGTCGGAAGGAGTGAGAGCGATTCGAAACGGCGCGAGAACGTCGTTCATCGCTCGAAGCTGGAGAGGCTCGTCATCCACAATGAGGCCGTTCATATCGAGGATGACGCTCGACGCACGGCGAAGAAGGTCCCCTAGATGCGGATTTCTGAAATAGACGTCATCTTCAGGCATCGGCCGCTCCGCCGGGACCCGGGCCGGAATGCGGCGTCGCCGGGTCGACGCACCCTCTCTTTTCGAGCATCTCTTCCGTACACGCCCGTATATCGTCCGGCGCCTGAGCTCCGATCTTCTCGATAGTCTTTGCGGCGACGAACGCCGCCGCCGTCCCGCAGAGCTCGATGTCGAATTTTTTCATGAGGCCATATAGAAAACCCGCGGCGAAGTTGTCCCCCGCGCCGGTAGTGTCCTTCACATTGCTTTTAAAGCAGGGTATCTGGTAAATACCGCCGTTGCAGCCGATGAGCGTGTCGCAATCGCCGTTCTTGACGACGGCTGTGCCGCAAAGCCCGTTCAGCGCGCGGACGGCGTCTTCCACGTTCTCCCCCGTAAGAAGCTCGGCCTCTTTCCTGTTGGCGAGAACGATGTCGGCGTCACGCTCTATGAGCGTCAGGAAGTCTTCCTTGTACCGCTCGACCGCCATGGGGTCGGCGACGTCGAACACGACTCGTGCTCCGCTTTGCTTCGCGATCTCTATCGCGCGCCGAGTCGCCTCTTTCTGGTTTTCGGTGTCCCACATGTAGCCGGTAAAGTAGAAGATCGACGAGCTCTTCAAAATGTCGACGGGGAGGTCCTCGGTCCTGAAATCCCTGCACGCCGAGAGATGCGTGTTCATCGTGCGCTCTTTATCGGGCGTGATGAGTATGATGCTCGTGCCGGTCGGGCTTTTCGTATGAGTCAGGAAGGAACGCACGCCGCGGTCGGTGATCTTTTCCTCATACAGGGCGCCGAGCTCATCGTTTCCGATGGCGCCCGCAAGTGCTGATTTGATCCCGAGCATGGCGAGCGCCGCCATCGTATTCGGGCACGAGCCCCCGGCCTGATATTCGGGATTTTTATCCTTCACGTGATCGAGAAGAATTTTTCTCCGATCGTCGTCTATGAGGTGCATCACGCCTTTTTTGAGACCGTGCGCTTCTATGAACTCGTCTTCCACGTACACGAGTATATCGACGAGGGGATTGCCGATTCCGCTGATATCGATCTTCATCTTCCGGGTTCCCTTTTCGTTTCAGGTGTTTATCGCGGTATTTCCCGCGTTTTGGAGCGTTTTGCGAAGCTTGTCGTATCCGGGCTTGATCACATTGTAGATGATATCAAGCCGGGCGGGAAAATTGAAGAACGCGCTCTTCATCGCGTTGAGAGTCAGTCTCTCCATGTCCCGCCACATCAGTCCGTAGTTTTCGACCCCGAGGAGAAACTCCTTTGTGAGCGACGTGCCGCTCATGAGGCGGTTGTCCGTGTTGATGGTGACCCTGAACCCGTTTCTGTAGAAGATGGGGAAGGGATGGTACCGGAGGTGGGGGACGGTACCCGTGTGCAGGTTGCTCGAGAGGCATATCTCTAAGGGCACCCTCCTGTCAAGTACATACTGTGCGAGGTTTCCCATCTCTATTATCTTGCCGTCCTGGTCCATGATGTCGTGTTTCAGGTTGATCCCGTGCCCGATCCTGTGGGTCCCGCAGAACTGGAGCGCCTGCCAGATGGATTCCTTGCCGAACGCCTCGCCCGCATGGATCGTGATGTAGAAGTTGTTCCGCTGAATGTAGTGAAATGCCTCGAGATGGTCCTTCGGAGGATGGCCAAGCTCGTCTCCTGCGAGGTCGAACCCGACAACCCCCTGGTTTCTGAACCGGACCGCGAGCTCGGCCATTTTCAGCGAGTGTTCGGGAGGCGTATTGCGCATCGCGCATATGATCAGGCCGAACTTGTTACCGAACCTGCGCGCGCCGTTTTTGAGCCCCCGGAGAACGGATTCGACGACCTGGTCGTGGCTCAGCCCGTGCTTGGTATGAAAGAGGGGTGAGAACCTCGTCTCCACGTACACGACCCCGTCCTTCTTCATGTCCTCCATCATCTCGTACGCGACGCGGGACAGTGCCTCTTCCGTCTGCATGACACCGGTGGTGACGGAAAACCCTTCGAGATACTCCGAAAGGCTCCCCTTGTCTGCGCCGCGTAGGAACCATTCGGCAAGCTTTTGGGGGTCTTTTTCCGGAAGCTTCACGTTCTCTTTTTCCGCGAGCTCGATCACGGTCGCGGGGCGAAGGCCGCCGTCGAGATGGTCGTGCAGGAGTACCTTGGGGCAGGCCCGTATAAGATCTTCGGTCGGTTTGGTGTCAGGCTGTTTCTTGTTGTTCGCCATGGCGTTTTAACCTTCGGCCCGGGCTCGGTTTTGACGGCCCTAAAGACCGTTATTTTCTAAGATTAAGATAACGAAAAAACGGTCAAAGTAAAGCAGTTCGCCTCAGCCCGGTGTCCCTGGTGCGCGCTTTTACTTGACTTTTCTCGGTTTTATCCGTATCTGAAGAGTAAGATACAAACGGGTGCTTGGATCAGAGACGACCGAGACAGCCGGGAGCATCACGGAACACCGATTATCCCCACCGGTTTTTATCTCTCTTCCATCCCCTATAGCACAGGACGGGGCCATGGAGCTCATACGGATCGACGATCTCTCCTATTCCTATGAAAGCGGTCCGGCTCTTCGGGCCGGCCGGTACGCGCTCAGAGGCGTGGACCTGTCGATACGAAAGGGGCAGTATATCGCCGTCATCGGAGCCAACGGCTCCGGAAAGTCCACGCTGCTCAAGCATCTAAACGGACTGCTCGTTCCGACCGAGGGCGAAGTGCGGGTTTCCGGAATGAGCACGAAAGACAAGACTTTGTTGAAGGAGATTCGTCGCACGGTCGGAATGGTGTTTCAGAACCCTGAAACGCAGCTCGTCACCACCCTCGTCGAGGATGAGGTGGCGTTCGGTCCCGAAAACCTCGGGCTGGAACCGGAAGAGATCACAGAAAGGGTCGAGTGGGCGATGGCGGTGACCGGGTTGCGGGCGCTCCAGGGCAGACCGCCCCATCTTCTCTCGACCGGACAGAAACAGCTTCTCACCGTGGCGTCCGTGCTGGCGATGCGTCCCGACTGTCTCGTGCTTGACGAGGCGACCTCCATGCTCGATCCTGCGTCAAGAAAACGAGTAGACGACACGGTACGCCGCCTGCACAATGATGGGATGACAGTCATCGCTTCGACGCACAGCATGGACGAGGCGGCGGAAGCCGGGCGGGTCATCGTGCTCGCGGGCGGGGAGGTTGCGGCTGACGGCGAGCCGCGTGAGATCTTCTCAAGACGGAGAATACTGCGGGAGCTCCGACTAGAGCTTCCGACGACCGTACGGATCGCCGACCTCGTGAAGAACAGGCTTTTTGTGGAGACGGAACGACTGTTCAACCCGAGGCTTCTCGCGAGCGCCGTTTCGGATGCGTACAGAAAGGGGGGAACGCTTCGGTGAGAAACCACAAAGACGCGCTGCTCGCGATCGAAGGGGTGTATCACTCGTACCTGCCGGGAACGCCGTTCGAACGGCGATCACTCGACGGGGTGGATCTTTCGGTCTACGAAAAAGAGACGGTCGGTATCATCGGGCCGAGCGGGTCAGGAAAAACGACGCTGCTTTTTCACTGCAACGGCCTGCTTCGTCCACAGCGGGGAACCGTTCGGGCTTTCGGCATACCTATCGGCGAACCCGGCGCCGAGCTTCGGGATATCCGTCGGCGGGTGGGGTGCGTGTTCCAGAGCCCGGAAGATCAGGTTTTCGAGCGGTACGTAGGAGACGATATCGCCTTCGGCCCGCGCAACATGGGCCTTGCCGTTGAAACGGTGCGTGAGCGGGTCCGTGGTGCGCTTGCGACGGTCGGATACCCGTTTTCCTTCAAGGACCGTCTCACCTCACGGCTCAGCCTGGGAGAAAAAAGGCGGGTCGCGATCGCGGGAGTCCTCGCGATGGACCCCCGGCTGCTTCTTTTAGACGAGCCGACCGCGGGCTTAGACCCGGAGGCGAGACGGGATTTGTTCGAGATCATCGACCGCTTCAAACGTCGCAGCGGAAGGGCGGTCCTCATGGTGTCGCACCGCATGGAAGAGATAGCGGAGCTTTCGGACCGGATATACGTGCTCGTTCGGGGGAGGGTGGTTCTGCAGGGAACGGCGCGGGGGGTGTTTTCACGCCCGGATCTTCTTTCCGAAAACGGCCTCTCTCTCCCGGCGCCCGCGCAGACCGTCAGGCTGCTTCAAGAACGGGGGATACCGGTTCGTTCCGGCGCCTGCAGCGTTCAGGAAGCGGCCGATACGATAGAGGAGCTGTTTCGTGACCGCACGTAGCGAGTTCGAATTCTCGGTGAAGCTGAGCATAGGCCAGTTCGTTCCGGGGAGCTCTTTGTTACACATGCTGGACCCCCGGGTGAAGATCGTCGTCTGCGTCATGCTCATCGTGTCGGCCGTTCTCGTGGGTAGGATTTTCGCGGTGACGCTGCTTTTTGTCCTGGTGGTATCGGTGCTCGTCGGCACGGGAGTCGGTGCCGGTCTCGCGTTCAGGGCGCTGAGGCCGGTGGCGCCGTTTCTCGCGGTCCTCGCCGTCATTCAAATGTTCGCGATACCCCAGCTCCGTGAGAATGCGGTGATAGTGTGGGAGTGGCGATTTCTCCACATGACGGACCGAAGTATCGTTTCCGGCGTTCTCCTCATCGGGAGATTCGCCGTCATCGTGATGGCGCTGCACCTTTTTTCCGTGACGACGTCGACGAACCAGCTCATACACGGTGTGGAACAGCTGGTACGGCCGCTCGAAAAAATCGGGGTTCCGGCACACGAGCTTGCGATGGTGGTGCATATCAGCCTGCGATTTCTGCCGATTCTCTTGTTCGAGACGGAAAAGCTCATGATGGCCCAGGCATCGAGGGGCGCCGATTTCGGAAAGGGAAGGGGAGTGCGGCGGCTCAGACGGCTCTTCCCCCTCTTCGTCCCAATGTTTTTGATAAGTCTCCGGCATGCGGAGGCGATTGCGGAGTCGATGGAGTCCCGCTGCTATACCGGGGGGAGGGGACGAACCTCCCGCCTGCGTCCGAGATTGAAACGGGCCGATTACCTGGCGATTGGAGCGTTCATCGCGGCGGACGGAGCCATACTCGCCGCGAACTACCTCTTTTCAGAGGCGGTATGGGGGAGTAGGGCCCTTTGTATACTTTGAATGCTCTTTTTAGGTGTTTATACAGAGAACAGAAAGGGCTTTACTATACAAATCAAGTGTACTGGAGGGTGTAGTGAACGAAAAGGTAAGAAAGATCGTTATCGCGGGAGTAATGGGCGCAATCTCGGTTTTCTTAGGGGCGACGCATCTCGGTTTCATACCATGGTTCGCGGGTGCGGCGCTTACCGTCATGCACGTGCCGGTCATCATCGGTGCGGTGCTCGAGGGACCGGTGGTAGGCGCGGTGATAGGGCTGATATTCGGGGCGTTCAGCCTTATTCAGGGGGCAATCGCGCCGACGGGGCCCGCGGACGTCTGGTTCGTCAACCCGCTCGTATCCATCCTTCCGAGGCTGTGCATAGGACCCGTAGCCTGGCTGGTTTTTCGCGCCGGCAAAAAGCTCAAAGAAGGCCAGCTTTTTATAATCTCGGGATTTATCGGAGTCGCCGTCAATGTCTTCATATGGTCTCTTTCGCAGAAGCTCGGTGGCTTCGAATCCGATGCCGTGATGGTATTCACGGTGGGGGTTTCCTGCGTCGCAGCCGTAACGGTAAGCTGTTTACTGCTTTTTTGGCAGTATAAGAAAAGCAGCGAGCTGTTTCCCTACGCCGTATCGGCCATAGCAGGCTCGATGACAAATACCGCGCTCGTGCTTTCGTCGCTCGGAGCATACAAGTTCATTCCATGGCAGCTTATCGGGACGATAGCGCTGTTCAACGGGCTTCCGGAAGCTGTGATGGCCGCAATTCTGACCGTCGTTGTGGTGGCAACCTGGAGCGGAATAGAATCCAAGAGAAAGGGATCGTCCGTTTAGGGAGGAGGAGCGATGCTTCTTTGTATCGATATTGGAAACACTAACCTGGTCTTCGGCTTATGGAAAGAGAACCGGTGGATCGACCGGTGGCGGGTACGGACCGTTCAGAACAAGATGGCCGACGAGTACGCGATGCTTTTAAAGACCCTCCTTGCGGAGGGAGGGTACGATTTCGGCAGTATCAGCCGTATTTCCATCGCAAGTGTCGTCCCGAGGCTGAGAAGCGTATTCTATGAGCTGTTCCTCCGCTATCTCGAGATAGAGCCGCTCATTCTCGGGCCTGGAGTGCGTACGGGACTCAAGATAAGGATAGACAACCCGGTTGAGCTTGGGGCCGATCTTGTCGCCGACGCCGTCGCCGCGTACAGCCGTTTCGAGGCCGCTTGCATCATCGTCGATTTCGGAACTGCGACTACCTTCAGCGCCGTTTCCTCTAAGGGGGAGTTCATGGGAGTATCGATCGCACCCGGGATCGAGGTGGCGGCCGACGCGCTGTCGAGCACTGCAGCACAGCTCCCGCGGATAAGCCTCGTGCCGCCCCCCGCAGCCATCGGCACCAATACCATTCACTCCATGCAGTCCGGTTTGATCTTCGGATATACCGGCCTCGTGGAGGGGCTTATCCGTCATATCAAAGAGGAGCTCGGGGGCGAGGCCTCGGTGATCGCGACAGGGGGATTGAGCAGGGTGGTGGCTCCGCTCACCGGCATGATCGACGTTACGGACCCGGATCTTACCCTCGAAGGACTGAGGCTCATTGCGGAGCGAAACAGCAGATGATGGTTTTTCGGTTGACCGGGTGAGCCTATTCGAGTATCTTGATCGTTACCGGGCGATTAGCTCAGATGGCGAGAGCGCCTGCCTTACAAGCAGGAGGCCGTTGGTTCGAGTCCAACATCGCCCAGATTGACGCGATATGGTGTCAGCTCCGGGTTGCTGATGTACGCTTTGTCCCTTCCAAAGTAAACGATTCCAGCTTCAAGAAGCCTCCCGGCATTCGTTTCTCATTTTCTAGATTCCGAAGTGTCTTGTCTTCACTTTTATTCAGGTCGCACTTAGTAATTTCTTTGAAACCCGCTTTTTCTAAAGAGAAGCGCAGCACCTTTTCATCATAAATGAACGTATGCCCCCAATTCCGTACAAAATTGTTGACAACAAATGTGTCTTCACAACAAGGTGCACCGTCTATGAAAGTTTCCGTTGCCCATCTTATGTATTTCTTTTGCAGCTCTGATTTCTCGCTCTGATAAAGCGATATCAAGAATGATAAATCCGGGGTTGTTATTCTTATTTTTCCACCGTCTTTTAAGACACGAAAACACTCATTTAACATATGTTGACCCTTTTCGTACGAGACATGTTCAATCAAATGCTCACAGAATATATAGTCGAAGGTTTCACCATTAAAAGGATATGTTTCCTTTGCATCAATGTGAACAACACGGTTCGATTCTGGAAAAAGATCTGAATTCAGCCAACCTTCTATGATATTGTTGCCACAGCCAAGATGGAGCTTTTTTAATTTTTGTTGGCCTAAGTACTGCTCTATGGTTTTCTTATCGACTCCGGTAATTTTCCGGCGAAGCCTTCGAAAAGTACTGTATAGTCCTCTCCCGCGACCGTCAAATCCGCTTCCCCTGGAGATCATTTTCACTGTTTAACCTCCCTCTTCGCATCGATCGACCACGTGCACCTACAGCGGCGGAGTGTAGTATAGGAGCGGCCTCTCATGTGGTACCACGTTTGAGCGGTTTTCGCGCGACCGGCTTTTTCGCGAACACATACGCCCGCCTGCTTTCGTACTCCACGCCGGGATACGGGTCCCTTTCGATTATTTCGATCTTTTCAAATCCGCTTTTCTTCAGACAACCGGTAATGAAATCGGTCGTGAAGAACATGAAGTCTATGTCGATCTTCTTGCCCAGAAATTCGTCCAGGTGGATCGTCTCGTCGCCGATGTGGTAGGTGAGAAGGAGCGATCCGCCGGGTTGTAATACGCGGAATATCTCGCGAAACGCCTGTTTGACCTGTTCTTTCGTGAAGTGTACTATCGCGTAGAACGAGACGACACCTCCAATCGAGTCGTTTTCGAATTCGAGATCGAGGATATTTCCCTTCCGGAAGTGTATCTTTGGGTGAATCGTTCTCGCCTGCTCCAGTATCTTTTCGGAAAGGTCCAGCCCCGAGACTTCGACGCCGAGGGTTTTCAGGTATCCTGCGGTGTGGCCGGGACCACAGCCGAAATCCCAGACCGGCCGTCCGCCTTTGGTCTCTTTCGAGAATTTCTCGAGCATTTCCCGGTCTTTCGGTTTCTTTTCGTGCTCGCCCTCGAACTCTTTCGCATATTGTACCGCGACCGTGTCGTAGACCTTCGCTATTCTTTCCGGATCTTGTTGCATTAGTGCGGCCCCCGACTGTCTGGATGAACAGTGTCCCGAAAATCGTTTTAAAGCGACGGGTATGTGGTTTGCGCCCATTTACTATTATTGCACACGTTTTCCGGGAGATATACTACTATTCCGTATCCTTCGCCCTCTGCATTGGAGTTAGGGGAAATGTGTAGGCCTGACTCCCATTTGTTCTTTTACGAACGGCATAAATATGATTTATCCCTGGTAATTTTGGCACGTATTAATCTACAACTTCGACTTCACGTACTATAGTGCCGCGTAAGAGTTCTTCCTGTGCCTTGAGGTATTCGTGTATAGCATCCCGGATATTGATAAGTGCTACCTCTTCGGTAGCACCTTGGGACCAATAACCCGGTAAACCGGGTGCTCACACACTGTATCCTTCATCTGTGTGCTGTAAGGCAAATTTATATTTCATTACATTCTCCCTATTCTAAATATACAACATGATGATTGAGTCGTTCTATAAGTTTATAGATAAGGATCATGCCGATTTGCACCCTTGCGTCGATTGAAGGGGTAGAGACGGTGATGAATATTGTATCGCAATACAGTCCGCCCCCTGAATCGGGCTGTGTTGTAATATGTACCGTGTAGACCTGGCCTCATTTGCCTTTATTCTTTTCCGCCGACCACTTTTATCGCCCCGATTTCAAGCAATTGAAATAAAATATTTGCCGCTCCGCCGTGTTCGGTTATTTTACCGTTCTCGATTTTCTCTATATTGACCCCGGTAAAAGTGACTCGTTTATTGGTCGGCTTGATGCCGATCCAACGGCCTTTATGCGTTCCCCGGGCGGTAATGCAGGTCGCGACCCAATCACCTTCGGCTATTTGCAGATCCACGGTAAGTTTCAGGTCGGGATATGTAGTACGGACTCCTATAATATGCTCTTTGGCCCCTTCAATCCCGACCACGTGCCTTTTGCCTTCGTGAATTTCGGTATAGTTTGAAGAAACATATTTCTCGATTTCGTTGACATTTCCCGTATTTACGACTTCCTCGATATACTTGCGAATGAGATTCTTGTTATATTCGACAGACATCGAAATCTCCTTTATTATTACCTGCCATTCTTACATATACGATACTACCCAAATGGTCGCAATTGAATATTTTATTGTCATACCATATTTGAATTGATCTTTATGGATACCGTCACCCTGACAAAGGGGGAGAAAGAGGGTGCCGGAGCGTTCCGAAATGAGCATCAGCTGTCGAAGGGGCTTATTAAGGAGTCCCTATTTTGCGTGTCCCGGAGTATCGTGTGCCCGGGACTATTTTAAAGTCGAGACCGGATAGAGGGGGGATTGCTTTTCAATCCACCTCATGATGCCCGCGTTGAAAAGAGGAAGTAATGGGCGCACGTAGCGGATCATTTTCGTCATAATAGCTTGCCACTGTTCTGTCGAATGACGCTGATACTTCAAAATCGATTGAGTTTCTACAGTGTCGTACCAATCCAGATAATACGAGTCCAACTCCGTCGGGAAGAGAGACTCGTCCGGGGTACGCAAGCCAGCCGAACCGAACAACACACTTACCAAGTCCCTTGTCCGTATCTGACAGCCCTGCGCCTTGCCCCCGGCTATGAATCCTCTCTTTCCGGAAATCTCTCCAGATACTAGTGTTATGTCTCTGAAATACTTTGACAAAGTCTTTTGATCTTTTCCAAGATCGAATCCGCTGTAGCAGTCCAAACGAATG
>JAFGTF010000084.1 GCA_016934265.1 Spirochaetota bacterium
CGGGCGGCTAAAAAAGCGGTTGACAATTACAAGCGTATTGATATACTCGTCAACAATGCGGGAATTACGAGGGACAATCTCATATTCCGTATGTCGGAGGAGGACTTCGACCGGGTAATACGTGTCAACCTGAAGGGTGTTTTCAACTGCATTAAAATCGTATCCAGGATAATGCTTCGTCAGAAGCAGGGACGGATTATCAATCTTGCATCGATAGCGGGTATAATCGGGAACGCGGGACAGGTCAATTACGCTGCGAGCAAGGCGGGAGTGATCGCCATAACAAAATCGGCGGCGAAAGAGCTCGCCGGCAAGAATGTTACGGTAAATGCGATCGCACCAGGTTTTATAAAGAGTGAGATGACCGATGTGCTTCCCGAGGAGGTAAAGAACAGGTATATGGAGCTGATACCGCTTAGGCGGCCCGGTCTGCCTGAGGATGTGGCCAACGCAGCGTTGTTCCTCGCATCGAAATATTCGTCGTATATTACGGGGCAGGTTCTCGTGGTGGACGGCGGTATGGTGATGTAGGGGTGATCTTTCACATGGCCGTGCTACTCGGTAAATAACCACACCTGGGAGGAATTTCAAACGGTTCCCCAAAAAAAGGCTGTGGTTTATTATTAATTGAAAAAACAGTAAGGGGGTAGGGGAAATCAATGGATACATTTGAGAAGGTAAAGAACATTATTGTCGAGAGACTGAGTGTCGATGAAAAAGATGTCAAGGAAAACTCTTCCTTTATCGATGATCTCGGGGCCGATTCGCTGGATACCGTTGAGCTCGTAATGGCGCTCGAGGAGGAGTTCGGACTTGAGATCCCCGATGAAGAGGCCGAGAAAATCGTCTCTGTAGGGGACGCGGTTAAGTACATAGAATCCCACAAGTAGGAAGTCAGGGTAATGAGACAAGACAGGAAGGTTGTTGTCACAGGGCTTGGCGTTGTTACTCCTCTGGGAATTGGAGTGAAGACGTACTGGGAAAATCTCATTGCCGGTAAGTCCGGCGTGAGGAGAATCACTCTCTTCGACCCTTCCGATATCGAGTCGAGGGTGGCGGGCGAGGTCAAGGACTTCGATCCGCTCGACTATATGGAGAAATCCGAGGCCAGGAGAAACGATCGGTTTACGCAGTTCGTATATGTCGCGAGCGAAGAGGCGATGGCCGATTCCGGCCTTGACCTGGACAAGCTGGACAGAGATCGCACTGGAGTGATTATAGGATCGGGTATCGGGGGTCTCCAGACATTGATAGACCAGCACAATGTGTTCCTCCAACGTGGTCCGAATCGCGTGAGTCCCTTCCTGATTCCGATGATGATTGCCGATATGGCGAGCGGGCTTGTATCAATACGATACAAGCTCCGCGGACCGAATCTGTGCACGGTAAGCGCATGCGCCTCCGGCAACCATTCCATCGGAGAGGCCTCAAGATGTATTGAACGCGGCGACGCCGACGTGATGCTCTGCGGCGGCGCAGAGGCGCCGATAGTCCCGCTCGGTCTGGCGGGCTTCGTGTCTATGAAAGCCGTTACTACGAAGAACGATGTGCCTGAAAAAGCCTCGCGTCCGTTCGATAAGGACAGGGACGGTTTCGTCATCGCCGAGGGAGCCGCCGTGCTCGTACTGGAGAGCGAGGAGCATGCGATAAAACGCGGCGCCGATATTCACGCCCAGGTTACGGGGTACGGGGCATCCGCGGATGCGTTCCATATCGCGGCACCGGAGCCGAGCGGTATAGGGGCCTACCTTTGTATGAAGAATGCCCTTTCGGACGCCGGTATGGGGATCGACAGTATCGACTATATCAATGCGCACGGCACGGCCACGCCTGTAGGGGACGGCGCAGAGGTGAACGCCATAAAGCGGTTGTTCGGTGAGAAGGCATACGACATCAAGATCAGCTCGGGAAAATCCATGACCGGACACCTGCTCGGGGCCGCCGGAGGCATCGAGGCCGTCGCCACGATACAGACGATAAAAGAGGGTATCATCCCGCCCACCATTAACCTGGATAACCCGGAATTTGATCTCGACTTCGTACCAAACGCAAACGAGACCATGGAGGTGAGCACTGCGATGACGAACTCATTCGGATTCGGGGGTCATAACGCTTCAATAGTGCTCACAAGATATGAGAGGAAGTAACAAAGCCGTCTCCAGGGAACGACGTAAGGAGCTGTACGAGTTTCAGAGGTTGCTGGGGATTAGATTCAGAAACCTGAAGATTCTCAATACGGCTCTTTCCCACAAGTCGTATGTGAACGAATCGGAGGGAGAGCTCGAGAATTACGAAAAACTCGAATTCTTGGGCGATTCTTTCTTAGGCCTCGTCGTCAGCGATTACCTCTACAATCAGGACATCTATCTGAAAGAGGGAACGCTGGCCCGGATAAAGTCGTACGTAGTGAGCGAGTCCACCCTTTATCGGATCGGGATGGATATCAATATTCAAAAGTATCTCCTGCTGGGCAAAGGCGAGGAGAAATCGGGGGGGAGGTTCAGGAAGGCGCTCATCGGCGACTGTATTGAGGCGCTCATAGGGGCGTACTACCTCGACGCAGGTTTCAGCAGGGCGCGGAAACTCGTGGTCAGGCTGTTTGCGGAGGAGATCGAAACGGTCGAGGAGAACCGGCATGTTAAGGATTATAAATCCATCCTGCAGGAATATGCCCAGAAACGATACAAGGTCATACCGCATTATACGGTGATAAATACCGAGGGCCCAGATCACAAACGGACCTTCTACGTAAAGGTTTTGTTGAAGAAACGTGTCTTCGGACCCGGGATCGGCGACAGCAAGAAGCAGGCCGAGCAGAATGCCGCGAGCCTTGCGCTCAGCGAGCTTCTAACGCACAGGAGACTGCGGGACCCGAATATAGAATGGACGGGCAAGAAGAGACATTATGGCATACGGCCGGCCCAAGAAGGCGAGAACCGAAGTCGGCCGGTATCGAGACAAGGAGACGCTTCGAAGAAGAGTCAGGATGTTTCGAAGAAGAGACAGGACGTTTCGAAGAAGAGTCGGGACGTTTCTAAGAAGAGACAGGACGCTTCTAAAAAGGGTCAGGACGCTACTAAAAAGAGTCAGGACGCTTCACAAAAGAGCCGAGGCCCTTCAAAGAAGCGGTGGACCTCACCCCCTCGGGCGACGCAATATGCGGGCGCTGATAAACCTTCCGGACGTTCGACGAAACCGGACCGCACGGACCGAGGAATAAAACCACGTAAACCGGCCCCCCGACGCAGGACCTCCGAAGGGGACGAAAACAAAAGGGAACGGTAGTTGTTTTCGGGTATTCTACATCAGAAGATAGCGGTACGCATGCTGGAGCACGAGATCCGGCGAGGGAAGCTGCCTCGTTCTTTGTTGTTCCACGGGCCGGACGGATCGGGCAAGTTTCTCACTGCGGTCGAGGTCGCACGCATCCAAAGCTGCAGGGATAATGGAGAACCCGAATGCGGGTGCGCGTCCTGCGCCGCAGTACGCAGGCTTTCGTCGGTCGACATGTTTTTGATATGTCGTTCGAACCTCGCAAAGAGCTTCGATCTATGGGGTCGGTTCGGTTTCAGCGATGAAAACCGACAGTATCTCATACGAGATCTCGAAAGGTTCTTGAACAGTATCGGCGGCGACGGCCGGTATGAAAAAGAGTACCGCTATGTATCCGGCCTCGTCGGTTCGAAGAGCGCGCTCGAGAAGAATTTCGGCGAGCTCATCGATATCGTATCGGATATCATCCCTTCCGCCTCCGGTAGGGTGATCACCATCGACGGGATCAGAGAGGCGCAGCGGTTTCTTTCTCACAGAAGCGGAGTCGGCGAGCGCCGGGTACTCATGATAGACGGGGCCGAAGCGATGAACGACGAGGCCCAGAACAGTTTTTTGAAGGTGTCGGAGGATACGCCGGAAGGGTCTTGTATTATACTCACCGTTGTAAACAAGGAACGGCTCCGACCCACGATCGTATCGAGGTGCAGGCTGTATCGGTTTCAAAGGCTCACCGACGACAAAAAAGAGATGATACTGAAAAGAAGATGGCCCGGATGTTCCGAGAAGGGTATCCCGCAAGAAGGGCGGCCGGACGATATGGGAAGTGTCTACGAGCGGCTTCAAAGCGGGAAACGGAGCATGCATCAGCTTCGCGTGATTGCGGATGAGATAAACAAAAAGGGAAACGAGGCGGTCTTCTTCGATTATACGCTGGCGCTGCTTCGAGAGAGGATCGGAAACCTCCATGACGGGCCGGTTCAGCGTGTGTGCGAATTCGAACGGCTTCTTCGGGCCACGGAGAATGCGAAACGCTCGATCCTCTTCTCGAACTCGAACAGGGAGGTCGTGCTTTATGATTTTCTGTTGAATAATATACCGAAGATCGTACAATAAAGTATCGCGTCGGTCCGGCTTCGTCCGTCTATCGAGTTGCAGGAGAGCGTTCTTATCGTTGCAGTTTTGTAGTATTGAAAGGATACTATCCCTATGGGGTACTCCGGTTTCATCGAGAGGGTCTTGAAAAAGCTCGACAAGCTCGATCCGGCCAAGATCAAGAAGCTGATGATAGAGCTCTTTACCGAGAAGGAGCTCTACAGGCTCGTATTCGATTCGATGATAGAGGGTGTCATAGTAACGGACAGAGACAACAAGATCATTCAGATCAATCGCGCCATGGAGGAGTTTTTGAACATATCGAAGGAGCGGGCGCTCTCCCACCAGCTCGAGTACTGCAACTTCGATCCCGAGATAATGGAACTGCTGGATGATACAACGGAAAACCGGCGGATCATCGACAGAGAGATACATCTCGGGCGAACGGGGAAGACCTTCACCCTCACCGTATTACCGCTTCTGCATGACGGGGAAAACGAGGGAAACATCGTCATACTCGTCGATATTACCGAAAAAAAGGAACGTGAGATACAGCTCCGTCAGGCGGAGAGCCTCGCGGCTCTCACCACGCTCTCTGCCGGAATCGCACACGAGATAAAGAATCCGCTCGCATCCATCGATATCCATATACAGCTGCTCAAGAAGGA
>JAFGTF010000085.1 GCA_016934265.1 Spirochaetota bacterium
GATTTATATTTACGACTTATTCAGGAAGCCCTATTTAGATAGGGTTCGTTATCAATAAAAGAGAGACTCTCATATCCGTTCTTTGCGGTTCATTCCATGAACTGCCTTTTTGAAATGAAAATTCACAGGTAAAGATCCGACCCCGTTTCTTCATTCGAATTTTGGAAGGCAGGTTATTTGTGAAGAAGCACTTCGTCATCGGGAATGTCCGTTGGAGCACAAACCTCTAATACGGGACCTTTTTGAACGTTTTTCTTCGGCAGCTTGTCTACGCTTTGTTTAAACAAACGAAGAATGTTTACTATGTATTCGTTATAAAAATCCTTGACACCCTTAAATATGTCGTCATCTCTATACGCCAAGTCAGCTAAATAATCTAGATGTTTTTTAATCTGGAAGGCATGGAACTTGACAGACTCAACAGAGGTCATCTCTTTGTGGAAACTGATTGACAAATTGAGCCCCAAAGCTTCAGCGTAGGCAATAAGGTCGCTTACTTTTATGGCATCTACTCTGGAATTCTCCAGTTTTGAAACTCGACTCTGTGTGCAATTCAGCTTTGAAGCCATTTCTGATTGCGTTATACCCATAGAACAACGCATTGCGAATAGGGTTTTGGATAGGGTTTTGTCTGAAATCTGACGATCAAAATTGTCCCGGAATTCTTTGTCATCTGATAGCTGTCTGACCATTTCCGAAACGGACTTGTATCGCTTTCCCATATCTATTCCTCCTTTCTCAAAGTAGTCACAAATTGTCGGCAATCCTGAATATCTCTCTTTTGCGAGTTTTTATCACCAATTGTTATAAGATAGAGTGTAGTACTGGCCACGAAAGCATAAACATAGAGTCTCGTCTGCCTGGGACTGCCCTTAATGCCCTTCTGGTCTATAGCTACGACACCTTGTGGCTCCCTGTGTATGAAGCTGGTTTGAATGAGTTCCGGTTTTACTCCCATGTTTAAGGTGCGCAAATACGTATCAAGATTGTTCATCACAGCAGCCGTTTCGTTTGAATGCTTCTTTTGGTATTGTCTGAACCTGCTGGCGAAGAATAGCGACTCCTCCAATACCCATTCACTCATAATATATTCCTTCAGGGAATATTTTGCAATCCAAATCTTTTAAACTGACCATAGATTATTCTAATTTGATAATAATCGAAGCCTTCCAATGCCCTGCGTCATGCGCACGGGAACCGTGTCGCATGGACGCGATTGTTCGCAAGGAATACCTATTCAACCCAAATCTCTGAGTGATTCCTTCGCAGATTCTACGATGCTTTCGACCAATTCAGCCTTCCGTTGCCCTCGATAATAGGTGTCGGCATATGTCGTAAATAATAGGACGACCTGAAACGTCTCTCTTGCTTCGCTTCGGTAGCCAACTCTTGCAAGGAAATCGCCAAGTTCCAGCAGGGCCATTGGGTTAAGGCCTACTGCCCATGCTTTCAAGTAGGTCGCGACATATTCCTTCCAGTCCTTCGGAGTCTCGTCTGAGAACTTCCATTCATTGCCAGCAAGTTCCAGCAGTGCCTCGGCTGCGAGCGTTCTCTGAAGGTCTTGAACAATTTCTGGATGAAAACGGGCGTTTCCGCCCATCTCGTCATTCGCCATCTTCTGAAAACTTGACAGCCTTCTATCGATGGCTTCCATCTCGGGCCGTGTGTAGGACGGAAGACCGTCTTTCAATCCCGAAAGGTTGAACGAAACCATGAGTTTGTACAGTAAGGCCATTCCAGCATCAACGTATGGTTTCGCTTTGTTCTTTTGCGTTCCGAAGATTCTGTTCAGTATTCCCATTTGTCAATTCTCCCCTTGCGAACGATAAATTCACCGGCTTTGAAAAACGACAGTTTTTCAAAGTCCTGGTGAAATGACATGTTAGCAATTTTAATTATAATAATTACGGAATAATTACATATTAAACAAAAAAGATACCATAATTACCATTTATGAATTATCATAAGAATTTATTCTGCTAGATAATCGGCAGGCCCCTAGTGAGAATGAGTTTGGTAGCTAAAAGTTGATGCATACTGCCATCATAATTCATCTTCTCATTATCATCGGCGTAAACATAATTATGGCCAAAAATGGTTTCTGGTATTTTTATTTTAAAAATATTCTTACCAAGTATAACTTCGTAGTAAGGTGGTTCATAATTTGGGCCTACAAATAATTGTATTTTCACAATTATGAATTTTTGATTTACTATTGAAACTACAATGTGGCCATAAGTTGGAGGTTTCCATCCATTTTTTAATTGTTCGATGAAATAACCCCTCTTTTCGACAATAAAATCTGTGAAATTGTTTCTGCCATAACGAATAAAGTTACGGACGGGTATAAAAAAATCTTCATATCCAGTATGATTGAAATTGTTGTAGTTTAGATAGTAATGGAAAGCTATCTTTGCAATTGCTCTAAAACGGCGCTCATCCCAAGATGTGTAACCTTCTGCTTTTACGATTCCTTCAAATGGTTTAATCTCCTCGACTACTTCTTCACTTTTATATAAACAACATTTCTTCAAAAGCTTAAAGATTCTGTCGACTTGCTCGTTATTTTGCATTCGTGGCCAAACTTTTACTGGATTCTCTATTTCACTTGAAAAGATCTTCTTTTTCAACTCTTCGGCTGTCAGAGAATCTGGCTCTTCGATAATAATTTGTTTCTTATTTCCCTCTGAATCACTGATTTCAATATGAGGCACAATTTCACAATTTTGTCCATCCCCTAAAGGTTCGACCAACATTTCATATTCTGTACCCGGATACATAATTTTCATTTCAATTGGGCCATGTCCCGCATGCTTTCTTCTGAATGGAGAAGTTGAATTCTTATGTCTACCCTTGATTCCAAGATTTGCTTTTAACAACGCTTCTGGTGCGCATTTTGCTAATATGTCTTCGCATTTACCAATCGCTCCCTCGCAATCCTCACATACTTTATAACGTAATGTGGGTTGATCTTTAAATGTTCCCAAGCATCTTGGAACTATATGTGACCTTCTACAAAGGTTTTTAGAAGTACCACAGTATATACATTCAGATTTCACATCAGATACCATAATTGATGCCTTACTCAAAGGATGGGGAAGCATGCCGCTATTCTTCGCATAATGCCTGCTTCCTATATTGTATCAGTATAATCATTATTCGACTTTGCTAACATGCTTTTTTATGCAGTAGTAATAATGTCATTCTAAGTTTATAGCGCCATACTGGGTATGTCAAGACAGAGTGCATATTGATTGACATAATTGGTTTAAAAATAAGATATTATATCGATCTGTCATAATTGTTGACGGCGTTAAGACATTTTAAATCATATTTTTTTTGTAACCTTTTTCGTTTTTCCTCGTCTAACGGTATGTAGAAAAAACCTATCGAGGAGGCGGGGATGAAGAGGATCATCATTATTTTCACGGTCGCGGCGGCGCTTGTGCTTTCGTCAGGGCTCCTGTTCGCGAAGAACGACCCGTCGGGCCAGGGAGGCAAGGCCGGTGGAAACGGGCAGGGCGACATGCTGCAGACACAGGATCGTGAGATGCTTAAAACGCAGGACAGAGATTCCCTCTGCCAGGAGGCAAAGGACGGGAAGCTCTACGAATGGAAGAACAGCTACAACTACCGGCTGAAAGCTTTCGAAAAGGAAAACGACGAGCAGGGGCTCCACCGGTATATCCGGGAAATAGCGAACCGCTACAAGTTCGAGAACAAGAGCGATAAGGAAGAGTTCGTCGAGTGGGCGTTGAAAAACAGGCCTTGGAATACGGAGGAATAACTCCTATCTTACTGGGGGAAGGGTTTTCCCTTCCCCCAGTATCCAACGAGCCGAGGAATGTGTGGACCAAGACGAGCACGGATTCGACGCCCTTCTTAAGGAAAACAAAGACAGGATTTTCAACCTGCTGTTCCGACTTACGGGGAACTACCATACGGCGGAAGACCTCTTCCAGGAGACGTTTCTAAGGGCATACAGAGGCCTGGGCCGCTATGAGGGAAGGTCCGGGCTCTTCACCTGGGTGTACTCGATTGCGCTCAACGTGTATAGAGACCACGCACGGAAGCGAAAAAAGTCGTATCAGGAAGCAGGGGCTTTCGATCCGGGCGATCTTCCGGCACCGGAACACGGGGCCGATCCGGAGGCGGCGCTTTTACGGAAGGAGGAGAACGCCATGCTGCAGGAGCAGCTCGTTGTGCTCAAGCCCGGTCTGAGAGTACCAGTCGTCCTGTTCTACATCGAGGGCATAGCCGTGGGCCGGATAGCGAAGATCACGGGAAGATCGGAGGCCTCGATCAAGACGGCCCTTCACAGGGCCCGGAAACAGCTTCGCGCCGCGCTCAGGAGTAAGAGATGAATAAAAAGAGGGAGTACGAGGACAGGGAACTACAAGCGGCGTTTTCTTCGCTCAGACGGCTGAAAGCACCGGAACGGGCGGTACGAAGGCTGTCCGAGCGGCTCAAGAGAGAACAGCAAGGACATGACCGCCGAAAGCGTAGCGCTGTACCGCTTCTCCGAATTCGCAGGCAAGTTCTCATCGCTGTCTTTGCTACACTACTAATTGCCGTTCCTCTCACGTTCGGTGTCACAAAACGTTTTACGGCGGGGAAGGCCCCGAGCAGAACATATGTAGTGCGGTTTATTTATGAGGACGAGAAGGCCAGGAGCGTACATCTCGTCGGGGATTTCAACAGCTGGCGAAGCAACGAGGTCGTCCTCGAGAGGGTGGGAGACTCGAAACTGTGGTCTGTGGAGCTGACGCTCGAAGAGGGACTCTACAAGTACGGATTTCTCGTGAATGGAACGTACATCGTCTCGGATCCTTTTTCGGGACTCAAGGTAAAAGACAGCCAGGGAAACGAGAGCTCCCTCATGGTGCTTGCCGGAGTGCAGGGGAACGGAGGCAGCTTATGAAACCTTCCGGTGCGATCATCGCTCTCATCGTCGTTTTAGCCGTACCGATGTTGGCAGCCGCTGGAACCGCCAAGAAGGGGGAGGACGCGCTGCGCGCCGTGGAGGAAGTGTACGCCTACGGAGGATCCGACGAGGAAGGCGTCCGCACGCTCGCGCGAACGGCGTCGGCGGCTATACAATCGGGGGTCTCCGCGGAAGAGATCGAGGTGTTTATTCGGGAAGCGGCACGTACACACAGGAGCCCAAAAGAGGTCGCGGCGTACATCGAGATTGCATCGACGCTGCATTCTGAGGGCGTTCCCCCGGGGCTCGTATTCGATGCGGGGCTCGAGGGATTCGCAAGAGGCGTTTTAGAAACGGAGATGAGGCGTTCGATCGACGCGCTGCAATCGAGACTTTTTTTCTGCCGTACGATCGCCCGGCGGCATACGGGAAGGGGGAAAGAGGTCGGGAGCGCGGGCGATATGCTCATACGCGCGCTATGCTACACGATGAACATGGGGTTAACGGAGGATGAGATTGCCGCGCTGGGAGCGGCAGCCGAGAACTCGGGGCTCGATGAACGCGCGTTCTTCAATGTGCTCAGGACCTCGATGGAGCTTATAGGCCTCGGCATGGATCCCGGCAGGGTTTCCGCGCTCATGGTGCGGGCCATTTCAAACGGGGTCGGTGTCCAGGAGGTGGTGGGATTACCTGCATTTGTACAGGCGGAAAGGGAGAACGGATTTACGGACGACGATATATATAAAGGACTGCTGGGCAAGATCGACGAAGCAGCGGCTGGAGGAAAGCATCCGTCCGGAGATGGAAACGGCATCGGAACTCCGGGTGCCGGCTCTGCCGGAAGGGGCGGGACTTCTGGCGGAGGAACGTCCGCAGGTGGAAACCCCGGCGGAAGAAAGTAGCGCTTCTTCCCTTGCGATGATTACACTACGCATCACACGGATAGCCGCCGTCAACAACCGCACTGCCTCTATCTTCAAATTACCGGGTATCGGATTATTAAGGAAAAAGATCCTGCTCCGTAATACACATCAACGTTACTATTTTCTTTCGAAGAAAGACAAGATAATTCCATGTCCATGATTATCTTTTACAACGTACCGGCGCGTGCTATATTACATAGCATACTGTGCGCCGGAGGTATGGAATGAGCATGGCAAGGATGAGTATCATGACCGCGTTCACCGCGCTGTTTCTGCTGTCATCGTCGTCGGTATTCGCCCAGGAAACGGCTGATCCCTGCGGGTGCGGCGATAAATCGTCGGAAAAAATAGAGGATTGCGTAAAGGACGAAAGTCTCGCGACCTGGGTAATCGAGAGCGAGATCGTCTATGAAACGGAGGACGGGAACCTCTACTGGTGGCTCGATGCATATAACGAGGCGGCGAGAGGGCTTTTTACGGCGGGCGATGAGGAGGGGCTGAAAGAGTATATCCGGGAGATCGCGGGCAACTACCGGTTCGGAAGCGGGAGCGACGAAGAGGGTTTCATAGGCTGGGCTCTCGAGACGAGGCCGTGGGAAAAAAGATAAGCGGAGCTTTTATCCTTGCGGCACATGATATTTCCGTTGTTTTTCTCCGCTGTTTTTAGTACTTTTCTTTCCAAAAAAAGGAGAAAGAGGGGAAGTACATGACTGTCGGCCTTTAATCCTTGCCGTATCGGATACTTCCTTTTCGTGCTCCCGGTTTTTCCGATATTTGAAAGCGGTGTACCCGTTCTAAAGGCAGGATGAGAGGCTGAGGAGGTCTCCACATAGAAAGCTCTTCACGAAAAAGCCGCCGTTGAAAGGCGGAGCCCTTTTATAAGAGATTTTTTAACGATTCACGACAAGGGTGCATATGGTTTTCACAAGCTATCGGTTTACGTCATACACATGGGTGCACGTTGCGGCCGCTATAGCGGGGATAGCCGTCGTTGCCATCCTCCGGCGACGCCGGTTCCTTCCCAGCGCGCGATTACTCTCCTTCATGCAGATACTGGTCGTGGAATGGACCGTCGCATCCGTTTTCGAGGTCGCGGCGACCACCGTGCCGCTCAAGCTTTTCTGGTCACAGGCAGCCTATATCGGTACGGTCGGAACCCCCCTATTCTATTTCCTCTTTTCAATGGTTTACGCACAGCACGCGGAGGTGAAAAAACTACGCTGGATTGCAGGCCTCGCCGTCATTCCGGTGCTCACCTTCATCTTCGCCGCAACGAACGGTCTTCACCATTGGGTATGGACGGATATCGCGATCAACCCGGAAAACAATATCGCAGTGTACAGGCACGGGTTCTGGTTCTGGATCAACATCGGCTATGCCTACGTCATCGTGCTCGCAGGGTCCATCTCCCTGATCGTCGCCATTTTCCGCTTTCCCGCGTACTATAAATCGCAGATCGTTCTGCTTCTTTTGGGTACCGTCGCTCCCGTCGTTGCGAACGTCCTATACGTGTTCAGGCTGTTTCCCACTCCCGGTTTCGAGCTGACTCCGGTGTCCTTCATGTTCAGCGGAGTCTTCATAACAGTCGCACTCTGTCGATTCAAGATGTTCGATCTCGTGCCTTTTGCGAGAAAGAAGCTCGTGGACATCATGGGTGACGGCGTTCTCCTTGTATACGTCGACGGACGCATTGCTGACCTCAATCCTGCAATGGAAGCGATAATCGGGATTAGTGCCGGGGAGCTGATAGGCAGCCCGGCGTCCCGGGTCTTTTCCGACTGGAAAGACGTTATCGATATCCTGAGCGCGAATAAAGACGAACGGTTCGAAACGGAGATCGGAGAAGGAAAAATGCGGCGGTTTTTCGACCTGTACGTTTCCATCGTCCGTTCTCCCCGGAAGGCGGTCGCAGGTCGCATCATCGTGTTTCGCGACATTACGATCCGGAAGACCATCGAAGACGAACGGGAGGGACTGATCTCCGAGCTCCAGAACTCACTGAAAGAGGTCAAGAGATTAAGCGGCCTTCTTCCCATCTGCGCGAACTGCAAGAAGATCAGGGACGACAAGGGGTATTGGAAGGATGTCGAAGCGTACCTCAACGAGCATTCCGACGCCACGCTGACGCACGGCATATGCCCGGATTGCATGAAGAAGCTGTACCCGGAGTACAGGGTGAACGAGCAGCAGTAGGTACGTGCGCCCCGAACTAAATTTTTACACCACCCCGTCAATATTTTCACCGAGAGCCATACCCCTCATTTAAGCTATTGATCCTGTCCTGATTTTTTACACCGAGTCACTCGAAATCTCGGCGGCTGCGAATATTCTTTATCTGTGCCGGCTCATAAAGTCGGGACTCACAAGACCGTAAAGGCGAATAAAACGGTATTAGAATATGGAAAAGAGAGACGGGGTGCCGGCACTTCTTTTCCTGATTCCAAAGACGGCCGGGCAAATAACAAACTGGGAGAGATCTGGATCGATATCGCAACCTTAATCGTGTTAGCCGTAGAATCCATATTTTCAATAATCGCTTTCTTTACTGTCAGATCGTGATATAAGTTTTCCCTATATCGTTCTGCCTCTATGAAATACTAAATTAACGTTCCGTGCAAATATCCCCGCTTCATGCACTTTGAGAGCTCCGCTTTTTCCGTTCGCCGGTGGTCGGCCGGTCGACTGACCGGCCGGTTTTCGGTTGACATTTTCCATTATTCCTTACATTTTTGGAATTAAGCGTTACAATTTATGTCATTGAGAAGAGATGAGTCGCACGGGGAAATACAGTACCGGTCTTGTCGAGTTTCCCAAGGTCTGCGGTATCATTGCGGGTTACTGCATCGCCGATTCCTCGAAAAAGCTCGTCAGAAAGACCAGACCCACCGCCAATCCGGGAAAGTTACAGTTCCAGTTCGAACTGCTCGCCGAGCTCATACGCCTCTCGGAGCAGAACGTATATGTCAGTATCCACCGGATCCACGAAACGAAGCGGCTCACCGTACGGGCATGCATACAGGATAACAGCCTCGCGGTCGAAGAGTTCGTCGAGATTCGCGAAAACATACTCTCTTTCATCAATCTGAAAAAGGACATCGACCCCTATCTCGGCGGCAGTCCGCGACTGGCAGGTCTCATCGGAACGGTCCGTATTCCCCATCCGGTAAAGGAAGCGATCGAGCGAGTCGTGGACGAGCACGGCAGTATACGGGATGAAGCGAGTCCGAGGCTGTACGACATCGTCGGCAGCCTGCGAAGGGTACGGGAAGATATCGATCGAATACTCGAGCGCTACTTCACCGCCCCTGAAACGAAGCGATTCATCCAGGACCGTACCATAACTATGAAGGACGACCGCTATGTGATACCGATCAAGTCGAGCTTCAAAGGAAAGATCCCGGGAGTGGTGCACGCGGAATCGGGGAGTGGAGAGACCCTCTTCATAGAGCCGTTCAGCGTGACGGAGAAGAACAACGAGCTCAAGATATTCCAGAAGGAAAAAGAAAGGGAGATACGCCGTATCCTCATAGAGCTCACGAAGGTGGTCGGCGTACACGCTGCCGAGATCGACGAGGTCCGGGATGTGCTGTGCGAGATGGACATTCTGCTTGCGAAGCATCGGTTCATGCGGGAGCGCGGCGGCACCATCCCGGAGCTGTGCAGCGAACGGATGGTCCGCATCAAAGGCGGGAGGCACCCGCTGTTGACGGAAACACCGGTACCGGTTGACTTCGAAATCGGGGGGGAGAACGTCGGAGTGGTGATCACGGGCCCGAACACGGGCGGGAAAACGGTGACCCTGAAGCTGGTCGGACTGTGCGTCCTGATGGCCCAGAGCGGGTTCCCCGTACCCGCGGACGAAATGACCACGTTCCTCTTCGATTCCCTGTACGCCGATATCGGTGACGAGCAGTCGATAGAACAGTCGCTTTCGACCTTTTCCGGGCATATACGGAACATCAAACGCATCGTCGACAACGCGGGCGAACGCTCCCTCGTGCTCATCGACGAGCTCGGTGCCGGAACTGATCCGGTCGAGGGAGGCGCGATAGGGACCGCGATACTGGATTACCTCGTCACACACAGGGTGCTTACCGTCGTTACCACTCACTTTTCCAGTGTGAAGCTCTATGCGCTTGCGACTGAGGGAGTCGAGGTGGCATCGGTGGAGTTCGACGCTGAGACGTGTACGCCCACCTACCGCCTCGTCATGGGAGTTCCGGGTAGAAGCAACGCGATCCAGATCGCGGAGCATTTGGGGCTTAACGCCGGCATACTCGACAAGACGAAGGAGTACATATCCGATAAAGACCACGCCTACGAAGGTGTATACAGAAAACTATCCGAGCTCGAGCTTGACCTGCAACAAAGGCTTGAAAACGCATCGCGTTCCGAGGAGGAGCTTTCGCATCTTACCCGTTCCTACGAGGAAAAATTGAAAGACGTGGAAGCCAGCGAGCGGCAAATCAGAGTCGGGTACAAGAAACAGCTCGATGACCTCATCGGCGATTACCGGAAGCGTATCGAGCGAGCGGTGAAGCGGATACGGGAGGAGGGGGCCTCGAAGGAATCGATACGCAGCGCGAAGCAGATGCTGCAGGACGCGGCCTTGGAGTTCGAAACGGCGAAGAGGCCGAATATCGAAACGGAAAAAAAGAAAGGGGAGAAGCTCTTTGGCACGGGCGATCGGGTCGTCGTCGATCACGAGCTAGGCGAGAAAGTCGAGGGTACCGTCGTGAAGGTCTCAGGGAACGCCGTAACCGTACAGGCGGGTTTATTCAAGCTTACGGTCGATAAGCGCAGGGTATATGCGGCGGATACGGACAATGAACCGGTTGTTGAGGGGGGATGGAACTACGAGGGAGGCGAGCCGGACGGACACCTGGAGTGCGATATCCGGGGGAAGCGATACGACGAAGCGATGGCCGAGCTCATTCGATTTCTCGACAACGCCGTGCTTCGGAACGCGACGACCGTTTCGGTCATTCACGGGCTCGGCACGGGGGCGCTCCGAGAGGGCGTGTGGGAGACGCTTAAAAACTACCGGCATGCGGCGGGTTTCGAATACGCCCGTCCGGAGAACGGCGGCTTCGGATGCACCATAGTGAATCTCAAAAAATAGCGGTGGAGAAGAGATATGAAGGATACCTACTGGGAAGGCGAAACGGAGACGATGGACAGGCGGGCGCTCCAAGCGCTGCAGCTTCACCGTCTCAACGAGACGATCGCGAGTGCGCGCAATTCGGACTTTTACCGGGGAAAGCTTCCCGTGCGGGTGGAACGTCTCGAAGAGATCGAAACGCTGCCGTTCACCACGAAACAGGATTTGCGTGACAGCTTTCCGGCCGGTATGGTCGCGGTACCGAAAGAAGATCTCGTACGGCTGCACTCCTCGAGCGGCACCACGGGGAGGGCGACGGTCGTGTACCACACAAAGAGAGATATAGACGTGTGGGCGGATCTCTGCGCCCGCAGCATGTATATGACGGGGATGAGAAACACCGACGTCTTTCAAAACATGATGGGATACGGCCTGTTCACCGGGGGCTTGGGCCTCCACTACGGCGCCGAGCGGCTCGGCGCGCTCACCATACCGGCGTCGAGCGGCAACTCGAAGCGGCAGATCAGGCTGATGTGCGACTTTCACACCACCGCCTTTCATATTACGCCGAGCTACGCCCTTCATCTGTACGGTGTGTTCTGTGAGGAGGGCGTCGATCCGAAAAGAGACCTCCCCCTTCGCATCGCCCTTTTGGGGGCGGAGCCGTACTCGGAAGGAACGAGGCGCAAAATCGAGAAGCTGTACGGGATTGACGCCTTTAACTCGTACGGTCTTTCCGAGATGAGCGGTCCAGGTGTTGCGTTCGAATGCACGTACAAGGAGGGCATGCACGTGTGGGAGGATGCGTTTTTGCTCGAGGTTATCGATCCGAAGACGGGCACGCCTCTAACAGACGGCGATGAGGGGGAGCTCGTGTTTACGACGCTGAGACGCGAGGGGATGCCCCTCATCCGCTACCGAACCGGCGATATCGCGAGCGTGAACAGGAAGGGATGCCCCTGCGGACGGACCCACCGGAGAATATCGAGGATCAAGGGCAGAAGCGACGACATGCTCATCATCAAGGGCGTCAACATCTACCCGATGCAGATAGAGAAGATACTCATGGACATACCGGAAGTCGGGAACAACTATCTCATAGAGATCGATACCGTGGATTACCTAGATACGCTCGTCGTGAAGATCGAGGTGGGGCAAAAAACCTTTCACGGAACAATCAGCGAGCTGGAGGGGCTGAAACGGCGCATCACCGACCTGCTCAGGACCGAGATCCTCATACACCCGAAGGTCGTGCTGGTGGAGCACGGCTCGTTACCCCCTTCCGAGGGAAAGGCGGTGCGTGTAATAGACAGGCGGGGTGAAAAATAACTGCAAGGAGAGACCGATGGCATCGCAGGTAACGGTTTTCGTGGAAAACAGGCCGGGGAGGATTTCGAAAGTCACCCGGGTTCTGGCGGACAACGAGCTCAATATCAGGGCCATTACGATCTCGGACATGGGTGAGTACGGGCTCATAAACGTCGTCACGAACGACCCGGACCGGGCAGAAGAGGTGCTTCGGAAAGAAGGGCTCACCGTTTCCCGCAAGTACGTGATCGGCGTCATGATGGAGGACAAGCCCGGTTCACTCGCCGACATCGCGGAGTTTCTGCATAAGAAGGAGATCAACGTCGCCAACGCCTACGGGTTCATACTCAAGGAGGGAGCGCGCGCTGTGCTCATCATCGAGGTCGATGACTTCACCCATGCGGAGCGGGTGCTGAAGAAGGGCGGGTTCCATACGCTCACAAAAGAGGAGCTCGAAAACCTGTAGCCCTGTAGTCCGACGTGAATTTGAAAACGCGCGGAGCCCGCGACCTTCTGCGTATTTTTCGAAAAAAAGACCGCGTAAGGTTTTTCACGATACCTGTACGGGAGTCATAAATCCATGAGAAAGAGGATGCCTGCAGAAACCTTCGACATACCGGTCGAAGAGATCAAATCTGGATTCTATTCCGACAAGTATTTCACGCGCACGCGGTCGGTTCTCATTGCGGACGGAAACAGGAACAGGGTGCTGATGCAGGTCTTCAGCAGAAACGAAGGAGTCCTCTGCGGGATGGACGAGGCGATAGCGATCATCCGCTTGTGCGCCGCGGACCCGGACCGACTCAAGATCGCCGCGCTCTATGACGGGGACGCCGTTTCGGAAAACGAGACCGTTCTGACGATCGAGGGGGACTACTCTTCGTTCGCCCATCTCGAGACGGTATACCTCGGCGTGCTTGCGCGGGGCACCTCGATCGCGACGGCGGTGCGGGAGGTATGCAATGCGGCCTTTGGCAAGACGGTGCTCTTCTTCTCTTCACGGTTCGACCACTATCTCGTGCAGTCGAGGGACGGGTACGCGGCGATGATAGGCGGGACGCGCCTCGTGTCCACGGATGCGAACGGCCTCTTTTTCGGCGGGGAAGGCATCGGGACCGTCCCGCACTCGCTCATCGCAGCCTACGAGGGGGACACGATCCTCGCATGTGAGGCCTTCCGTACGCATGCACCCTCGAACGTCGATCTCATCGTGCTCGTAGATTTCGAAAACGACTGCGTGAACACAAGTATCGAAGCGGCTCGACGGTTCGGGTCCCGTCTCTGGGGGGTCAGGCTCGATACTGCGGGCGATCTCATCGACAGGTCGGTAAATGGTAGAGGGAAAGACTCATACGGGGTCTGCCCCGAGCTCGTGCACAACGTGAGAAAAGCGCTCGATTCCGAAGGGTACCGGCATGTAAAGATCGTAATCTCGGGCGGTTTCGACACGGCCCGCGTGCGCCGCTACGTCGAAGAGAAGGTGCCGTTCGATGCGGTCGGGATCGGTTCCTCGTTTTACAGGAAAAGGGTCGACTTCACCGCGGATATCGTGCTCGTGAACGGAAGGCGGTGCGCGAAGGAGGGCAGGGGCTACCGGAAGAATCCGAGGCTCGACCCTGCATGATAACGACGAATCACACAAGACTACAGGACAAGAAGACGTGATAACGATACTGCTCGTCGCATTCGGCCTCGCGATGGATGCATTCGCCGTTTCGATAGCGAGCGGGGTGACGATAAAAGAACTCAGACTCGAGCACGCGCTGCGGATCGCGCTGTTCTTCGGCGGGTTCCAGGCGTTCATGCCGCTTTTAGGGTGGCTCGCCGGCGGAACACTGAGCGATGCGACCGCTACCGTCGACCACTGGATTATCTTCGGTATCCTCCTGTTCATCGGGGGCAAGATGATCTACGAATCGGTGAGAATCAAAGAAAACGAGCGCAGGATCGATTGTACCAAAGTCTCTGTGCTTCTCTTCCTTTCGCTGGCCACGAGTATCGATGCGCTCGCCGCCGGTTTCAGCTTTGCATTCTTAGATCTCGGTATAGTGAGGCCCGTGCTCGTTATCGGCGGCGTCACCTTCTGTCTCTCTCTTGCCGGCGTATATATCGGTGACCGTATCGGCCATCTGTTCGAGTCGAAAATCGAGATAGTCGGCGGCATCGTGCTGATCGGCGTCGGAATCAAAATCCTCGTCGAGCACCTCTTGTGCGGGTAGGTCCCCTATACGAATACGGGATTCCCTAAAAGACCCGGCCGCAAGAGCGGACGAACCCCCGCCTGGATTTCACTCTATTCGCATACCGTAACAACCGGTCGTATCGCGCGGCCGGACCGAAAAAACGGCGAAGTATATGATGATGTTTCGTAAGAACGGCACCTTATTTTCGCCGCCGGCTTGCCTCTTCATGCAGCGTTTTTTCTTATACCTTGATCTACTCCCATCCACCCCATCCACCCCCATTCACCTCAATCCCTTTCGTACCGTCGGTTTCGACAATACAACGGTCTTTTGGAGGCGCCGCCGGTACCGTATCCGGATCATGACATGCCCGCGCACGCTTTCGGTACGCCGTTTTTTTTTAATTTTGCTTCTATAGCTGAAAACGCGATTGCATTACACGATGTTTTCTGCTACAATACGAATAACCATAAACAACGTGAGAGAAGAGTATGTACCTCTACCTCGTTCAGCACGCGGAAGCCCGACCGAAGGAAACCGACCCCGATCGTCATCTTTCCGAGAAAGGCTCGAAGATGGCGGAGAGGATGGTTACCTATCTGGCCCGCAATGCCGACATGTCGCTTAACAGGATTCTGCACAGCCCGAAAACCCGTGCCGTGGAGACAGCCGGTATCTTTTATGAAAGGCTGAAACCCGAAGGCGGCATGGAGGAGGCCACGGAGCTCAGTCCGATGTCGACCCCCTGGGGATGGGTGGAACGACTCTCCCAGCTCGAGGAGAATATCATGATCGTCGGGCATCTGCCGCATCTCCAGCGTCTGTCATCGATACTTCTATGCCAGGATGAGCACCAGAGGATCATAGAGTTTGAGAAGGGCTGCGTGATCTGTCTCTTCAGGGACGATTCCGGTATATGGGCGGTCCGCTGGATGCTGACACCGTCGGTACTGCCGGCATAGGGCCGGCCGCTTCCCCCGGTGCACGAAAGGGGAATCATTTCAACACGGATGCGAGCGCATCGGTGAAGCGGAGGTTCTGCTCTTTCGTTCCCACCGTGACCCTGATATGCGTCGGGGTCCCGTAGTTCTTCGCGCTTCTGACGATCACCCCGCGTTTCATGAGCTCATCGGCCACGAGGTCTCCGTCTTTGCCCGTATCTATGAAGATGAAGTTTGTGGAAGATTCGATATAGCGAAGGCCGAGCTTATCGAGCGCGGCATAGATCAGCTTTCTGCCGTCACGGGTGGTCGAAAGCGTTTCCGAGATGAAATCGTCATCCTGAAGCGCCCCTAGTGCCGCGTGCTGGGCCGCGAGGCTGATGTTGAAGGGGAGCTTGATTCGGTGTAAACGCTCGATCAGCTCACGGCCTCCGATACCGTACCCCACCCGGAAACCGGCAAGTCCGTAGATTTTGGAGAACGTCCTGGTGATGAAGAGATTCTCCCGCCCCTCTTTCAGCCTCGAGACCGTATCCGGGAAGGTCTCGCCGTCCGCGAACTCGCTGTAAGCCTCGTCCATGAGGATCAGCACGTCGGGCCCGACCGCTTCGATGAACCGGTAGATGTCGTCGTGTAAAAGCGCATGACCGGTCGGGTTATTAGGGTTGCATATGCAGACGACCCTGGTGCGCCGCGTGATTTTATCGAGCACGTCTTGGAGGTCTATGTAACAGTCTTTCATTTCAGAGTATACGATCTTCGCCCTCATGATCCTGAAAGCGATCTCGTATATCGGAAATGTGATGCGCGGAATGACAACCTCGTCACCGTCGTTGGTAACCGCCATCGCCGCGTAGTAGATGACCTCGTCCGCGCCGTTTCCGACGATTACGTTCTGCGGTCCGATACCGAACAGGGCCGCGATCCCTTTCCGAAGCTCGAGGTTCGCGCCGTCGGGGTAGATATTGGATTCCGGCAGGCTTTCCGCGGCGAAACGGAGTGCGGTGGGCGAGACGCCGAGCGGGTTCTCGTTCGAGCTCATTTTTACAGGCTCGCCGTCGAAAAACGTTTGCGCGTCCTTCTTCTGCTTTCCGCCGACATACTGCTTGATACCGTCGAGTCCGCTATTGTATCTCATAGACATTGTGTTTCATACCTCTTTCTTGAAAAATGTATATCCAAATCGGATCCGCAGCATGATGCGTCCTGATGAGAGGGCGGGCCTTTCACCGTTTCGGGTCAGCTTCTCTTAGGACAGTACTTCCGGGTTTACCGCATACCGCGGCCGCCCGCCGTTCAGAACCCGAACGACCTCGTCCATGCCCTGTACTTTCAGTCTGTCCAGGCTCTCTTTGGAGTACCATGCGACGTGGGGCGTCACGATACATTGCGCGCAGTGAAGAAGCGGGTTGGTACTCTCCGGAGGCTCGGTCTCGAGTACGTCGAGGCCGGCCCCTGCGATTATGCCGTCGGAGAGTGCGACGTAAAGCGATTTTTCGTCAACCACCATTCCCCTGCACGTATTTACGAGTATCGCCTCTTTTTTCATGAGACGAAGCTCCCGGGCCCCGATCATATGCCGCGTCTCGTTTGTGAGCGGCACATGGAGCGTAACGCAGTCGACGGTGGATAAAAGCTCGTCGAGCTCGTAGCAGCGAGCCGCTCCCGTAAGCTCGAATATATCGTCCGCCACATAGGGGTCGTATGCAACGGGTTCCATCCCAAAGGCCTTCGCTTTCGGGACCATTCTTCTCCCGATCCTGCCGAGACCGATAATTCCGAGTTTCTTGCCGGCGGTGAAGCACAGCGGTTTACAGACGTTATAGTCCCACCCTCCCCCGGCCGTCTCGGCCATGAGAGGTTTGAGCTTCCGCTGTACGGCGAGAAGGAGCATAAAGGCATGGAGCGCGACCTCCCCCGTGCAGTAGAGCGGCATGTTGGAAACGACGATTCCCCGCTGGGAGCAAGCGCCGACGTCGATGAAGTCGTATCCTACTTCCAGCGCGAGCACGATCCTGCACCGTTCCATTTTTTCCACGTGTGTCCGGAGCACGGGGCGGTCTATGACGATAAGGGCGTCGGCGCCCTGTATCCGGCCGGAAAATTCATGCTCGTCGAGAGAGGTACAACGGTCGATTACCGCGTCGGCTTCCACCGCCCGCTTCTCGAAGTATTCGAGATCGAAAAACTTGAGGTAGACGCGGTCACCCGCGGTGACGATCGTTTTGGGCATTGCACCGTTTCCAAAAATAATTGTTGTATTTTACTACCGTACCGGTATCATTGTCAAATAATACGGTAGGGGGGAGGTGGCAATGCCTCTGCTTGAAAAAGGAGATACGGCGCCTCTTTTTGAGCTCGAAGACCAGGATGGACGAACGGTGAGCCTTTCCGACTTCAAGGGGCGGAAAGTGCTCCTGTATTTCTATCCTAAGGCGGATACTCCCGGCTGCACCAAACAGGCATGCAGCGTCCGCGACAACATGGGGTCACTCCGAACTCTCGGGATTGCGGTGCTGGGAATCAGTCCCGACCAGCCGGCAAGACAGAAGAAGTTCGACGAAAAGTACAATCTCGGGTTTCCGCTGCTCTCGGATCCGGACCACGAGGCCGCGGAGAAGTACGGTGTATGGGGTGAAAAATCGATGTATGGGAAGAAGTTATGGGGAATCCTGCGTTCTTCTTTTCTCGTGGACGAGAACGGTCTCATCGTCGACAGGTGGTACAAGGTCAAGCCGCTCGACACCGTCTGGAAGGCGACTGCCGCGCTTGAGGGTTGAAACCCTCTATGGCGAGAAACGCTGAAAGTTGTTTCTTCCTTTCTTTTTCACCCGGTACATGGCGACGTCGGCCATCTTCATGAGCGCATCGAGCGTTTCAACGTCATCCGGATAGATTGCGATACCGATACTCATCTTGACCGTGATGGCATGACCGTGAATATCGAGCGGCTTTTCGAACTCCTGCAATATTTTGGTTGCAACCAGCGTGCCCTGTTCCGGGCTGTGAATTTCTGGTATGAGGAGGAGAAACTCGTCTCCTCCGATACGTGCAACGGTATCACTCCTTCTCAGCGTCTTCGTCAGCCGTTCGCCCACCTCGACGAGTACTCCGTCTCCCGCATCGTGACCGTATGTATCGTTGATTGCCTTGAAACGGTCTAAGTCGACCATCATGAGCGCCACCTTGTAGTCCTTCCGCTGAGCCTGCGCCAGGGCGAGGTTGAAGCGGTCGTTGAAGAGCACGCGGTTCGGAAGACCGGTGAGCGGGTCGTGGAGCGCACGTTGACGGTTGCTCTCCTCCATATGCTTCCGCTCCGTGATGTTGCGGACGACGGCGGTGATACCGACGATCGTACCTCTCTCGTTCTTAAACGGCGAGAGCTTCGCGTTGTACCACTCGTCGTTGGTGTCGTTGGAAAGCCGGTAGTCGAAATCCTGCGAGTGGCCCGATTCCTTCACCTTTTCTATCGCGCTCTCTATCTGGAGAGAGACGTCATCGGGGAGTATATTTTTGAAATGTTTTCCAATGAAATATTCCGGCCTTGTCGCCCTGTCGAAGCCGCTTCCACTGCCGAAAAAGTACTTGAAGATCCCGTCACCGTTGATGAAGAAGACGGTATCCTCGATCGAGGTGAGAACCGCACCGAGACCCGACTCCTCCCTCATCCGGGTCACCTTCCGGCGGAGAGCGGCCAGTTCGTTCAGAAGCTCATCTTTCGATTTCCGTTCGTCCTCCATGCGGTAAAATCTCCCCTCCCGCGGGCGCGAAATCCAAGGCATATAAACAGTGTCTGCGAGGTATACGTTTACGACGGTGAAAAAAGAAGTTTCTTTTTACATCGAGGATATTTTAGCGTCCTGAAAAAATATGTCAATGCAAATTCGAAGGAATTCGAAGGAATTTGGTTCTTCTTTAGATTAGTTGATAAGGATAAACGTGTATTGTAAAAAGAAGGCTCTTTTCCACATTGAATACTGTTATCACGGCAATAGCACTTTAAAAATCGTTGTATAAAACGGATTGAGGTTTTCTAGTATAGGTACAAAAACGGGACAAATAGAAAACAAAACTAAAGAGCTTTTACCCTTTGTTCCATTAATAACTCGCGTGATTGATAATCATATATCAGCAACGAAATTGGAGAA
>JAFGTF010000086.1 GCA_016934265.1 Spirochaetota bacterium
GTTGGAGACGATCTACCAGGATCTTGCGCTTGCGGACAACCTGGATGCGGGGGCGAACATATTTCTCGGGCGTGAGCCCGTAAAGAGCAGGATTTTCAATACGGTGGACCGGGGGAGAATGACGGATGAGGCGAAGAAAACGCTGAAGAGCCTCGCGTTCGAGCTCCCCAATCTGAAACGGCGGACACGGGACCTCTCCGGCGGACAGCGTCAGGGGGTCGCGATCGCGCGCGCGATGCACTGGAAAGCGAAGTTTCTCGTCATGGACGAGCCGACCGCGGCGGTCGGCGTCGCCGGTAGAAGGAACATATACAAACTGGTGGGCGACCTCAGGGAAGAAGGCGTTCCGGTTATATATGTGACGCCCAACGTCCGCGAGGCCTTCGCGATAGTCGACAGGGTGGTGGTGATACGGAGGGGGAGAAAGGTCGCGGAGAGAGCGGTGAAGGAAACGTCGGTCGACGAGATCGTCGGTTTTATCGTGGGCTCGAAAAAGGAGGAATGAAAGAAGGTCGTATTCCGCATTTCCCACTGTTATAGAGAGGTATTGCGAAGTGAACCAGGCTCGAGGCGGAGGTCCGCGGGAAGAGCTTCTTGGGATCTTTAAGGGCAAAGTTCCGGCCGCTTTCTGCGAAACGGTTCTTTTGAATTCGCCGGTAACGGAGATGATGGAACAATGCGGCGCGGGCTGGCCCCGCGCCCACTACGACGGCACCGAGATGGCGGAGCTCGCCGCACAGATCCACCGGTCGACCGGCTTCAACGCGGTAAACCTCCCATGGGACGCGTGTGTCGAGCTCGAGGCGCTCGGAGGATCGTCGATACCGGCGAAAAGCGAGGTGGATGTTCCGACGCCGGCAGGCCCCGCATTCGAGGATCCGGAATGCTTTACCGTTCCCAAAGATATCTTCGAGCGCGGACGGTTTCCCATCGTGTTCGACGCGGTGCGGCGGGTTCGAAATGCGCTTGGAAAAGAGGTGGCGGTGGTCCCTCTCGTAGAGGGGCCGATGAATATCGCATGCCTCTCCATCGGTTTGAACAGGATGTACAGGCTCGTTATCAGGGACCCGGGCAGTGCGGAACGGGTATTGGAACGCGCCGCCAAGCTGTGCATCGAGTACGGGAGAAGGCTTCTGAATAGCGGAGGCGACCTGCTTCAAGTAAGCGACCCGTTCGCACAGGGCCTTGCGGCCCGCCATTTCTTATCACTCCTTATCCCCATATATAAAAGAATCAGCAGGGAGGTCGAAGGGCCTGTGTTTCTCCATATATGCGGGAATACGAAGAGTCTTCTTCCGCATATCCCGGAATCCGGTTTCGGTGCGTTCTCGTACGATTCGCCCGCGGTACGTACATCCGAAGCGGTACGGTCGCTCGGCGGAAGGATGCTCGCGATAGGATCAGTGCCGACCGTCTCCTGCCTGCTCGAGGGGTCGGAGCAGGACGTGATCGACGTATCGATGGAGTGCATACGGGAGGGAGTCGATATCCTGTCACCCTCGTGCGGCCTGCCTCCACGAACGCCTCTTAAAAACCTTCACGCAATGGTGGAGGCGATACGTCTCTGGAATGAGGCCGCAAAACGGCGGGATTGACCATCCATTGGCGATACACGCTAACCAGGAACAGTAAAGTGCGGTTTCCCTCCTCTTTGACTACACAGTGATGCCGAATGGTTTCTGTTATGAACTCTTCACATTCTTCTTCGAGCGGCGGTTTTGCTTTCTTTTAGCCGTCCTGTTTTTTATTAGAAATAATTAATCTTTCACTAATCGTCGTCTAATCCTTTTATGCTACTATTTCGTAGAAACGGCCCAGCCGGCGGGTGAAGGAGGTGACCGGGTGCAAAAAGTGCTGATAGTGGAAGACGAGGATAAAATACGAAGTATATATACGACGCTTCTTCAGGACGAGGGATACGAGGTGCTTTCCTCTTCGAATGTTTCCGATGCCTACGACATACTGCTGAACAACGACGTCGACCTGATCGTTCTGGATATCAAAATGCCCGGCATCGAGGGAAACATTCTGTACGAGGTGCTTCGCTTCATGCGGAATAAAAGCAGGGTGCTGGTCGCGAGTGTTTATTCTGTGGACACCCAGCGAAGCCTGATTCCCGGAGCTTCGGGCTATTTCGATAAATCAAGCGGCCTCGACGTACTTCTTGGAATAATAAAAAGCATTTTGACCTGAACGCGGATCGGGTGTACCATGTGTTCCGGGGATGGTACGGTTTTTGCGGTTCGGGTACGGGGAAGGCCTGCATATCCGTTAAATAATCTCAGGTGAGGATCGGGGTTTGAGGATTCTTCTGGTCGAGGATGAAAAAAAGGCGGCAACCTTCATAGAGCGTGGACTTAAGGAGGAGTATTACACGGTAGATGTGGTATCCGACGGGGAAGAGGGCGTCTACATGGCGGAGGTGAACTGCTATGATCTGATCATTCTCGATCTCATACTTCCGAAAAAAAGCGGTATGGAAGTCTGTACCGAATTGAGAAAGAAAAAGATAGAAACGCCGATATTGATGCTGACCGCGAGGGACAGGACCGAGGACAAGGTCTTGGGGCTTGATGCGGGAGCGGACGATTACCTGACGAAACCGTTCGCGTTCGAGGAGCTTCTCGCAAGGGTGCGGGCCCTGATCAGAAGAAAGAACTCGGGCAGTTCCGCTGTTTTGAAGATCGACGACCTCGAGCTGAACCAGATCACCCACTGCGTGAAGCGTGCCGGGAGGGAGATTCCTCTCACGATGAAAGAATACGGCCTCCTCGAGTATCTCATGCTGAACGCAGGCTGTACGGTGACCAGGACGATGATCTTTGAGCATGTATGGAATGAGAGCTTTGACACCTTCACCAATGTGGCCGATGTGTATATCAACTACCTCAGGAACAAGATCGACAAGGGTTTCGAAAAACAGCTCATACATACCCTGCGAGGTGTTGGATATACCCTGAAGGGATGATGTAATTGGGAATAAACTCCATCAGGTTCAAGATCCGCGTTCTTTTCACCGTACTGCTCGGGACCGTACTTATCCTCTATAGTATATTCCTTTATTTCAGTCTTTATTTCACCCTCTACGGCGAGATCGACGACAAGCTCCTGCTGAAGGCAAAGGAAGTTTCAGCCGCGATAGACCGGTATCTGATAAAAACGGGGCCGGGACCCGGCGAACTCGTTCCCGCCGTGCAGAAGGTAATGGTCATCGACAATCTGCCGGACCCGGACGAGATCGGTATGCTGGAGGAAAAATGGCTGCAGAAGGTCGATCTTCTCAATCTGAAAGACGATTATATGTCCTTTGTCGACGTACAAGGGAAAGCGCTCGTGACATCGGAGAACCAGAAGGGGCCGATCGTCGTGCCTTCCGAGAAGACGGATAGGAGTATGAGGGACGGTTCACCGGTCCATGAAAGTACCAAGCGGTACGGCACGAGCCTCAGGGTCGTCAGCTTCCCTTTCAAGGCGGAAGGAGGGGGGTATTATGTCATTCAGATTGCCACCTCCCTCAAGCCGGCGATACATATCCTACGGAAGAGACTCATTCAGATCCTTGCGAGCATACCGGTCATCCTGTTTCTCTCCGCCCTTCTCGGAAGGCTGTTCGTCTCAAAGCTGCTGAAGCCCGTTCATGAGATAGCGCGGGCTGCAAGCAGGATCACGGACGAGAACCTGCACGAGCGGGTGAGCGGCGATCGGGTCGACGAGGAGATGAAGTACCTGGTGGACGCCTTCAACGAGATGATCTCCCGTCTCGAGAGGTCTTTTCGGGCAATATCCGATTTCAGCTCGCAGGCGGCTCATGAGCTGAAAACTCCGCTCACTATCATACGGGGGGAATCGGACGTGGTCCTGAGGAAAGAGCGGAAGAAAGAGGAGTATAAGAAATCTCTCCGTACCATCGTAGAGGAAGCGGACAGAATGCGCAAGGTAACGGAGGACCTTCTTCTTTTAACGCGGCTCGACTTTCCTCAGAAAGCATTCGACTTCGAGTCGTTCGACCTTTTGGATCTGCTTCGCGAGATAGGCGAGCTTGGAGGGGTAATAACCGCGCCTAAAGCTCAGACCCTGTCGATCGAAGCCGGCTGCGGCGCGATAGGGATATATGGAAACCGACTGCATCTACGGAGGCTGTTCCTCAACCTGATCGATAATGCCGCAAAGTTCACGGGTGAAAAGGGGAGGATAACCGTTACCGCGGCTTTAGAGGGAGCGGTAGCCGTGGTACGGGTGTCCGATACGGGTATCGGAATCGAAAAAGAAGACCTGCCGAGAATCTTCGACCGGTTCTTCCGTTCCGGCCGGACCGGCGACCGGGTGCAGCCGGGAACCGGATTAGGCCTCTCCATTGTAAAATCGATAGTCGATATTCATAACGGCGGTATCGATGTAACAAGCACTCCGGGCAAGGGCTCGACCTTCACTGTCTCCCTGCCGATCGTATTCGAAGCTCACCCCTCCATACAGGGCCTCCAAAATTAGAAACATTTAATACTCTTCTAACGAGCTTCTAATTTTCCATTGTTATACTGTAGGCGGATATACTCCCGGCAGGTGCCGAGAGTGGCCCGGTGTAGGCACACGAAATGTGTGTAGGCACACGAAATGTGTGTAGGCACACGAAATGTGTGTAGGCACACGAAATGTGTGTAGGCACA
>JAFGTF010000087.1 GCA_016934265.1 Spirochaetota bacterium
ATTGATAGGATGCAGAACGTGAAGAGCAGAAGCGTTTCACGTTCTGCTAAAAGACCCCGCCTCCAAAAGCGGGGTCTTAGGGGCCAGGCGTAATCCGGTAATTATTTTCGAGCGAGCGAGACGCACCTTATCTCCTCTCAGATGCGCTTTGGTTCATGGCAGGACCGGTTTCCATTTCCACCCTCGTCCGGGTGCGGATACACAGTATATCCATCCCGATTCCGATAAGGCAGTGGAGCATGAATATGAGCCGGATCGATTCCGTAGCGAGACAGACGTATGGAAATGTAAAACCGGTCACCACCGTGCCGAGCAGAAGGTGTTTCGGCGCTCGTAAATGGGTGAACGCGGTAAACGCCATACTCACCACTATCGAAATCCAGTCGCCGGTATAGCGGCGGAGCCCGAAGAGAAGGAATCCGCGGTAAAGACTCTCGTAGCCGAAGAAATACAACACATACGTGAAAGTGCTGACAACGAAGTAACCCTTGGAAACACGCGCGAGCTCCACTTCAGGGTAGTTTTTATATACCCGCTCCCTTTTCGAGTAGAACAGCAGGGTGAGCGCACTGAGCACGAGCAAAGGAAGGACGACGGCGGTAGGCACCTGCCCGCCGCCTTTGGAGAGCCCGTACCGTTTCAGGCTTTCTCCAAGAATGACTTTGATAAAAATGACCACAGAGACGGTGAAGAGCAAAAACGAGGTGATCCGCTTGTACAGCACTCCGAGCGACTGCGCGACGCTTTCGTCCGTGAGCCTCAACCGCGGGGCGATTCTCGTACAAAAGAAACGTGCGCTGCATACGAAAATATGGATGAGGGAGAGAGCGAGCGTTGCCACAACGATCGAGACGGGAGTAATGAATTCCTTGTAGTTAGTCATTTCCTGCATGCTCCGGTTCGGTCTATTCATAGTAACAAGAAACAGTAAATAAAGTCAATTGTCTTTATCCGGTCTTGGTTGAAAGGAAAACGGAAAAATGTGCGAATGATTTCCGATCCTGGGCTCGTCAGTAAAGGATTTTTCTGAAAGAGACACGGATGAGAAGACTCATGGCGTCGAATGGGGTACCGGCCCTCCTTTCTCATGGCGCGAGGCTTTGCTGTCGCCGCCGGTACGGATGCCGGTGACGGGGATATGAAGGAAACGGCGGATTTCGAAAATAATGACCATGGAAGAAGGGACGAGGTGTTTGCAGGCGGAGGCCTGATCTTCGGCACACCGGGCGGCCGGTTTCGATGGAAACGTTTTTATAAGCCGTGCCGAAAAGACCGCTGCTTCAGGGCACAGAGAAAAAGAAGGTTGTCAAAGCCGGCAAGTATATTATCCGCGTATTCAGCCCGGACAACGAGGGTACGTACCCGCTTGCGGCGGGAACGAAAGAAAAGTTCACCCTGTTTCTGATTCATCGATGCGACGAATCAAGGTGTGTCCTCAGCACGACTGGTGCTTTCCTGAGAATCGGTCGTCGCATCGTCCGCCCGGATACCGTTTTCATCCTGCCGCATAGTTTCCCCCCTTTTTTCTTGACAAAAGAAAAAAAACCTGCAAGAATTCAGTTCTATTAAAAAAAAGTAAATTATAATGAAATATGTACGGTCTCAGATAGGCAACGCCATCCGCAAGATGCGGCTCGATAAGGGTCTCACGGTGAAGGATCTTACCCGGGAAACCAATCTCAGTGCCAGCATGATCAGCCAGGTGGAGAGAGGGCTCACCACGCCGTCGATTCCTACGCTGGTAAAGATCTCAAAGGCAATCGGCGTCCCTCTCGTGTCCTTCTTTCTCGGGATCCAGGGTGACCCAGTTATCAAGAAGGGACAGAGGAAAACACTCGTCCTCCCCACTTCCGGCGTCTCTTTCCAGCTTTTGTCACCGGCGGAGAGCAGCAAGATCGAGTTCCTGCTCATCGAGATAGAGGGTAAAGACTCGAACTACGAGCTGGTGTCGTATCCCGGGGAGAAGTGCGGATACGTCATAGAGGGAAACATGGAGATTCTCTTGGGGGAAAATACCTACCATCTCGAAGAGGGAGATAGTATCTACTTTCAGAGCACGATTCCCCACCGTTTCAAAAGTGCGGACGGCAGCAAGACAGTCTCTATCTGGGCGATTACTCCACCTTCATTCTAACAGGCAAGCACGAAAAACGGCGGCGTACGGTTAAAAAGGAGGCTTTTATGTCTTCGTCAGGATCGTTTTTCATTATCAGTGTTGACGAGAAGGAATGTGTCGACTGCGGAATATGCGAAATGGTCTGTTCGCTCTACAAGGAGCGTAAAGTAAACCCTTCGAGAAGCAGGATCAGGGTGCGCCGGCTCGGTTCCCATACGGACCTGCCGCTTTTATGCAGGCAGTGTACGGACGCCCCCTGTATTGAGGCGTGTCCGGTGGATGCGGTTTCGCGCACACAGGAAAATGTCATCGCCGTAGACCCCGATCGGTGTACCGGGTGCGGGCTGTGCATCGAAGCATGCCCGTTTGATGCGATCTTCCTCCATCCCGAAACGGATACAGCCTGTATATGCGACATGTGCGGCCAAGACCCCGTGTGCGTCAGGTACTGTCCCACCGGGTGCCTCAGCTTCGTGCCGTATAAGGACTCGCACGAAAAGAAGCGGGGTTCCGAAACGGTGCTCTACGAATCGCTTTTAAAAGGAGCAAAGCGATGAGCGCGTACGGAGGATATTACGGGAAGCTGCTCAGGATAAACCTGAGCGACGGCGGGACGAAAGAGGAAACGCTGCCGCAACGGGTTATGGAGCGCTACCTCGGGGGGAGAGGCGTCGCATCGAAGATACTCATGGACGAGCTGGAGGCGGGAGTCGATCCTCTCGGGCCAGGCAATAAAATCGTCTTCATCACCGGGCCGCTGACCGGCACTGTGGTCCCCACCACTTCGAGGCTCTGCATATCGGCGAAGTCTCCGCTTACCGGCCTGCCGGGAAGCGGGTTCTGCGGCGGGAGCCTGGGGCCGGAGCTGAAATTCTGCGGATACGACGGTCTCATAGTGGAGGGAAAGGCGGACAAGCCGGTGTACATCCTTGTCGAAGACGGGACGGTCGAGATACGGGACGCCGGCGCACTCTGGGGGAAAGACTCGTTTGATACCGAAACGCTCATAAAAGAAGAGCTCGGAAATAGGCCCGTCGAGGTGGCCTGCATAGGGCAGGCCGGCGAGAAGCTCGTCCGCTTCGCATGCGTCGTGCACGATGCGCATTTCGTGGTCGGCAGAAGGGGCATGGGGGCCGTGATGGGCTCGAAGAACCTCAAGGCGGTGGCCTTCAGGGGGACGAAGGGGATAAACGTCGCCCAGAGCCCTGAAGAGACGTTCAAGGCATACGACGAGATGCTCGATATCATGAACAAGAACCCGGTGGTCTCGATCTTCCACGACCACGGTACGGCCTCATCCGTCGGTCTCGTTAACGAGCTCGGCTTCATGCCGACGAGAAACTTCCAATCAGGATACTTCGAAAAAATGTCCGCGCTGGACGAAAACGCATATATGCGACTATCCGTAAAGCCATTCTCCTGCTGGGGGTGCCCCGTATACTGCAGGCGCCTGCTCAAGGGCAAAGAGGTGACCTGGAGCCGCCCGGAACATCAAACGACCTTCGCGCTCGGCACGCTGCTCGATAACGGGGAGACCGAAGAGGTCGTACGTGCGAACCTGCTCTGCAACAAGTACGGGATGGACACCATCTCCGCGGGAGGCACGATCGCGTTCGCCATGGAGTGCTACCAGAGAGGAATCGTCACCGAGAAACAGACGGGCGGGCTTCCGCTCGAGTGGGGCGACTCCGGCGCGATCAACAAACTCATCGAGATGATCGCCATGCGGGAGGGTTTCGGAGACGTCCTGGCCGAGGGGTCGAAACGGGCCGCCTGTCTCATCGGCAACGGCGCCGAGAAGTACGCCATGCAGGTCAAGGGGCTCGAGGTGCCGGGATACGATCCGAGAGGCGCCAAGGGCATCGGCCTGAACTATGCAACCGCACCGAGAGGGGCGGACCACAACGACGGGTGGACGATCGCGGAGGAGCTCTACGTGGAGGAGGTCGATCGTCTGACTCTCGACGGGAAGGCCGTGCTCACTAAAGAGATACAGGATAAATCCAAGACCATCGATTCGTCCATCTTCTGCATGTTCGCACTCGATTTCGGATATTCTCTCGAGTTCATCTCCACATGCCTGACTGCGGTAACGGGCATGCGTATGAGCCCTGAGAAGATCGAGGAGATCGGCGAACGGATAACGAACCTGGAGAGGCTTTTTGCGCTGCGGGAGGGCTTCAGGGGGAAAAAGGACGATATCGTGCCCGCGCGGTTCATTGAGGAGGCGCTTCCGTCCGGCGAATCGGAGGGCGAGAAGCTCGACTTGGAGGCGATGCTTGGAGAGTACTATGGGGTCAGGGGGTGGGACGGTGACGGAATCCCGACCGAAAAGAAACTCGACGAGCTCGGGCTCGAGGAATATTCCGGAGTGCTGAAGAAAAATGGATAGCACCCGGTTCGATACGCCGGCGTTCATGTAACCGGCGTTCTCATTCGGAAAGAGGAGGAGCAGGCATGAAAGATCTTCGAGAAACGGTACGGTACATGATGACTCCGGGCCCGGTCGAGGTTTCACCGAGGACCCTACAGGCCCTCTCTTCACCGGTCGTCCATCACTATTCTCAAGGGTTCATCGATTTTTACGACGAGACCACCGGCATGCTCAAAAAGGTGTTCCAGACGAAGAAGGACCTCATCATAATGCAGGGGGAGGCGGTGCTCGGTCTAGAAGCTTCGGTCGCAAATACCATAGACCCGGGAGACCGTGTTCTCGTCCTCGACAACGGACCCTACGGCGCATGGTTCGGCATCTACGTGGAGAACCACGGCGGGGAAGTAGTGCGGCTCAAGGAGGAGTACACGAGGGCGTTAGACCCTGACAAGGTGAAAAGGGTGCTCGAAAAAGAGAAGAACATTAAGGTCCTCACCCTCGTCCACATGGATACGCCGGTGGGTATCGTTAACCCGGTGGAAGAGATATGCAAAACGGCGAAGAAGCACGGTGTGCTGACGATTGTGGATTCCGTCGCGGCGCTCGGCGGGATGGAGATAAACCCCGACCGGTGGAACATCGATATCTGTATCTGCGGGTCCCAGAAATGCTTCTCGTCTCCGCCCGCCTTGTGTCCTGTTTCGGTCAGCAGGGAGGCGTGGAGCGCCATGGAGAAGAAGAAAAGGCCGATCAAAATGTCGTATCTCAGTATGCTCGACTATCGGGATACGTGGATAAAGAAGCGGGTGTTTCCCTTTACGCCGTTCGTATCGGAGATCTACGCCATACACGAGTCGGCGACGGAGATCCTCGAGGAGGGGCTTTTAAACGTGTTCGCACGGCACAGGAAGGTCGCCGATGCGGTCCGTGACGGGGTCGAGGCGATGGGGCTAAAGCTTTGGCCCGAGTCGAGGTCGTTCGCATCGGATACGGTGACCGCGGTTCGAGTCCCCGAAGGGATCGACGATGAAAAGCTGAGAGAGATCATGGCCCGCGAGTACGGGGTGCTGATCGCGGGGGAGGTCCCCGGTCTCAAGGGCGAAATCTTCAGAATAGGGCACATGGGGTACAGCGCCCGTATGGAAAACGCGCTGGTCGCGGTCGCGGCTCTGGAAAAGGCGCTTTTGCGCCTCGGGTTTCCAGTCAAGGAGAAGAAAGGCGTCGAAAAGGTATTGGAACACCTCTGAAAGAGTCCTTTCGATGAATGTAACGGTGAAGGTGCACCTTCCGAAACGGATGACGGGAATCGGGGAGGAAGCGTTGAAAGTACAGATTCCCGACGGTAGCTCGCTCGAGGACCTATACCGGCTGCTGGGAGCGCGATATCCGCTGTTCGCGAAGCAGTTCCTCTCTCTGTCCGCGAAAAACCAGAAGGTGCCGCTTTTTGCCCTGATAAACAAAAAGGGCTCGGGACTTTCCGGGGAGCTTCGGGAGGAAGATACGGTGGAGGTTTTCCTCATGGCCGTAGGCGGCTGACGGAACCTCTCCGGACGGCGGAGCGTACGACACCGGCGGTAGGCCAGACGGTAAACGTCAGCCGGCGGTAGCCGTCGGGCGACGACACCCGTCGTATCATATAACTCTATGTGAAAAGGAGCAGTGCATGGCGGACCTGAGGGTAAATTTTGCCGGGCTGAAGCTCGAAAACCCGTTCATCGTGGCATCGTCGGAGCTTACCAACACCGTCGAGAAGATCAAGCTCGCGGAAAAACACGGCGCGGGCGCGGCGATCACAAAGCTCTGTTTTTTAGACATTCCGTTTTATGCAAAGCCGTACCATATAGTCGAAAAGCGTGCGGGCTTCTTCTCGCCCTCGGGGGACAGGCTGACCGTGGAAAAAGCGCAGCGGCTCGTCGACGGGGCGAAGAAGCAGACCAAAATCGCGATAATAGCGAACATGATGGGTCCGGGCGGAGACCTGGAAGGATGGGCGAAACTGGCAAAGAAGCTCGAGGATGCCGGAGCCGACATGATTGAGATGAACATGTCCTGCCCGAACATCGGGCTCATGGCAAAACAGATTGGGATAGAGACGTCGAAGGAGATGGGAGCGGTGCTCGGACGGAATCCGGACATGGCGAGAGAGGTGACACGTGCCGTCAGTGAGGCCGTCCGTATCCCCGTCATGGCGAAGATGACACCCGAGGCCAATACGCAGGTGGTGGCGGCGGAGTGCGCGAAAGGAGGCGCCGCCGCGGTGTCGGCCATCAACTGCCCGCAGTCGCTGCCGAGCGTGGACATCTTCAACGGCGGTAAGCCGATCTACCCGAACACGGACAACCACTCGTTCGCGGGTCTGTGCGGGCCGTGGATAAGGCCGCTCGCCTACCGGCACGTGGCGCAGATCAGGATGAAATCGCCCGACCTGCCGATCGCCGGGGGAGGAGGGCTCGCGAGTTGGCGGCACGTCGTCGAGATGATCATGTACGGCGCCACCGTGCCGACCTTCTGCACGATCCTCTATCTCAAGGGATTCGAGATACTCGGCAAGTTCAAAAAGAAGCTCGTCGAGTACATGGACAGGATGGGGTACGAGACCCTGGACGCTTTCAGGGGCATGGCGCTCGAGCATATCGTGACGCCGGACAAGGTGAAGTATAACAACATCATACCACGTGTCGACAAAGACAGGTGCAACGGATGCGGCGTGTGCACGGGCATCGGAAGCTGCATGGTGATGGATCTTAAAGACGGCAAGGCAGCGGTGGTGAGAAAGGACGAATGCTACGGGTGCGGGGTCTGTTACTGGCTCTGTCCAAAGGACGCCATAGTCATGGTCAACGAAGAAAGCGGAGAAAAGGTGAATTTGCCGGCCTTTTAGGAGGAACAGATGGCATACGACGACTTGCGGGAATACCTAGCGCTGCTCGAACAGAGAGGAATCATGAAATGGGTCGACAGGGAGGTCGACAAGGACTGGGAGATCACATGCGTGGCAAGGAAGGTCTTCGAAAAGCCGCCGGACAAGCGGCATGCGTTGGGGTTCAGGAAGGTCAAGGGGCACAGCGCTCCGGTGGTCGTCGGGACGGTCGGCGCATCGCGCAGCGTCTACGCCGCCGCCTTGGATATCGAGCCGGATGTCGACCAGATAATATCGAAATGGGAGCGGGCGCTCTCAGGCCCCATTGAAGCGGAGCTCGTGTCGAAAGGGGTGTGCCAGGAGGTCGTCAAGAAGGGTCCCGACGCGGACCTGGAGTGGTTTCCCATACCAACCTGGACCCCGGACAAAGACCCGGCCCCGTATATCACCGCGCCCTGTATGATCACAAAGGACCCGGAGACCGGGATTAGAAATGTCGGCATCTACAGGATGCAGGTCAAGGGTCCCGACAGAACGGGAGTGCTCTGGGACCTCCCGAGCCAGCATGGAGCCGTCCATTTTTCCAAGTATGAGAAGGCGGGACGTCCCATGCCGGTCGCAGTCGTGGTGGGGGTCGAGCCCTGCATACTCATGGCCGCGGCGGCGAAGGTGCCGCTCGCAGTGGACGAGCTCGCCGTCGCCGGAGCACTGAAGGGGAGCCCGGTTCCGCTCGTCCGGTGCCGCACCGTCGATATCGAGGTCCCGGCGACCGCAGAGATCGTGCTCGAGGGCGAGATTCGGCCGAATGAGACGGAGACAGAGGGACCGTTCGGCGAGTACACGGGATACATGGGAGGGCCGTACGACCTTCCGCTGTTTCACATCGGGTGCATCACGCACAGGAAAAACCCGATATACCAGGCGCTCCACAGCCAGATGCCGCCGAGCGAGAGCAGCCTGCTGCGGCAGATACCGGAGGAGGCGAACATATACAAGCACCTCGTTCGGCAGCTGAAGATCCCGGGCATCGTCGACATACACCTGCCGGAATCCGGCGGGAGCTACGCGATTTTGTGGATACGGATGAAGACGATGTATCCCGGCCATGCGCAGCAGGTGCTCTCGGCGGCCTGGACCCACCATCCGGCATTCGCCAAGTGGATCGTCGTCACGGACGAGGACGTCGATATCAGGGACCCGTTTACACGGGAATGGGTCTTGAGCTGGAGGGTCGAGCCGAAGAACGACGTGCACATTCTGTCCGATACCTCCTCGCTTCTCCTCGATCCTTCCTCTGCCCCGCCGGACGTGCCGCTGTGGGACAGACCGCTCTCGTCGAAGGTCCTCGTCAACGCAACGAAGAAGTGGGAGTATCCGGCCATCGCGCTGCCGCCGGACACGTATATGAAGCGGGTGGAGGAGTCGTGGGAGCGGTACGGATTATAAACGGACTATAAAAGGGGAAAGACATATGGAAGCGGGAGAGATTACGAATGTCGTCGTAGTGGGATCCGGCGTGATGGGCGCGGGCATCGCGCAGGTGTTCGCCCAGGAGGGATTCTCCGTAGCCCTGAACGACGTGAGCGGCGAGGTCTTGGAAAAGGCGAAGGGGAGGATACTGGACGGACTTTCCCTTCTCGAGTCGGGAGGCCTTCTTTCCAAGAAAACCGCGAAAGAGGCGGCGGGGCGCATCAGCTACGTCACCGACATAGAGACCGTTAAAGACGTCGACATGGTGATGGAAGCCGTCTGGGAAAAGATCGAGATAAAGCATGAACTCTTCAAGAAGCTCGACGGGCTCTTTTCTCCCGGGGTGATACTCGCGTCGAATACGTCGGGAATAAGCATCAGCCGCATCGCCTCTGTGACGAAGAACCCCGGCCGCGTCGTCGGAATGCACTGGTGGAACCCGCCCTACATCATACCGGTCATCGAGGTCATCAGGGGCGAGCAGACGGAGGAAATGGTGATCCGGACGGTCCGCTTGCTCGTGGAACGGCTCAAGAAAAAGCCGGTCATGGTGAACAAGGACGTGCCCGGTTTCCTGGGAAACCGCATGCAGTACGCCCTGATGCGCGAGGCCGTAAGCCTCCTCGAGAACGGCGTGGCCACGGCCGAGGACATCGACACCATGGTAAAGGCGGGTTTCGGGTTCAAGTTTCCGGTAATCGGTCCGCTCGAGACGATAGATATGGCCGGGATGGACATCTTCTACAATGTGTCGAAGTATCTCTACGGCGAGCTGGACGACACGAAAACCGCGCAGAAGATAGTGGAAAAGAAGGCGAAGGAGAACAAGCTCGGACAGAAGACCGGCGAGGGTTTCTACGATTATTCGAAGACCGATATAAAGAGCCTGAACAAAGAGAGGGTCGACCGGTACATAAAGATCATGAAAGATCTCGGTTATTGAGAGGACGTACTTTTTCATATACGCAAACCGCCAAAAGAAACGCGATATTCGGCGGTGTCATAGAATAAAGGAGGTGTGAAAATGTATTCGTTTACCACACTGGTGAAAGGCGCGAGGCTGATCGTCGAGGAGTGCATGAAGGTAGAGGAGAACGATGCGGTTTTAATAATTTCCGATGCGAGGAGATTACCCGAAGCCCAGGCGTTGTGCGGCGCATGCTGGGCCGTGGGGGCGAGACCCGTCGTCGTCGATGTCACCCCGCATGTGATCGCGGCTTCCATGTCGATGAAGTATCCCATGGAGCCTCCGAAAAACGTCGCGGCCGCCATGGTCAACTCGGATGTCATACTCATCACGGCGGCTATGGAATGGGCGAACCGGTTCGCTCACGTCGATCCGGTGCGAAAGTCGTGCCAGAATGGGGCCAAGATCGCGTCCGTCGAAGAGGGAATGGGGGAGTGGGACCTGAGCCTCGACGATATAGCGGCTACGGTAAAGCGGGCGGAGAAGATCATCGAGGCGATGAAGGGGGCGAAGAGGGTGCGGGTGACGGCTCCCGGCGGTACCGATCTCACGATCTCTCTCGAGGGGAGGCCGCCTCTCAAGGTCATACCCATCAAGGGAAAGGGGGAGATGATGGGCCCCATTCCGCTCTGGGGCGAGGTCGCGTACGCGCCCGTGGAGGACCGGTCGGAAGGCAGAATCGTGTTCGACGGTATCATGCTGGGGGTCGGGGTGCCCGGCAACCTGAAGAACAGCATAGACATCACGGTGGAGAAGGGGCGCGCGGTGAAGATTGAAGGGGGGGATGAGGCGAAGAGGCTCGCCGACGTCGTCGCCGGCTCGGACGAGAACGCGAACGTCATAGGAGAATTCGCGCTCGGCACGAGCGAGAAGGAGGAATACGGCTCTCCTTCGGAAAAAGGGATGCTCGGCACAGTGCACTTCGCGCTCGGTGACAACTCGCACTGCTACCCCGGCGGAAAGAACGTGAGCAGGCTCCATCTGGACGGCACTGCGAGAGACATATCCGTGGAGGTGGATAAAAAGAAGATCATCGATACCGGAAAATTGGTCGTGTAGGAGAAGATGATGGACGTGAAAGTGGTAACGCTTGACCAAGGCGAGAGGATCGATCTCGCCAACGACAGCTGGAGCTGCCATCTGCTCACCGGAAAATCCGTCGGGAGCAGGAAGACGATGCTGGGCCTTTCGACATTTACGCCCGGTACGGATACCCCGCAGAAGGTCCACGAGGAAGAGGAGCTCTGCTGGGTTCTCAAGGGGAGCGGGAGCATCACCGTGAACGACACCGAGGTCTTCTTCAGCGCCCCGTCCGCCATCTACATTCCTCCCGGAGCGCCGCACGGCGTACGGAACACGGGCACGGAAGACGTGGTGATGGTGTATGTATTCTCATATCCGGGATATCCGCCGACCAGCGACGCCTGAAGAGGAGGTTCCCATGAAAGAGAACGGTTTTATCTATCCGGGGAGACTCCTGAGGGTAGACCTTTCGAGCGGTGTATCGAGCGTGGAAGCGATAGACCCCGCGGTTTTGCGGTCGTTCGTCGGGGGAAGAGGGCTCGGCGCGTACCTCCTGTACACCGAGGTTCCGGCGGATACGGACCCCATGGGTCCGGAAAACAAGCTTATCTTCACCAACGGGCCCCTTGTCGGCACCCAGGCTCCCTGCAGCGGCAGGTTCAATATAAGCACGAAATCGCCCCAGACCGGCATATACCTCTTCTCCCTCTGCTCCGGCAGGTTCGGCGAGTTCATGCGGAGATCCGGCTACGAGGCGGTCGTCGTCGAGGGGAAGGCAACTCGTCCGGTATATCTTCTGCTCGATGAAAACAAAGCCGCCGTAAAAGAGGCGGACGAGTTTTGGGGTATGGATACGGGAAAGACGGAAAAGGCGATGAAACGCACTCTCCCCGCAGGGGTTAAATGCTCCGTCGCCTGCATCGGGCCTGCGGGAGAGAACCTTATAAAAACGGCCTGTGTCATCAGTGAAAGGAGGGCCGCGGGGAGAGGGGGGGCGGGCGCGGTCATGGGTTCGAAGAAACTCAAGGCCGTGGTGGCGTCGGGCGGGCTTTCGATACCGCTCTTCGACGAGCAGGGGTTCAAGGATGCGGTGAAGAAGGCGCGCGGGCTCATCCGCAAAAACCCTTTTCTCACCGAGAGCATGTCGCCGTTCGGATCGGCGGTTTCGCTGAACCTCACGAGCTCCTACGGCATATTTCCCGTGCGGAACTGGCAGAAGAGCGTGCTCGAGGGCATAGATGCGCTGAGGCCGCAGACGATGAGGGAGAAATATCTGCGAAAAGACAAGGCCTGCCCCTCCTGCCCGATCGCCTGCTCGAAGATTACCGCAGTCGATTCCGGGCCGTTCGCCGGGGCCGAGACCGAGGGACCCGAGTACGAGACGTTGTATTCGTTCGGCGGCGCCTGCGACAACGCGAGCATGGAATCGATCATCCTTGCGGACCAGCTCTGCGACGAGCTCGGCATGGACACGATCGCCTGCGGCGTCACGATCGCATTCGCGATGGAGTGCTTCGAAAAGGGAATCATCGGGCCCAAGGAAACGGACGGCATCGATCTCAGGTTCGGCAACGCGGAGGCGATACCCGAAATCATACGGAAGATGGCGGCGAGGGAGGGAATCGGGGAGCTTCTCGCAGACGGCGTAAAGGCGGCGTCCGACCGATTAGGACGGGGAACCGGGGCGTTCGCCATGCACGCCAAGGGAATGGAGCTCGGAGGGTATGATCCGAGGGGGGTAAAGAGCCAGGCGTTGGTGCTTGCGTGCGGTCCCCGGGGCGGCTGTCACCATGCCGGCGGGTACGTGATCCACGCGGAGCTTGTAAGCGGCATGTTCGACCGAATGGCGGCAAAGGGAAAAGGCTCGCTGGTGAAACAGGCGCGCGATCTGAGGGCGGTGATGGACTCCGCCATATACTGCGCTTTTTTGGCCGCCGCATTCAGGCTGGATGTCGCGGCCGAGATGATACGGACATCGGTGGGATGGGATGTCGACGAGAAGGAGCTGGCGCGTTCCGGCGAACGGATCAGCAATATCGAGCGGATGTTCAACGTGAAGACCGGTCTCAGGAGAGGGGACGACACCCTGCCGCAGAGGCTTCTTTCAGAGCCTATGCCGGACGGCCCTTCCGCCGGAGGCGTACTCGGGTCCGATTTCGATCTCATGGTCGACGAGCTCTACGAGGCCTGCGGATGGGACAAGAGCTCCGGGATTCCGACTCCGGAAAAACTGAAAGAATTGGGCCTGAAAACGATCATAGAAGGGTACAAAGGAGGGGGGTGATAGAACGGCATGAACAGGCGGAGGCAAGTCATGTAGCAATACAAGGAAAAGGAGGGTATGAAAAAATGAAAAAAATGCTGATTGTGACGGCAGTGGCCCTGCTCGCATTCGGGATGCTGTTTCAGACGGCGATCGCGGTCCCGCCCCATCCCGGCGCACGGCCCCTGAAGGTTGCGGTGGTGGTCCCTGCAAGCGCTACGGACCAGGGGTGGAACCAGATGGGTGCAGACGGGGTCCGGGTACTGCAAGACAAGTGGCATCTCACTGTCGAAGTCGCGGAAAACCAGGGGTACGGCGACATCAAGCCGGTGCTGCGGGATCTCGCTCGGAAGGGGTTCGATCTCATCATAGCACACGCTTCCGGATACCAGACGATGGCTCCCGAAGTCTCCGCGGAAAGAGATGTGAGGGTCTCGATCGTTGAAAATCCCGACGCCATCAAGAGGGGGCTTGTTTCGAACTATGAGGGCGAGGCGCAGAAAGGGGCGTACCTCGCCGGTGTGCTTGCCGCGAAAATGACGAGGAGGAACGTGGTCGGGGTCGTTACCTCCGCGGAGGTTCCCGACTGGAACCGTATGACGGTGGGATTTATGGAAGGTGTCCACTCCGTCAATCCGAAAATTAAGCTTCTGTACAACGTCATCGGCGAGGCGGCCTATGAGGACGCGGCGGGCGGAAAACGGAACACCGAGGCCCAGATCGCCGCGGGAGCGGACGTGATATTCGGGATGGGCGACGGCGCGTCGTTCGGGATCATGAAGGCATGCGAGGAGAACAAGGCTCGAGACGGCGGGAAGGTGTGGTTCATCGACGTCATCGGTGACAAATCGGGCATCGACTCGAAGAAAATCCTGCTCGGCTCGGTGCTGTGGAGGTTCGACGTCATATACGAGATGATGCTCATCGACATCTATGCAGGCAGGTTCGGCGGCGACTACCGCCAGACCCTGGAGAACGGCGGTATCGAGCTGGCCCTATATAATGAAATTCCCCAAGACGCCATGAACGCGCTGAAACAGGCGCGGGAGGGCATTGTGAGCGGAAGGATCAACGTGTCCAACATGCCCGGTACCAAAGAGATGAGAGATTACAAGAAGAGGCTGTTCCGCTAGTACGGACGCGGGCGGGTGTTCGTCGTATACACCCGCCCCTGTGTTACCCGGTGGGGGAAAAAGGAGGTGTTCGGCCGTTATGGCAAGCGGTGGAGAAACCGTTGTCGAGATGAGAGGGATTACGAAGTGTTTCGGAGGAATGTTCGCCAACGACGACATCGATTTCGATCTCAAGAGGGGGGAGATTCACGCCCTTTTGGGAGAGAACGGGGCGGGTAAAACCACGCTCATGAATATTCTCTCCGGCATGTACCACCCGGACAGCGGTGAGATCTTCATCAAGGGCAAGAAGGTACGGATCGGCTCTCCGCGCGAATCGCTCGAGCTCGGCATCGGAATGGTATATCAACATTTGACGCTGGTCCCGACGCTTTCCGTATTGGAGAACATCTTTCTCGGAACGAACAGGAAGTTTCTTCTGCCGAAAAAGGAGGCGGAAAAGAGGGTGAGGGCCATCTCGAAGAAATACGGGATCGACGTGGATCCGCATGTCGAGATATGGCAGCTTTCCGCGGGCGAGCAGGAGCGGGTCGAGATCCTGAAGCTCTTCTACCGGGGGTCGGACGTGCTCATCCTCGACGAGCCGACATCGGTCCTCTCCCCGATAGAGATCGACGACTTCTTCGCGGTTCTTAAGAGCATGGCCGATGCCGGGAAGTCGGTCATCTTTATCACGCACAAGATAGAGGAGGCTCTCTTTATCAGCGACCGCGTCACTATACTGAAAAAGGGCGTAAAGGGAGGCGAGATAGACCTGTCGGGTATCGATATCGAGAACGAGGGGGCTCGTCTCAAGGAGAAGATCGTCGGGATGATGTTCAAGGACGCTTCTTTTTCCGAAGCGGCGAAGGAGGAGTCGAGGAAGATATCCGATCGCGTGGTGCTGGCTCTCGACGGGATTGTCGCAAAGAGCGACAGGGATGTCGAGGCGCTGAAAAAGATAACGTTCGATATTCACGAGGGAGAGATATTCGGCATCGCAGGCGTCGACGGCAACGGCCAGAAGGAGCTCGCGGAGGTCATCGCGGGGCAGAGGAAAGTCGAGTCCGGGACGATTACGCTCAACGAGACGGAGATTACCAACCGGTCCATACGGTTCATCAATGAGATGGGAGTGTTTTACGTCACCGAAGACAGGATAGAGGAGGGGTCGGTGGCGAACTTTTCTCTCGCGGAAAACGCGATATTCCGCTGCTATAGAAACGAGCCGTTCGCCAAGAGCGGGATATTGCTCAACATGGATCGTATAAAGAATTACTGCGACGGCCTCATAGAAAGCTACTCGATCAAGGCCCAAAGCTCGGATACGATCGTAAAGACCCTGTCCGGGGGCAATATACAGAAACTGATACTCGCCAGGGAGTTTTCATACTGCCCGGCCGTCCTCATATGCAACAAGCCCACGCACGGGTTGGATGTGATGACGATGCAGTATATCAGAAACGAGTTGAAGGCGCAGAGCGAAAAAGGAGTCTCGGTCCTCATGATCTCTTCGGACCTCGACGAGATCAAGGAGGTGAGCGACCGGATCGGCGTCATATTCAAGGGGGAGATCATACAAATTCTGCCGAACAGGGGAACCTCCAAGAAGCAGATCGGAAGGCTGATGCTGGGCATCACCGATTAATCGAAGGAAACGGCATATGAATTTTAAACGGATAGCAGGAACGGCGGTCGGGCCGGTATTCGCCATCCTGTCTGCGTTGATAGCGGGGGGAATACTACTTCTCATCATAGGATTCAACCCGTTAAAAACGTACTCCCAGCTTTTCTCGCTCGGGGTTGGGACCTATCTCGGACTTACCGAGTCTTTTAAGCGTATGGCCCCTCTCCTCATCATGAGCGCGGGGCTTATCATCGTATTCAAGGCGGGGATCTGGAATATCGGCGGAAACGGACAGTTTCTGATCGGGGCGATATTCGTCGGCGGTGTCGCCCCTCTTTTGGTAGACAGGGTTCCGCTCTTTCTGTTCTTCATCGTGCTCTGCATATTGGGGTTTGTAGGCGGCGCGGCCTGGGTGACGATCCCGGCGGTACTGAAGGCGAAGTACCAGATCAACGAGATAATAGTGACGATGATGATGGACTTCGTGGCCATAAACTTTTCATCCTACCTCGTGAGGTACCCGCTGAACGCGCAGCCCGGGCGCTTTCCCCAGACGATCCTGATCCCTCTGGAAAAGAGGCTTCCCAACATCGTTTTTACGGAGATCCATATCGGGCTCATCGTGGGGATCGTCGTGGTGATTCTCGCCCACTACTTCATAAAACGGACGACACTGGGATATGAGTTCAGGTTTGCCGGGGAAAACAAGAAGGCGGCGTTCTACGCGGGTGTGAACATTAAGAAAGTCATCGTACTCGCCATGCTCTTAAGCGGCGGGTTCGCCGGGCTCACCGGCGCGATCGACGTCCTCGCGATCAAGGGCGCGTTCCAGGCGGAGTGGAACCCGGGGTATGCCTTCAGCGCCATCCCGCTGGTTTTTCTCGCGCAGCTCAACGGAATAGCGGTCATACCGCTCGCCTACTTTTTTTCCTTTCTCTCGATCGGGGGCGAATTCATGTCGAGGGCGGCCGAGGTGCCGGTGTTCTTCGTCCAAGTGATCGAGGCGCTCATGCTGATATTCTTCGGGGTGAGCGAATATCTGAAAAAGAGGAGTAAACTGTTTTGTGGTTTCTAAGAATGCTTTTCTCGGAACCGTTTTTCGTGGTCCTCTTGGGCGGAACGCTGACCGCTTCGACGCCGATCATCCTCGCTGCGATCGGAGAGAATTTCGTTGAGTCCGGAGGGGTCTTAAACCTCGGGCTCGAGGGGATGATGCTGCTCGGGGCGTTCTGCTCTTTTATCGCCGCCCTCCTTACGGAAAACATCTATATCGGCCTCCTCGCAGGCATGGGCGCGGGCGTGATCCTGGGGATTTTCTTCGGGTTTCTCGTCATCCATCTCAGGATAAATCAGATCGTGGCGGGCTTGGGGGTGGAGATATTCGTCATAGGCCTCACGAGCCTGCTGCACAGGGTCCTGTTCGGAAGCGAGTTCCCCGTTGTCGCGGACATCACGGCGAAGACGCCGATACCGTTTCTGTCCACGGTGCCGTATATCAACTCGATCTTCAACCAGCATGTCGTCACGTATATATCATGGGCGCTCCTTCCGATCGCCTGGTGGGTGCTGTACAAGACGAACTTCGGGCTCAACGTGAGGGCGGTCGGGGAGAATCCAGTGGCCGCGGACGCCCACGGGGTGAACGTATACCGCACCCGGTACATGACGCTGATATTCGAAGGAGTGCTGGCGGGTCTCGGGGGGGCGTTTCTCTCGATCTGCGATCTTGCGTTTTTCGTGTTTCACATGACCCAGGGACGCGGGTTTATCGCGATCGCCATCGTGATGCTCGCGAAGTGGAACCCTTCGAAGCTTTTCTACGGAGCGTTTCTGTTCGGCGTATGCCACTCCCTCACGTTCGGCCTGCAGATACTGGGGTTGGACGTCCCGCGGGAGTTCATACTCATGCTCCCGTACGTTGCGGTAATCCTGCTTCTCTGTATACTGGCGAGGAACACGAAGCTCCCGGGAGCTTTCTGCCTGCCGTATGAAAGAGAATAACGAGAAAAAGGTGGTGCATATGGAACAGTATTCAGTCTTCGGCAAACCGCTGCCGAGAATCGACGCGTGGGAGAAAGTGACCGGCGAGGCACGCTACCTCGACGATATATTCATGCCGGGCATGCTGTACGGGAAGGTTTTACGAAGCCCCCACGCCCATGCGAGGATCGTACGGATCGACACACAGAAGGCGGAGGCGCTGCGCGGGGTCCGCGCGGTCATCACCCACAGGGACACGCCGGGCGTAAAGTTCAGCTTTTTTCCCGTATTCGCGGACAAGCTGCCGCTCTGCAGGGACAAGGTGCGCTATATCGGCGACGAGGTGGCGGCGGTCGCCGCGGAAACAGCAGCGATCGCAGAGCAGGCGCTCTCGCTCATAGAGGTGGAGTACGACCTTCTCCCCGCGGTGACGGATCTCGAGGAGGCGATGAAGCCGGGAGCGCCGCTCGTCCACGAGGACAAGGAAAAAAACATCGCGTTCGAGGGGCACAAGAGCTTCGGGGACATAAAGAAGGGATTCGCGGACTCGGACTACATATTCGAAGACAGGTACGTAACCTCCAAGGTCGCCCACTGCTGCATGGAGACCCACGGCTGCATCGCCTCGTTCGACAGGCTGGGAAAGCTAACCGTCATGATGCCCTCGCAAGCGCCGCATACGGTGCGCCAGGAGATCGCGAGGATCCTCGATATACCGCGGTCGAAGGTCAGGATCGTGGTGCCCGCGGTGGGCGGCGGGTTCGGGCAGCGGCTCGTGACGGACATGAAGGTCCCAGCGGCGGCGATTCTCTCGAGAATCGCGCGTAGGCCGGTGAAGATCGTGAATACGAGGGAGGACGAGTTTTGTACCGCGCGGACGAGGTACCCGTATATTGTGGAGCTCAAGACCGGCGTGAGAAAGGACGGCAGGATACTCGCGCGACAGGCCAGAGTTCTGATAGACAACGGTGCGTACAACGACAAGGGGCCGGCGACGCTGAACTACGCGGGGGAGTGCTTCGCGGTGCTGTACAACGTGCCGCACGTTAGGTATGACGGCTACGGCGTATATACGAACAAGCAGTTCGGAACAGCGTTCAGGGGGTTCGGCAACGTGCAGGTCACTTTCGCTACGGAGAGCCAGCTGGACGAGATAGCGGAAAAGCTCGGGATGGGACCGGAAGAGATACGCCTGAAAAACGCGAACAAACCGAACGAGCTCATGTCGTGCGGGGCGACGGTGACCTCGTGCGGGCTCGTCGAGTGCATACGGGAGACGATGAAGAAGTCCGGCTGGGACGAGAAGCGGAAGATGAAGACCGACCTCGGGAACGGATGGTACCGGGGCATCGGCATGGCCACGATGGTGCATACCGGCGCGGGAGGGCGGTTCTACGGGTACGCGGCGACCGACACCTTCACGAAGATCTCAGAGGACGGCTGCATCACCGTCATCTCGCCGGCGCCGGAGATCGGGCAGGGCGGGAAGATGGTGGTCGCGCAGATAACGGCGGAGGTGCTCGGCGTAGACCCGTCGAGGATCACGGTGATAAACAACGATACGGACATAATCCCGTACGATCTCGGCGCGTGGGGGAGCAGGACCTCGTTCGTATGTGGAAACGCGGCGAAAGCGGCGGCGGAGTCGGTGAAGGAGGAAATTTTCGGCGCCGCGGCGAAGATGCTTCAAACGACGCCCGGAAAGCTATGTGCGAGGGATGAAAAGATATTTATCGATGAAGACCCTTCCAAAGCGGTATCTTTCGAGGAGGCGGCGGTATACGCGGTGAGCAACCTCGGATATCCTCTTTCGGGAAAAGGGCGGTATACCGACCCGCTCGCGCCGCAGGTGGGAATCGACAAGAAGTACGGTCACCACCTCCCGACATTTACATTCGCATGTCACGTGGTGGAGGTGGAGGTGGACTCTGGTACCGGAGAGGTGAAGGTGGTGAAGGTGACGGCCGCCCAGGACACCGGCCGGACCATCAACCGGCATATGGCCGAGGGGCAGATAGAAGGGTCGATCCTCCAGGGGCTCGGATACGCCATTTCGGAGGAGTGCGTCGAAGACGGGGGGAGGATGATGAACCCGACCTTCGCGGACTATAAGATACAGACGGCCGTCGACGCGCCGCCGTATGACGTCATACTGATTGAAACCGACGACCCGGACGGGCCGTTCGGCGCAAAGGGGATAGGAGAGCCCGCGCTGGTTCCTTTGCCCGCCGCGGTAGGCAACGCCGTCTACCATGCGACCGGGGTGCGCTTCAAGAAGCTGCCGCTGAACCAGGAGCGGGTCTATTTCAGCCTGAAGAAAGAAAAAGGCTGACGCGGGGATACGTTCGTATGGAATATGCCGAGATTCAAGAGGTCTGTGACGCGCTCCAGGGTTCGCTCGAAGAGTGGCTTTTTACGCTTCACAGCCGGCCGGAAACCGGGCTTTCGCTCCCGCACACGAGAGAGGTCGTGATCGGGGCGCTCGGCGAAATGGGGCTCGAAAGCGCCTGCAGGCTTTTACAAGGCGGGATAACGGTGGATATCGGGGGGGATTCGAGCTCGTGCGCGGCGCTTCGGGTCGACATGGACGCGCTTCCGCTCGCAGAGGACACGGGCCTGCCGTACGCGTCGCGGGTCGACGGATACATGCATGCGTGCGGTCACGATGTCCATACGGTGATCGGTCTCGGGGTCGCCGCCGCAGTCAAAAGACTCCGTCTTGGACTCAAAAAAAGGATTCGGCTGATATTCCAGGCGGGCGAGGAAACGATGCAGGGGGCGCGGGCGCTCATTCGCGAGAACGCGCTCGAAGCTCCTTTGGTCTCCGCGCTGCTCGGCGTCCATGTCGACCCTCAGATCCCGGAGGGAAAGGTGGGGATCAGGCCGGGCCAGATAAACGCCTATGTCGACGAGTTCGAGCTTTTGGTGAGGGGAAGATCGGCTCACGGGGCCTCGCCTCACCACGCAAAAGACCCCGTGGTCGCCGCGTCGTTTCTGATACAGGCGCTCCAGACGATCGTTTCGAGGAGCGTTTCGCCGAGCGAGGCCTGTGTCGTTTCGATCGGAACGATAAAGGGAGGGGAGACGTACAACGTCATTCCGGAGCTGGTGAAAGCGGGGGGAACGGTCCGAAGCCTCAACGAAGGCACGAGGGAGTTCATAAAAACGAGGATGGAAGCCGTGGCGAAGGGGACGGACGACGTGTTCGGTACACACACGACGCTTTCCTTCTTAAACGGCTCGCCGCCGGTCTTCTGCGACGAATCACTCACGAGAACATGCCGCGTGCTTCTGTCCGAAGCGCTGGAGGAGGACGGCATCGTGCCGATTCCCGGCTCGAAGCTGGGCGGCGACGATTTCGCCTTCCTTGCCGAAAAGGTTCCTTCGTGCATGATTCGACTCGGAAGCGGGAAAAAAGGGTTCGATGCGCCGCTTCACAGCTCCCGTTTCCGGTTCGATGAAAAGGGTTTGAGCCGTGCGACGGCGTTGGTATCGTATCTTCTGCTTGGACTGTCCGAACGGAGGGGAGGCTGAAGGCCTCGGTTCGCCGTAACGCACGGTATATTACGGAGGCAGTCACGCACGCGGCCTCCTCATGATATGCAAGGAGCACGCGATGTTACGAAGTATGCAGCCGTTCAACTATCTGAGACCGTCGACGCTGTCGGAGGCATTGAAGCTTCTCGGCGATCACGGCAGGGAGGCCAAAGTCCTCGCGGGAGGCACGGACCTAATCGTGGGAATGAAGGAAAAGGGACTCTCCCCCCGCTATGTGATTGATATCAAGGGTATCGAGGGATTGGACGGCATCGGCTATGATCCGAATGAAGGCTTGCGGATAGGAACGCTCGCGACGATGAGCGAGGTATCGGCATCGTCATGTGTGCGCGAGCACTACCTTTTTCTCGCGCACGCCGCGGGCGAGGTGGGCTCCGTTCAGGTGAGAAACAGGGCGACGATCGGGGGAAACCTTTGCAATGCGGCGCCCTCCGCCGAGACCGCCCCCGCTCTTCTCTGTCTCGACGCCGTTCTCACCGTCGCGGGCCCGAAAGGGGAGAGGGCCGTCGCGATCGAGGAGTTCTTTCGGGGACCGGGGATGACCGTGCTGGACGGGGAGATACTTACCGGTATGCTGATTCCGCCGGTAGAGAGGAAGGGGATCTATATAAAACACAGCCCGCGCAACGCAATGGACATCGCGGTTATCGGCGCCGCCGCGGCGGTGACACCAAAAGAGGGGGGATGGGAAAATGTGCGGATCGCGCTCGGCGCGGTCGCACCGACCCCGGTACGGGTCCATGAGGCGGAGGAGCTGATAAGGAAAAAGGGACAGACAAAGGAAGCGATCGAAGAGGCGGGTAGGATGGCAGGTGAGACCGCGAGCCCGATATTCGACGTCAGGGCGTCAGCGGAATACAGGAGCGAGATGGTGGAAAATCTCGTGATACGGGCGCTTTCCGAGCTCTGCGATTCGTAACACCCGGTCGATGCAGTAATAACATTTATACAAGGAAGAAGTGATGAAGTGCAGTGACCATCCTTTTTATCCGAAAAGATACTGCTACGGGTGCAGCGAAAGAAGGAGGCCGTGCGCCGTGTGCGGCAAAGAGGAGAGCGGGCTGATCGAGATTGAAGTGGAAACCGGCGTATCGAACGAATGCGAACGAATCGAGGTATGCGGCGGGTGCCGGGATAAGATTCTGTCGATGGATGGAAGGAACAAACCGCAGATGTACGTAAGACAGTACGAACGACGGGAAACGGACGAAAATCCGAAGAATTTTTAACCGTTAAAATACTACCGGGAATGATCCGGTCCTCGGCGTGCGCGCACCGGGCGTGTACGCGCCGGAATCGCCTAAAATGACAGGCTGGAGGAGAAGCATGGGGAAAGCGGTGGTGTTGAGAGTAAACGGCGAGGAGTACGAACTGGAAGTCAAGCCGCAGGAAACGCTCCTCGACGTGATCAGAGAGCGTCTCAGCCTGACGGGTACGAAACGCGGCTGTGAAACGGGAGACTGCGGCGCCTGTACGGTGATCATGAACCACAAAGCGGTAAGCTCCTGCCTCGTTCTCGCGGTCGAAGCGGACGGGGCGGAGATCGTGACGATTGAGGGCCTCGCAAAGGAGGGGAAGCTCCATCCCCTGCAGGAGGCGTTCGTACGACACGGGGCGGTGCAGTGCGGGTTCTGCACGCCGGGTATGATACTGTCCGCAAAGGCGCTGCTCGATGAAAACAAGAATCCAACCGAAGAGGAGATCAGAAGAGCCATCTCCGGTAATCTCTGCCGGTGCACGGGGTATACGAAGATAGTCGAAGCGATCAAGGCCTGCAGCGGCACGCTGTAACAGCCCGGGCTGGGGCTGGATAAATGGGCGAAAAAGTGAAGAAAATAATAGTGGCAATTACGGGGGCGAGCGGGGCGGTCTACGGGGTGCGGACGCTCACCGCGCTCCGGGAGGCGGGGGTCGAAACGCACCTCGTCATGAGCAGGTGGGCGTGCGAGACTCTGAAGACGGAAACGGACCTCACCGTCGAACGCGTAAAAAAAACGGCGGTCCGGGCGTACGACGAGAAAGACCTCTCCGCCCCGATCGCGAGCGGCTCGTACGCTTCGGACGGGATGGTGGTCGTCCCGTGCAGCATGAAAACACTCGCTTCCATCGCGTCGGGGTATGCGGAAAACCTCATCTCCCGCGCGGCCGACATCGCCATCAAGGAGGGAAGAAGGCTGGTTCTGGTTCCGCGGGAAACGCCGTTATCCCCCATTCATCTCGAGAACATGCTGAAGCTTTCGAGGCTCGGCGTCGTCATTCTGCCTCCGATGCCGGCATTCTACTGTAAGCCCGAAAAGATAGAGGATCTTGTCGATGGGACGGTCGGCAGGATCCTGGACCGGCTCGAAATTCCGAACAGCCTCTACCGTAAATGGAAATAATAGTTCACTTCAGCGAATCAAAACCGTATCCTGTTACGGTAACGGTGATGAAGACGGGAAAAGACCTTCTCGCGATCGTTGAGGGGGGAGACCGTCCTCACATCGGGTCGGTGGCGGTCGCGGTCCCGCATGAGAGCATAAGAAAAGACAAGACGGTGAGCAGCACCGTTTCGGTACACAATCTCCCCCGGCACAGAGACGGAGAGATCGCGGCGCCGCTCGCGAAGCTGCTCGCCGAGACGGCGAACAGGGTCACGGTGGTCTCGGCCGGCTTTCATATCGATAACGCTGCGCCCGCCGATATCGAGGCTGTTTTGGAACAAATGTCCCGGATAAACGATATCGTCGCCGGAAAAGTCGCTTCCGAATACGGTACGGGCGGCGGGGTAAAAGAGTAATCGGGCGGCCGAGGGTCGGGATCATGCAACGAAAACCGGACTGCGTCATGCTCGCGGCTGGAGAGTCGCGGCGTATGGGAAAGTGGAAGCTTTTGGTCCGTCTTCGGGGAAAGACCCTCATAGAGTGCAGCGTGGACGGCGCGCTCGGAGCGTGCGGCAGGGTGATCCTCGTTACCGGGCACCGTGCCCGTACGCTGGAAGCGATTTTCGGGGGCAGGCCGGACGTTTTTCTCGTGCACAATCCGGACTATAAGAAGGGGATGTTCTCGTCCGTGCTGGCTGGCGCCGCACATGTAGAAACCGACCGCTTTTTCCTCGCGCTCGGGGACATGCCGTTGGTCGGGGAACGATTGTACACTGAGCTTCTCCGCTACAAAGATGTTCCGGCTGTAATTCCCAAATACAGGGGCAAGAAGGGGCATCCCCTTCTCCTCGAACGGAGCGTTAAAGACACGATTCTCGCCCTCGGACCGGAAAGGACGATGCGGGACGTGCTCGCGCAAACGGCGACACTCGCGGTTCCGGTAGAAAACAGGTATGTGCTCGTAGACATAGACGAGCCCGAAGACCTCAAAAAGATCACGGAAGAGACCGGATGACGCTGGAAGTGGAAAACCTGAACGTTTCCTACGGAAGAAAACGCGTGCTGAGCGACGTCTCGTTCGCCGTGGAGGAGGGGGATTTCGTCCTCATAAGCGGTCCTTCCGGATGCGGGAAATCCACCCTCGCACTCGCGCTCTCGGGCCTCATACCCCATGCGAAACGGGTGAATATGAGCGGCTCGGTGAAGATAAACGGGACCGATACGCGTGATAAAAGCGTCGCGGCGCTTGCGTGCAGCATCGGTATCGTGTTTCAGAATCCGGCATGCCAGCTTTTCTGTTCGACGGTGCAAGACGAGGTCTCTTTCGCCCCGCGAAACAGGGTGCTGTCGGGAGGAATTCTCGACGAAGAGGAGCTTGCGCGACGCACGTTGTATGCGCTTGCCGGTACCGGTATTCTTCACCTGCGGGAAAAAAGGCTGCACGAGCTTTCGGACGGTGAGAGGCAGCGGGTGGCGATCGCTTCCGTTTTGAGCATGCGGCCCGGGGTTCTCGTTTTGGACGAGCCTACCGCCAATCTCGACTGGGAGGGCACGGAACTCGTCATGGAGACGTTGTCGAGGCTGAACAGGGAGGCGGGCATCACGATACTGATAATCGAGCACCGCCTGAGCGCCGTATATCCCTACTGCTCGAAAGCGATGATTATGAACGAGGGAACAGTCGCCGCGTTCGGGATTTCCGAACGGGTCTTTTCGGACAAGAGAAGGCTCATGAGGCTCGGGCTGCGGTTTCCATGGCGATGGGTCGAAAACGGCACGCAACGCTATGTGCCGGAGGGAATCTCGCAGCCTCCTGGGGAGGGAGAGCCTCTCGTGACACTCGAGGGGATAAGCGCCGGATACGGAAAGAGGAGGGTGTTCTCCGATATCGATCTCTCGATATATCCGAGCGAGTTCGTAGCGCTCGTGGGAAAAAACGGCGCGGGCAAGAGCACCCTCGCGCGCGTGATCGCCGGCATGCACAGAAAGAAACGCGGTACGATACGATGGCACCCGTCGGTGCGGCGGCTTCCATCGGGACGCAGGGTGGGGTTTCTGTTTCAGAACACCGGGGAGCAGCTTCTGTGCGGCAGTGTGGACGAGGAGGTCTCGCTCGGCCCGGAGTGTTTCGGGCTCGACGGGGCGCTTGTCGAACGAGCGCTCTCGGCGACGGACCTCTTGCGGCTCGGCGAGCGTTCCCCCCGTACCCTGAGCATGGGTGAGGCACAGCGGTGCGTGCTCGCAGCGGCATGCGCCTCGGACCCCGTCCTGTACATCCTCGACGAACCCTCGGTGGGTCAGGACTGGGAGCACTTGAGCCGTATGATGGGGTATTTGCGGGGGCTGAGAAAAAAAGGCAAAGCGGTGCTCCTCATCACGCACGACGACAAGCTCGTGTGCAGGTTCGCCGAACGCATCGTGCTTCTCGAAGAGGGGAGAATCATCGCGGACGGCGTCCCACGCAAGTCGTCGCCGCAGAGGATGACGGCGGTATATTGAGGAAGAGCTGATACGGAGGGATATAATGGGAACACGCACCTACACGGTGAAAGACTGGGTGTACATAGGGCTGTTCGGCGCACTATGGGGTGCGATAGAGCTGAGCCTCGGAACGATACTTCATGTCCTGTTTCCGCCGGTCGCGAATACCTTCTTCACCGGTATCATTCTTACCGCCATCGGGTGTGTCATCGTTCTGTGCTCGCGTTTCCTCGTCGAGCACCGGGGAAGCGTCCTCCTCGTGGGTCTCGTGACCGCGGTTTTGAAGCTCGTGAGCCCCGGCGGGGTGAAGCTCGGCCCTATCGTGGCGATACTCATGGAGAGCGTGCTCATGGAGGGCGCGCTCTTTCTCTCTTCGAAAAAGCGTGCGTCCGTTTTCATGACAGCGGGCGTGCTCGCGCTCGTCTGGAACTTCGTGCACCGGTTCGTAATGCTCAGGCTGCTCTACGGCAAGCACGTTACCGAGGTCGCGGTAAAGATGGCGAAAGGGGCAAGCGGCATCTTCGGTTTCGCCGAAGAGAAGGTCGCCGCCATTCTCCTCACCCTGCTTCTGATCCAGATCGTATGCGGAACGGCTGCGGGCTATCTCGCATTCAGGCTCGGGAGCAGGATAGTCAAGCGGAGGGAGTCTGCGCATGAAGGATAACAGGGTCCTGCTGTGGACCACCGTGCTGCTTTCGGGGGGAGCTATGGTCCTCTCCCTTACGCTCTCCGGGCTGCATCTTGCGATTCCGGTGCTGGTCCTTTTCGGGGTTTCCATGTTGAATCCCAAACCTGCAGGCAGGGTGCTGTCGCGCGTAAAAATCTGGTTTCTCGTACTCTCGCCTGTTTTCTTCTGCGCGTTTTTAGTCGGCCCGAGGGACGCGGGCGTTGTTTCCACCGCCGGCCTCGTCTGCGGTTCGGAAATGGCGGTTCGTGCGTTTTGCATCGTGCTGTCCGTCGCGCTTGTGACCGGAAGGGTCTCGATAGAGCGCATTCTCCGGGTTTTGGGAAAAGGAAAGATGAAGGGGTTCGGGCTTGCGCTCGGCGTGGCCTACAACATGCTGTTCGAGCTGTCGAGGTCGGGGAGGGTGGTGTTCGAGACGCTCCGTCTCCGAGGGGTGTTGAAAAGAAAACCTTTCAGGGCGTTTGGACTCTTCGTTGAATGCGTGATCGTAAACGCCTTGGACCGCGCCGACGATATCGTACACGCCGCTACCGCGCGGGGGTTCGACTCCGGAGAG
>JAFGTF010000088.1 GCA_016934265.1 Spirochaetota bacterium
CCCCGGCGCGGGCGTGGGCACGTCGCGCACCTCCAGCTCGTTCGGCCCCATGAGGACCGCCGCCTTCATCGTCTTCGGTATATCCATCCTCTTTTCCTCCATATTCTTATATAGATCATCGTATAATTGTCATACAGTAGGACTATAGTAACTGTTTACCGGATAGTCAAACGGAATATGAAAATTTCAGCGTTACGTTATGCGGCGGATGTCCCGTGCCTGATGCGCGGCCTTCTTTACGCTATCACTCTTAATAAGTCAGTGAAGCACCGTTACGGTTGTACCCGCGGGCGATTCAGGATATCATACGGCCTCGACACCGAACACACCGGATTCCTTCTATGTTCCGGCCATGAGCTCGAGGGCCTCGCGACCCGACATGCCCTCTGTGATGCCCATCGCCCGGGCCTTCTTCGTGACTCCTGAGATCGTTGCGGCGATAAGGTCGTCCGGAACCACGAGCGGTGCCTCCGGAGTGCCGTGCGCGGTCGCCGCCGCCATGTCGAACTCCTCCATCACAGAAACGTCGATCGCTGCGCACCCCACGATTCCCTTCGGAAGTACGATGACCACGAACTGCCCGTCGTCCCACCGCACCGAAAGCCCCTGTGCAGGCGCCCCTGCAGTCTTTACTCCCTCAACCGATATCGGCATTAGTACCTCCTTACACTGATCCCCATCTTAAATTAAATAGAATCAAAACGGCCGGAATATCGACCTTTAACTCTCTTAACCCAATAAGTCATTAATGCGGATTTTAATCCCCATATTACAGCTTCGAAGGTCATAATTCGGACCCGGTGCTATTCAATTTGTGGGAAAGCTACACTAGTTCCTTCATATATCTGATACTGCGCTTTAACGCATCGACGCCGCTGCACTCTATGGAGAGGACTCCGCTATAGTCATTATCCCTAAGCACTGCAATGCATCCGGGAAGATCGACATCCCCGTCACCGAGGGCGACTCCCGCCGTGACACCGGTCTCGTGCCCTTGTTTTCGCTGTTCGAGCTTTACGTCCTTCAGATGCACATGGACGACATGCTCCATGACCTGTTTCAGGGTATCGACCGCATCGTTCCCGGCGATTGTGACGTTGCCTGTGTCGAAGTTTATCCTGAGGCGCTCGGAATCCGAGAGCTTCATGATCCTTAAAAGACCTTCCGCGTTTGTGGTGTACACACCGTGCGGCTCGATTGTAATGGTGATATCGTAGTTTTCGGCCATCTTTAAAAGTGTATCGAGATTGTACTTCATGATCCTGAAGGCGTCGTTATCCGTCATCCATCCCGGTTTCGGACCCTCGGCAGTATTGACAAACGGCGCACCCAGTATGTATGCGTACCGAATCGCCCGCTTTAGGTAGTCAACCCCGTATTCAGTGTCCAAGAGGTTCGAATGTGCGCTTAGGCAGGCAACCTTCAGCCCCGCCTTCTCTATGCGGCGCCGCATGTCCATCGGGTCGTCCTCCAGACTCGTGATGTTGCAGTAGCCGTATACGTTGAGAAGACAGCGCCCGGTCATCACCTCGGGCTCGATATATCGAAGCCCCAGCTTCCTCGTCATATCGATTGCGTAGTCGAAGTCCTTTTCCGCATGACGGAAGGAATCGGCCTCGGCACACAAATCCATCGTTCCCATTTTCTCCTCCTTATTTCGGATCGAATCCACATCAATTCACATTTACGTTTTTTTCACCTTTTGTCAAGGCTGAAGAGTGGAGGCTTGACCTTTCTTGGTTTTCCGTTTATCGTAGTAAAAATCACCGAAACGGAGCGTACCAATGGGAGTAAAAGTCGCCAAGTTCGGAGGCACCTCGGTCGCGGATGCTGACCAGATCAGGAAGGTGGAGGCGATCGTGCGTGCGGATAACGACCGGCGCTACGTCGTACCGTCCGCCCCGGGAAAACGAAGCGCAACAGACAGCAAGATAACCGACCTCCTCTATCTCTGCCATCAACACGCGCAGCAGGAAGTCCCGTTCGAGGAGGTCTTTTCCATCATCGCGGGCAGGTATACCGACATCGTGAAAGCGCTCGGCCTCTCGCTCGACCTCGCACCGCATCTCGAAACCATCAAGCGGGAGATATCGGAGGGTACGACCGCCGATTACACCGCGAGCAGGGGCGAATATCTCTCCGGCCTCATACTCTCAGCCCTTTTAGGCTACGAGTTCATCGACCCGACCAGTATCATCTTCTTCGACAGCGACGAGACGCTCGATCTGAAGAAAACGAAAGAGCGCGTGGGAGCGCTGCTCTCACGGCACGAGCGGGCGGTGATTCCCGGCTTCTACGGCGCCATGCCCGACGGAACCGTCAAGACCTTCTCGCGGGGAGGGTCGGACATAACCGGCGCACTCATCGCGAGTGGGGTCGGCGCCGAGGTCTACGAGAACTGGACGGACGTATCCGGCCTCCTCATGGCGGACCCGGCCGTCGTCGACAATCCGCGGCCCATCGATACGATCACCTACCGCGAGCTTCGCGAGCTTGCGTACATGGGCGCTAAGGTGCTCCACGACGAGGCGATCTTCCCGGTCAAGTACTCGGGTATCCCGGTACTCATCAAAAACACCAACAGTCCCGAAGACCGGGGAACGCTGATCACGCAGGACGCGGGGCCGATCACGCACGAAAAGACCATCACCGGCATCGCGGGGAAAAAGGACTTTACCATCATCATGATAGAGAAATCCCTCATGAATACGGAGATCGGCTTCGGCCGGAGGCTCTTGACCGTGCTGGAGGCGCACAACGTATCGTTCGAGCACATGCCCTCCGGCATAGACACCATATCGCTCGTTATCGAGGACAACCAGCTCGTTCATAAGATGGGGAGGGTTATCGAAGAGATTCGGGCCGAGTGCAAGCCAGATTCCGTGGAGGTATATCCCAATATGGCGCTTATCGCCACGGTAGGAAGGGGAATGATACACACTCCCGGTATCGCCGCACGGATCTTCGGCGCGCTCTATAAGGGAGGCGTCAACGTCCGGATGATCGACCAGGGCTCGAGCGAGATAAACATCATCGTCGGTGTCGAAACGAAGGACTTCGAGCAGGCGATCCGCTCGATATACAAATCATTCGTAGAATGATCGCATTCGTAGAATGATCGCATTCGTAGAATGAACCCTTTGAAAAAGGCGCGTGGCCGGACCGTGTATTTGAATTTTCTGATCATCTCCAGTACCAGTCGGTACCGGGCAAAGGGGCGAGGTACTGCCGGGCATACCCGCTATTTACCTCCAGTGGGGAGCCGATAGGTGATTCTCATGGATTATTGCCGCCAAACAGCGGGAAACGTAAAAATGTAACGTCTCGTTCCACATTGGTCTGTCCGTATCAACTGATATGGAGAAGAGCCGAATTCTCATAGATATCTGCGATATCCGGATATCCGCGCAAATACGATGACGCGATAACACGGAATCTATCAGCTTTCCGGCTGCATACGGCGCCGGCGCCTCTGGTACCTGTATTCGCCCCTTCTTCACGGATCGATAAAAGTCTCACGCCCCTGAAAGATCCGCGGCGGGCGTTTACGTTACGGCGAAGTCCGCAACCCGGGGCGACACGAGCCGCTCGAAGTCCTTGTAGGCCAGCTGTATGAGCTCCGTATGGGACCCCGCATTGAACACGATCTCCTCGTCTTCTGTGAGAGTGCGGTCGACCCATACCTCCATTCCGAAGAGGTTGCCGAACGGCGGCATCGCACCGAGCGCGCATCCCCCGATCCGATCGACGAACTCCTCCTCTTCCGCGAGGTCGATCCCGGCCGCGCCGCATGCCCTTCCGAGCTTCTTCAGATCGACTTTGAAGTTCGCCGGCAGCACCGCCATAGCGAGCGTCGGCCCGATCCTGACGATCACCGTCTTCGCGAGCTGTTTTCCGTGGATGTGCGCGGACGCTGCTATCTCCTGCGCCGTATACGCGAGAGAGTGTGAAATGGTGACGTACTTGATCTTTTTCTCGTCAAGAAAACGACGAAGATTCTTTTCAGGCATGGTTCCCTCCTTGTTCCAAGAATCGATATATGAAGCCCGCCTTGGGCTGCTCGATTTCCGGTTTCGGAAGATTCACCCCTACGTTAAGAGTACGTACGCGTTTGTTCGCTATAGACCGGTGCCAGCGCGGCATCCTGAGGCAGGTGGAAAAATCGCGGGAGAAAACGGTCACTTTTTAACGGGCAGGTTCTCATCCCGCCAGAGTGAAATTCCTCCGGTAAGATTATAGATCCGTGTAAATCCCCGTTCCCGCATACGCTCCATCGCACGACGGCTCCGACCTCCCGCCTGGCAGTATACGAGATAGACTGAATCCTTATCGAGCTTTTCGAGTTGATCCAAGAAATCTTCTTTTGAATAATCGAGATTGACCGCTCCTTCTATGAAGCCTGTGGTAAATTCCCCGTCGGTCCGAACATCGAGTATCACGAAGTCCGCCCGCCCCCTGTATTTTTCAGCAAGTGACGCCGCATCGGAAGGTGAGATCTCTTCAGCGAAGGATTCCGAAGTCTCTGAAAGCTCTTCCTTCGGGCTTTCACATACGGCGGTGCGTCCTGCGGCGCACAAAAAACAGAGTGCGGCGGCACAGAGTAAAAGTTTTCGGCTCATTCCGGTCTCCTCTCGACAGGAAAGAATTTAGTACTCCCCGCGCCCCGGAAGCAACCGTATTTTGCTATCCCTGAGAAGCGAGGAGCGAACGGATCCTCTGTTGGGCCTGCAGCTTGGATTCGACGAGAAAGATACTCTTTCTCACGTGTGTGGCGTTCGGAATACCCTTGAGGTACCGGAAAAGATGGCGCTTTATTTCCCGCACCCCCCTCTTCTCCCCTTTGAACGAGACGATGAGATCGAGGTGCTCGAGCGCGCAGTCGACCCGCTGTTCTGCGGTGGGGATCGTATACAGCACGGTCTCCGGATAGGCCTCGAATGCGGCCACCGTGTCCCGTATGAGCCACGGGTTTCCGATGGCCGCCCGCCCGATCATGACCGCGTCGCAGCCGGTCTCTTCCGCCATTCGCACGGCGTCACCCGGCGATCGTATGTCGCCGTTTCCGCAGACCGGTATGCTGAGACGCTCCTTGACGAGCCGTATATATTCCCAGCGCGCGTCTTGGGTGTACCCCGCCGAAGCGGTCCGAGGGTGCAGCGTAACGAGCGAGGCGCCCGCTTCCTGGGAGGCGAGCGCGTTCTCCACCACGTTGATGCCGTCTTCGGTGAGACCGAGCCTGAGCTTTACGCTCACCGGCCGTATGGAGCTTGTGACGCACGCCTTTACGACCAGGTAGAGCCTGCCGGGATCGGCTAAAAGGCCCGCGCCGGCGCCCGTCTTCAACACCTTCGGTACCGAGCAGCCGCAGTTGATGTCGATGATATCCGCCGGGTACTCGCCGAGAAGCGAAACGGCCTCCGCCATGATCTCCGGGTTCGAGCCGAAGACCTGGATTCCCGCGGGGCGCTCCCTTTTGGTGAGCGTTGCGAGCTCGAACGTTTTTTTGCTGTTGTGCACGAGACCGTGGGCGCTGGTCATCTCGGTGAAGGTCATACCGGCGCCGAACCGTTTCTGCATGATCCTGAAGCTTCTGTCTCCGACTCCGGCCAAGGGGGCTAGCCAGACGTTGTTCTTGACGAGGAGGTCCCCTATCGCCACGGACCTGAGCAGGGACATGGCTACGCTTCCCGTCGAATGAGCGTAACGATCGACTGCGCGAGAATGCCCTCTCCCCTTCCGAAAGAGGTGAGTCCTTCACCCGAAGTGAAAGTAATTCCCACGTCCCCAACGGATATCGACAAGAGGCCGGCGATCGCCGTTTTCATTCTTCCGATGTCCGCCTGTGAAAAACGCGGCCGCTTGGCCTCCACCATGACGCCGATGTTCCCGATTCTGAAGCCGGTACGCTCGACCATGTCGAGCGCGATCTTGAGGTATTCCACACTGTCCGTGATTCCCTTCCTGCAGAGTGGGTCCGCGTAGTATCCGAGAGACTCACCGCCGCATGCCTGCGATACGGCGTTGAAAACTGCGTGGAGTATCACGTCGCCGTCGGAGTTGGCGGCAAGACCACCCGTGTCGCTGATTTTAACCGCACCCAAGACGAGCGGTTTTTCTTCCTTCTCTTCGAAACGATGGCTGTCGGTTCCGAAGCCTACGCGTACCAACAGTTTGTTTCCTTCACTCGCTTGGTGAGAATCCTTCCGGCAAGATCGAGGTCCTGCGGATAGGTAATCTTGAAATTTTCCCTGGAACAGGGTACGAACTTCACCTTTTCGTGGATCGCCTCGACGAGGGTCGTGTCGTCCGTTGCCGTGATCCTCTTATCGCTGGCATCCTCGAACGCCTTGACTGCGATATCAAACCGGATAATCTGGGGGGTCTGCGCGATCCAGAGAGACGCGCGGTTGGGAGTATGATCTATGAAATGGTCATGGTCCTTGACGATCTTTACCGTATCGGTCGCCTCGAACCCGAGGAGGCTCGCGCCGTACTTTCGCGCCGCGAGAAGGCACTCGTCGAGCTCGGCATGACGGACAAAGGGATTCACCGCATTGTGGATGAGCAGGTACGAATCGGAAGAGAGGTTCATCCGCTTCAGCTTTTCGATGACATGGTAGGTCGATTCCTGTCTCGTCCTGTATGCATCCTCTACCGCCATCACTTTACCGATCTCGTACTGTTCGATCAGCGCTTCCAGCTGGGAGATATTTTCCTTCCCAACGGTGATGATGATCCCGTCCACCTTGTCGTACTCCGAGAATGTCTTCATCGTGTAGTAGATGAGCGGTTTATCGCCTATGGAGAGGAAGATCTTGTTCTCCTTGGTCTTCATCCTCTCACCGTTGCCGCCTGCGCATATTACCGCTATATTCATTGCAATGTCCTTTTTCAACCCTGTGTACGCTGCCATAGTATCTATACTGATATCGTAGTAGTATCCATACTAATATCGGAGAAAATGTTTGCTCCCCATAGGCAGGATGTTAATAATATACTACTACTTTCTAATTTATCAACAAATTCGTATCAAGTGAACAATATAATATTCGGCGTCACCGACCCCCTCGAGGACGGTTCATGGACAGCATAACTCTTTTGAGTCCCGCGAAGCTTAATCTAAGCCTCAATCTCATCCCCCCGCGAGATGAAAACGGCTATTTCCGCGTGCTGTTTCTTAATACGGGGGTGACCCTGTACGATACGGTCCGGATATCCAGGATACGGGAAAAAACGGCCCTTATCGACGAGACACGGATCGACCGCTCCGAGAACATAGCCCTCAAGGCGGCACGCCTGATACTCGATCGTTTCGATCCGCCGGCGGGCGTCCGTCTCACGGTGGAAAAAACCATCCCCCTTCGTGCAGGCCTCGGCGGAGGTTCGACCGACGCGGCATCCGTGATCAACGGTATGGACACACTCTTCGGCCTCGAGATGGACCGGGGGGCAAAGCTCGAGATAGCGAGCCTGCTCGGCATGGACGTATGCTACTGTGTGACCGGCGGCCTCTGCCGGGTTGAGGGAACCGGGGAAAAGGTGCGAAAAACAAACCTCACGCTCCCGACGCTCGATCTGCTCGTCGCAACTCCCCGAGAAAAAAAACCGTCCACCGCCTGGGCGTATTCGCTCATCGACGAGCGGCATGCGGGCCGTTCTTTGCCGAAGTTCGACCTGCTGCTCGATGCGGTGTCTCGCGGGGACAAACGGGGTATAGCCCGCAATCTCCACAACGACTTCGATCGGCCGGTTTCCGCCCGTTATCCGTGGCTTCGGGACATTGCGGACCGCATGAGGCGTCAGGGGGCGCAAAGGACCATGCTCGCGGGCTCGGGACTCTCGCTGTTCGGCGTGTTCGAGACGTCAAAAGACGCCCTCCGGGCTTCCGAACGGCTTCGCTCCAAAGACCTCTTCTGCCGGGCGGTACGGACCCTGTAGACGGGCGCCATGCAGCCGGTTCATAGCCCGATGAGCTTTGTGAGCTCGTCTCTCCCTGTGGGACTGATCACTTTTGCCTTGCCCTTTTGGACGACGCGTACCGGTCCCCCTCTTTTTGTGAACGTACCGATGAAAAAGATCGGCGAATGAGAACCTGATTCGTTCCCGAACGCGTTTTCGAGCCTTGGTGCGTCCTCCTTTTTCACGGCGATGAGGAGGGAGCCGGAGGCGGTCGAGTAGTATGGAGACAACCCGAAGTGACGGCACAATAGTCTCGTCTCCTCGTACACGGGGACTTTGTCCAGGTCTATCTCAAGGCCGATTCCCGCCCCTCTTGCCATCTCGTAGGCGCCGGTGAGAAGTCCGCCTTCCGTCGGATCGTGCATTCCGCGGACACGTACCGCCCGGCGGGCGGTTCTCGCATCTTCGATCACGCTGATTCCCGGTTTCTCGAGAAAACCCACGCACCGCGTGAAGAACTCCTCGCCGAACCGCGCTTTCACCTCGCCCGCCCGCTCGCGGGCCATGATCGAGGTCGCCTCGATCGCAACCCCCTTCGTCATGTAGAGGAGGTCCCCTCTTTTTACCCCGCCGGTCTGCACGAGCTCGTCTTTCTCCGCCTCTCCGAGCATCGTTCCCGAAAGGATCGGGTACTCGAGCCCGTGAGTCACCTCCGTATGACCGCCGACGAGAGATATTCCGAGCGCCCGGCACGAATCTGAGACGTCCTTCATGATGTTCCGGATGAGCGAGGGGGTGGTCTTTTCCTCGGGAAGCAGCATGGTGACGAGAAACCATCGCGGTTCGCCTCCCATGGCGGCCACGTCGTTTGCGTTGACATTCACCGCGTACCACCCTATCCTGTCCGTGGTGAAGGTTATCGGATCGCTCTTTACGATCAGGTATCGGTCCCCGAAGTCGATCGCCGCGGCATCCTCGCCGATACCGGGGCCGACCGCCACCCGCGGGTCCGAGATTCCTATCCTGCCGAGTATCCCTTCAAGCACGCTCGGGGCGATCTTGCCGGTCTTGAGTACTTTCATCTATCTGTTCCTTCCTTTAAAATCTCCCCCAATACGTCAGATAAGCTCGCATGGGTTCGTTTCGAGATACCCGCCGCCGCGAAACCAAAACGGGCGGTCGTGCGAGGGGCATATGATGCTGTTTTTGCCCTCTTCGGCGTATCGTCTGATACGCCGCTCGCTTTTTTCCGCCTTCGATCTGTCCATATCGACCTCGATGAAGTTTTTCTGCTCCTCGAAGAATTGCCCCCGGTTCGGGACCCGGTCGCCGGTGATGATGACGCGGTGTTCCTCCCCCTTCACGAGAAAGGAGAGATGGTAGGGGGTATGGCCCGGCGTATGGAAAATCCTGATCCAGTCCGGAATCTCCGGCTTGTCTTCCACCCAGACGAGCGTATCCGGATCGCCGAGGTACCGCTCCCTGAAGTGGCTCTTTTGCACCACGACGAGGAAATCGATGAGTTTTTCCACGTCCCGCTTCGGGAGGTGCGGAAACGACCGTTCGATATAGGAAAGCTTGTTCCGCGTTTTCAGCAGTGCGTCGCTCCAACGCTTCTGGAAGAGGTAATCCCTCCTGCTCAGCACCTTCTTCGCGTTTTTGAAGCGGTGATTCCCGCCGAAATGGTCTATATGGACATGGGTATTGAACACCCAGCCGAAATCATCCGGATGCAGCCCGAAACCGTGAAGCTTTTTTACAAGCTCCTCTCCGTCGGGAAACCCGGTGTCGAAGATCACGAGCTCGGATGCGCTCTCCAAGACCGTAGCCGCCGACAAGAATTTGAACCGGTATTTGGTCTGGGAGACCGCGACCGGAACGAGCAGAGAATACAGACGCATGACGGGTCAGCCTTTCATCAAGAATGCCTTGTACGTAAGGTACTGTACGAAGGGGTGTTGTCTGATATCGAGTGCGGGGTTCAAAAACCCCTCGGCATAGGACTGCAGTATGCGGGCGTATCCCTCCCGCTCGTGCCGGAAATAGTGTAACGCGACGTCGAGAAGAATGTCCCGGAAGGCGAATCTCCTCGGCGGGCTGAAATAAAATGCACAGAACCGGCTTACGGCCTCCGAGACACGCTGCTTCGGGGTCCTGTTTTCCAGAATGAGCCTGCTGTTTTTCGCCTCCTCTATCAAAGAACGAAACTCCCGAGTGCTCTCGTCGGGGAGCATGATCCTTGCTATCTCGCGCTCGGAAAATAGCGTTTTCTCCTCATCGGGGGCCGCGATATGCGATACACGCGGGGAAAGAAGCGAAGAAAGCGGGTGTTCGGGCTCCGTCGTTCCCGTGTCGCTCGCGGTGAAGCCGTCGATACGCGCGGCGAGAGCCTCCCGCTCCTCTTCAGGGCTCAAGGATACCGCGCGTCTCAGCCTGTAGAGGGCGTATTCCCCGGGCACCTCGAAGAACTCCGTCTTTCCTTCCTGTCCGTTTATCAGCGCGCGCGCAAGCGAACGTTTTGCGGCATGTCGCACACGGTGGCCGGTGATGCCGAACGAAACGCTTATGAGAAAATCGTGTGCGTCGAATCCGAGCGTTTTCGTATCGGACGCCGCAATCGAGATTACGCTTTGTAAGCCGGAATCGGGAAGGGAGAGCGCGGCCGTTTCCACCCTTTTTTTCGTGTCGGTAAGAGAGGGTTTTCGGAGTCTTTCAGGCTTCACGCCGTCGACGTCGATCCCTTTCGAGCGTAAAAGGTAGAGCGCACGCTTCGCCTTTTTCCTGATCGCTTTCTGCTCCCCCATGTCCTCCGCGAGGGCCCACAAAAGGAGGATCGTTTCCTCGTCGCCTCCCGTCGCAGGCTTCATATCACCGGAAAAAAGCGCGCGTTTCAGCGCTTCTTTGTCCATCCTGCGCTCCCCCTTGCTGCAGTTATAGATACGCACTCCGTTCAAACGCGTCCCACTCACCCTCCATGAGGTCCCTGCAGTGGTGCTTCAGGGCGCGTTCCACGTCACCGGCGGAGGCATACCTGTCCACGTCCACGACCACGAGGTTTCTTTCGTACCGTTCGAGATAGGAAAGGGCGATCTGCTTCAGCGGGTCGCGCACGTACCCCGAGGCTTGGGTCATCTCGTCTATCGCCGCCTGAAGCCTTCTGTCCTCTTTCCCACACCAGTACTCGTGCTCGACGAGCGGCAGTCCCGGTGAGATGAGAAAAAGCTTCAGGCTTCCTTTCACCGCGGTCTTCGGGATCAGTACATACCGAGGAATATCCGTGTTTCGCTCCGATACGCCGACCTGTGTATTGTACCGGGGCCGGTGCCTGTCTATGAGACGGTACTCCTCTATGAGCGCCTCGAGCTCGGAGGAGAGCGCGGTACAGTCGATATCGTACATGTCACGCAAAATATTTTCTATCTTTTCGGGACTTTCCCCCGTGTTCCAGAAGTAGGAGCTTACCCGCGCCCGAAGGTTGTTCGTCTTCCCGACGTAGATCACCCGCTGTTCGGAGTCCATGAAGGTATAGACGCCGGGACACTGCGGCAGCCCGCCCACCCATTCGGCGCTGAAGGCGTACCTGGAGAAATCGACCTCTTTTCTCGACACAACGCCTAAAGAGAGGAGGCCGCGGGCGTTTTGTATCTTCCTTTTTTCCGCTTCCTTGAGGATGTGCTCGAAGCACAGAAGAAGATTTTTCACCTTCGACCGAGGCCCGGTCGGCACGATATTTCGTATTTCGAGCTCTCGGACTATGTCGTCCCAGCTTTTCATCACTCGTCCGGGATAGAGCGCGCTCAGGACGTTCCGTAAAGAAAGCGTGGCAAGCTCCACGGGCAGCGGCGTGCGCGCCCGAAAAACGTTTTTCAGCGCCGTAAGGCTCTTCTGCTCGTACGGTACGAATACGAAGCGTCCGGGGTTTTCCAACAGATCGCCCGGATTCGCCTCCGCCGTCCCTATATCCCCCCTGTACAGGAGGAACGCGTATGGCTTATAGCCCGCCGCACCGTAGTCCTCCGTGCCGGCGGCATCCGTGCCGGCGGCATCCATGCCGGGTCGTTTTCCGCGCATCAGTCCCCAGGCGTCTTCTATCTGGAAGAGGACGAACGGCGTCTCGCCTAAAGGAAGCTCAAAAAGGCTTTGCACCTTTACCGCCTCCCACGTCCCCCGCGAGGTTCGTCTGAACCTGGGATCCTTCGAAAGCATCCCCGAAACGATCTGCTCCGCAAACTCCTCTTTACCTGTATCTATCATAAAGAACCGCTTCAGCACCTCGCCCGCGCCTATCTCGCGCTCCTCCCGCATGAGCGCCTCGTGTACCCTGTCCGCGATGCTCTTCATCATGTCCGATGAACCCGAAAAAAGTTGGAAAAAAAGTCCTGCCGTACTATACTCATAATAAGGTAAACAAAGAGGGAGGGAGGTGTCGAGTCTTTTATATGCGGCATCTTTCCTGCCCGGTACGGAGGGCGGAGATCGATATGTGCGCGAAGATCAACATCCCCGACGAGGAGCTCTACCGATACAGCTTCTACAAGACCGGCTCGAAGATCGTGCGCCAGGGAGAGAATAAGGACGATATTTTCATCCTCCGGCGCGGCGCGGTCACCGTCATGGTGGACGACCAGATCGTAGGGCTCATCAACACTCCGAATACCGTTTTCGGAGAGATGTCGTACTTCCTCGGTGTCGAGCGTACCGCCACGATAGAGGCGGTCGAGGATTCCGAGGTAGTCGTTATCCCGGGCGAGACAATCTTCAACCTCGTATACAAGAAACCGGAGATCGGCATCGAGCTCTTGAAGATACTCTCCGGCCGACTGAAAACGACGACGAAGTACGCGACCAGGCTGGAACGGGAGATCAACGCGTACAGAGACGAGCTGAGGAGACTCCAGGATCTTAAGGAGGAAAAGGTCTCGAGCGTCGAGGACGAGCTTTTGACCTACGGGTATATCACCGCCCGTCAACTCGCCGAGGCTCGAAAGGATCACAGGGAACGAAAAGACCGGGGAGAGGAGGTCTCCTTCTTCAAGATACTGGTCGACAAGAAGTTCCTTACCGTCGAGACCCTGCTGCGCTACCTCGAGCTGCGACAGCTCAAATAGCCTCTTTCGCAAATGCGGCCCCCCCAAAGGACCGTTATATTCAGTAGGAGGGGAGTTCGATATGGGAGCGACGCTGACTTCATTTGGGGTGGAGACGAAAGGGGAGACCGACATCGTCGATATCACCGACAGCGTGACGAAGATCATACAGGATCAAAAAGTGCAATCGGGTACCGCGACGGTATTCGTCAAAGGCTCGACCGCCGGAATAAGTACGATCGAGTACGAGCCCGGGCTCGTTTCCGACCTCAAATCGCTGTACGAGCGGCTCGCGCCGAGGCAGGGGGAATACCTCCATAATCTCAGATGGGGCGATAAAAACGGCTTCTCGCACATCCGCGCTTCTCTTACCGGCCAGAGTTTCAGTTTTCCGGTCTCGGGCAAACAGCCGCTGCTCGGCACCTGGCAGCAGATCATACTGATAGACTTCGACAATCGCCCGAGAAACCGTGAGGTGGTGGTCCAGATCGTGGGGGAATAGGATGAGCCGTGTTGTTTTTCTCGCTTTATTTTGCATACTCATCCTGCTTTTCGCCGCGTTCGGCTCTTACGGGTCGGAGGACGCCGAAGAGTACGCCCTCGGCCTCTCACGTCGCGGGATGGCCCCCTTTTTGGTGACCGGCATACTCTCGATGCTGCCGATCTTCGAGCTCCGTGGAGGAATACCAGTCGGCATCGCGGTATTCAAGCTGCATCCGGCGGCGGTATATGCGGTATGTGTGCTGTTCAATCTCGTTCCCGTGCTGCCGGTCCTCTTCCTCCTGCTTCCCGTAAAGCGCGTGCTGGAGCGAATTCCGTTCTTCAAGCGTTTCTTCGACCTCCTCCTCCGCCGGGTGGAACGAAACAAACGCCTCATCGAGCGCACCCGGGAGTTCGGCCTTCTTCTCTTCGTTTCGGTACCGCTGCCGGTGACCGGTGCGTGGACGGGATCACTCATAGCCGTCATCATGGGACTTGCGACATTCAAGTCCTTTCTCTTTATCGCGCTCGGCGTGCTCGCAGCAGGCGTCATCGTGACCGTCATTACGCTTATGGGCACCACCGGCATCTTCATCGCCGCCCTTCTTTTTTCAGCCGCGGCGGGAATCTGGATCTCGCGCCTGCTGAAGGAGAGAAAAAACGCATCCTCCGCACGTAAGACGTCGGAGGACGCCTCTCTTGATCTCGATTGACAATTCATCACCCCGACATCATATTGACCCTATGAAACCTTCGCCAGACGCCCACACAACGCTCTGCGGACTGTTCGGCCACCCGATCGGCCACTCGCTTTCTCCCCAGTTCATGAACCGTGCCTTCGGGCTGCTCGGAATAAACAGCGACTATCTTGCGTTCGACGTGGCCCCAAAAGCCCTCGAAGAGGCGCTCTGCGCCTTCCGTGCGCTGAATATGACCGGAGCAAACGTCACGATCCCGCACAAGACTCGAATCGCCGGGTTGCTGGACAAAACGGAGGAGGACGCACAAAGCATCGGCGCGGTCAACTGCATATACCGTAAAAAAAACCTCCTCGTCGGCGCCAACACCGATCACGTCGGATTCCTGAAACCGCTTGCACGTAGAAAGATCCCGCTTCGCGGAAGAGACGTGCTCCTTTTCGGGTGCGGTGGAGCGGCACGCGCCGTCTGTTACGCCGCTTTCAGGGAGGGGGTGAAAACCGTCTTCGTGACAAACCGCAGCGATGATCGGGCGTCGTCGTTTTTAGAGTGGTTTTCTCTGGTCACCCCGGGAACAAGATGCGAGTATCTCGGGAAACCGGACGCCGTGACTCGGGTCGTACTGGCAAAGGTTTCGGTCATCGTGAACGCGACGCCTCTCGGAATGTTTCCGGACACCGCTGCCTGCCCCATTCCCGAATCCGCGGACATCCCAGACCGCACAACCGTATACGACCTCGTCTACAATCCCGAAGAGACCCTGCTTCTTAAACGGGCGCGTATGGCGGGAGCGCAAACGATAAACGGGCTCGAGATGCTCGTCTCTCAGGGGGTTTTTTCCCTCCTGCACTGGTTCGAAGGCAAAAAAGACGATATTCTCGCCGCCGAGGGCGAGCTGCTCTCGTATACGAGGCGTTTTTTACGGCTTGTCCCGTCCGAAGGAGAAGCGGGAGAATGAATCGAATATATCTCATCGGCTTTATGGGCGCGGGAAAAAGCACGACGGGCGCCCTGCTCGCGGACATGCTGGGGCTTCCCTTTATCGATACGGACGCCGTCATAGAGAATGAGGAACGATCATCCATCCCCCGTATCTTCAGCGAAAGGGGTGAGCCCTACTTCAGAAAACTGGAGCACAGAGTCTTAAGAAGGCTCACCAGGATTCATCGTGGCTTTGGCTTCGTCATGGCGACGGGAGGAGGAATGCCCGCATCCGGACGCAATATCGCCTATATGCGGCGTCACGGCATCGTGGTATACCTCGAGGCCCCCGTTTCGACGCTTCTGTCGCGCATACGAGACGCCGCCTCCCGCCCCGTCTACTCCAGTCTCAAAGAGGAGGACCGGCACGGTAAGGAAGAAGCGGTAAAAACGCTTCTTCTGACGCGGGCGCCCTTCTACCGGAAGGCCCATATCACGGTGCAGAGCGCGAACGATTCGAACGCCGCCCAAACCGCGCGCCGGATCGAAAAGATTCTGAGAGAGTAAGCGATGGAAACGATCCAAGTGAAGGCGGAACGTCCCTACGAGATCCATATCGGCCGCGGGATCCTAAGCTCCTGTGCCCGGCTTCTGCTGCAGCATGCACGGGCTGAAGGAGGCGGCGAACGGAAGGTCTTCGTGGTGACCGACAGGAACGTGGGGGTCCGTTGCCCCTACCTCCATACCCTGATCGAAACCCTCGAAAAAGAGGGGCTTTCCGTCTCTCAAGCAGTCCTGCGGGCCGGGGAGCGGACGAAGAGCTTTAAAAGCCTGAGCAGGCTCATCGGGATGATGACGAAAGAGGGCCTCGGAAGGGACGATATACTCATAGGCCTCGGCGGGGGCGTGATCGGCGACCTCGCCGGATTCGCCGCCTCGGTCTACATGCGGGGCTTATCGCACGTACTCCTGCCCACGACGCTTCTCGCACAGGTCGATTCCTCCATCGGCGGAAAAACCGGAATCAACACCAGGGAGGGAAAAAACCTCGTCGGCAGCTTCAGAAGCCCCCTGTTCGTGCTTATCGATATCGATACCCTCTCGACACTCGAAGACCGCCAGTGGCTGTGCGGGCTCGCCGAGATCGTAAAATGCGGGCTCGTCGGGGACCGCGAACTGTTCGAAACCGCACAAACGCTCTTTTTCGATACGCGCGATGCGCCGCCCGTCGGCGGGCGTGAGTGCAGGCTGCGCCTCGAAAAAGACCAGGGCGCCCTCTACTCCCTCATATCGGGAGCGATACGGATGAAGCGGTCGATCGTGGCCCGCGACGAGAAAGAACAGGGCGTCCGGCGGCTTCTGAACTTCGGTCATACCTTCGGTCACGCGATTGAGAATCTCCTCGGATACGGAAGGCTGCTCCACGGGGAAGCGGTGATTCTCGGAATGCGCATGGCGACCGAGCTCTCCGCCGCCTTGGGTCTCCTTCCGGAAAAGGAAAGAGTAAGAATCGCCCTGTTTCTCGCCCGTTTATCCATACCCCGGCCGGGCAGGATCAAGGCGACGCGTATATTCGAGCAGATGCAGAAAGATAAGAAGAAAAAAGACGGGAGAGTCCACTACGTGCTTCTTGCGAAAACGGGAGAGGGGACGATACGGTCCGATCCGGACGCACGGACGGTGGTATCGTGCATCGAGAAGGTGCTTGACGCACTCTGAGCGGCCGTCCGATACCGGCACCTTCAGGTATCAGCCGACGGTAAACCTTTTTATCAGCGATTGCTGACACCTCAAGAATTCGAACATTGCAACATAAATCTCCAATAATCAACACTTGAAGAGCTGTGCAACCGTTGATCTGAAAAGGGATTATAACCGTTATTTTTAAGTAATCAGCTAAAGTATCTACTAAAAGTATCGGCACCGGGTGACATATATCGGCACGGATTCATTGTACCGCGTTCCGTTAATGTTCGGATTTCGAGCCGGTATGACGAAGGAGCATCCGAAGCGCCTCCACATATCCTTCCGGTCCCATTCCCTTGACCTGCCCGATGCATACATCCCGTATTACCGATACCTTCCTGAACTCCTCGCGCCGATCGATATCGGAGAGGTGTACCTCCACCGCAGGCAGACCGACCGCAGCGAGGGCGTCCCGCAGGGAGTAGGAGTAATGGGTGAGCGCGCCGGGATTGATGATGATGCCGATGAATTTGCTGCCGGACGGGCGGCCGGCCGCGACGCCGCTTCGTAAGCGGTGAAGGCCGCTTCGTAAGCGGTGAAGGCCGCTTGGTAAGCGGTGAAGGCCGCTTCGTAAGCGGTGAAGGCCGCTTGGTAAGCGGTGAAGGCCGCTTGGTAAGCGGTGAAGCCTGTCGATGAGTTTTCCCTCGTGGTTCGACTGGTAGGTGCGAAGGCGGATACCCATCTCCCTCGCTTCCTGTTTCAGGTTCGAGAGAAGCTCTTTCAGCGAGACGGTGCCGTAGATCTCGGGCTCCCGTCCACCGAGCATGTTGAGGTTCGGACCGTTTATTACAAAGACCTTTTTCATCCGAGCAGCTCGTGCGCCTCTTTCAACATTTCCACGATGGGGAGCTCGTAGGGGCACTCCGGGAGGCAGAGGCCGCACTCCGTGCACTCCGAGGCCTTTATTGGCATGCCGGCGTACCAGCGCCGCATAAGGGAGAGGTTCTCCGGCCGTTCGGCCTTTCCGAGAAACTCGAGGATAACGCCGACCCTGATATTCTGCGGGCAGGCCGGCTGGCAGTAGTAGCAGCGGCGGCAGAACCTCGATCCGAGCCCCGACGCGACGGCCTCGAGCGCCTCTTCTTCCCGTGCCGTGAGCGTGACCCGTCCGTCCCCCGCTCGGCTGTTCTCCTCCACCTGTTCGACGGAGAGCATACCCGGAATAACGACGGAAACTGGGTGCCCGAGGATGAAGCGAAGCGCCGCCTCAGCCGGGAGCAGCGCGCCTCCGGCGAGCGGTTTCTGGGCGATGAAACCGATGCCGTTTTCTTTGCAGTAGCGTATGAGACGTATGACCTCTTCCCCCTTCTCGATATAGCTGAACGCTCCCTGGACCGTATCGAACTCTCCCGTTTCGGCAGCCGCTTTAAGGACTGCGGGGTTGTGCCCCGTGATGCCGACATATCTCACCGTCCCCTCCCGCTGCAGCCGTCGAAAGACGGAGAGCGCGCCGCCGGGTGCCAGCACCCCTTGGAGATCCTCCTTGGTATTCACGTAGTGGATCTGGTAGAGGTCTATGACGTCCGTCTTGAGCTTTGCGACGCTTGTTTCGAACTCCGTGAGAATCGAATCTTTGCCCCTCACCTTGGTTTTCGTCGCAAGGCAGTATTCGTCTCGCCGATCCGCGATCGATCTCCCGATAAGCTCCTCGCTCTCCTTGTACCCGCGGGCGGTGTCGATGAAGTTGATACCGCTCGAGAGCGCGGCGGTCAGCACCCCCAACGCCTCCTCCCCGTTCAGCCCGGTAAGCGGGATCCCGCCGAATCCGATGCATGACGTGCGTATGCCGGTCCTTCCGAGCGTCCTGTATTCCATCCTATTCTCCCGGCACCTCGAAGGCGCGTATCAGTTTTTTTTGCCTTTCATGACGCTCGATCCCGAAACGTATGAGACGGTCGGTAAGCTCACGGGCACCCACGCCCGACGCTTCGAAGAGCTTCGGATACATGCTAATCGATGTGAACCCGGGGAGCGTATTGACCTCGTTCACGAGCAGGCCGCCGTCGGGCAGAAGAAAACAGTCCACCCGTGCCAGCCCCTCGCACCCGAGCACTTCGTAGCTTCTCACGGCAAGCGATTTGATCCGGCCTTCGTCCTGTTCGCTTACCTGCGCGGGGATGACGAGCCGCGCCCCCTTTTCGTCGATGTATTTCGCTTCATAGGAGTAGAACCCGTTTGCCGGAACGATCTCTCCGGACACCGAAGCCACGGGCGTTTCGTTGCCCAAAACGGCACACTCGATCTCCCTTCCCGTTATCGCTTCCTCGACGAGTATCTTCGTATCGTAGCGGAACGCCCGTTCCATCGCACGCGCGAGCTCTTTCTCGTCGTTAACCCTGCTGATTCCTACCGATGACCCGAGATTGGCGGGTTTGACGAAAAGGGGAAACCCGAGCTCTTCGCGTATCGCCCGGAAATCGCGATTGTCGCAGAAACGGAAAACGAGAAAGCGCCCCACGGCGACCCCCGCGTCTCGGAGCATCCTCTTCGTAAAGTCCTTGTCCATACATACCGCCGAGCTCAGGACACCGGAGCCGACGAACGGGACCCCGGCAAGCTGCAAAAGCCCCTGGAGCGTGCCGTCCTCACCGAAGGTGCCGTGTATCAGCGGAAATACGACATCGACCGTGCAGAAGGGCTTCCGGTCGAAAAGAGACCAAAGGGTACGGCTCCCGTCCGGCGGAAGAAACAGCTCTTTCTCGCGCCGGTAGGAAACCACGGCGTGTTTTCCGAAGAATCCCGGGTCGTCTATGAGGACCCACCGCCCCTTTTTGTCTATCCCCGCGAGGCGCAGGTCGTACTTGTCCCCGTCAATCGCGGCAGCCACGTTTGCTGCGGAGCGCACGGACACCTCATGCTCCGCGGAGCTCCCCCCGAACAACAGGAGCACAACCGGTCTTGTCGCCTTGTTCATCTTCGCCGTCCCGCCGGAGGGGGAGGTGTTATGTCTATGTCCCGATCCGGCTTATAAACATGTCGTCGAGCGTCTCCCGTCTCCGGATGAGCCGCGATTCGCCGTTCGATACGAGCACCTCGGCCGGCCTGGGCCGGGAGTTGTACTGCGAGGCCATCGAGTACCCGTATGCGCCTGCGTTGCATATGCACGCAACGTCCCCCTCTTTGAAGGGAGGCAGAAGCCGGTCCACGATACCGTTTTCGTCTCTTGTAAACGTATCGCCCGACTCACAGAGGTTTCCTGCGATCGTCTGCAGGACGAAGTCCCGGCCGTCGCCGTTTTCACCGACGTTCGACGAATGCAAAATCTCGTGATAGCTCCCGTAGAACGCGGGCCTGACGAGATGATTAAAGCCGGTATCCAAACCCACGAACCGGTGATTGTGTCCCTCTTTGACGGTCATGACGGTTGCGAGGAGAAAACCACTCTCCGCCACGAAGTACCTTCCCGGCTCGATCACGAGCGTCGGCGTTTTACCGTATTCGTTGCAGAAGCGCTCGTACTCTTTTGTGATCTTCTCACCGAGCAGTGCGACGTCGACCCGCTTTTCGTCTTTTCTGTACGGCACCCCTATCCCTCCGCCGAAATCCACGAAATCGAGATCGTCAAACCGCTTCGCAACGTCGAGAAGCACCCGCATCGCCATGATGAATGTGCCGGCATCGAGGATTCCGGATCCGATATGCTGGTGAACGCCCCGGATTCTCAGCCCGAAACTCGAAGCGGTGCGTGTGATCTCGTCGACCCGGTCGTACTCGATGCCGAACTTGCTCTCCGGGCCGCCGGTGATGACATGGCCGTGATGTCCCGCGCCGACGTCCGGGTTGATGCGGACGCATACGTCGCCCCCCTGATGACGCCGTCCCACGGTACGCAGGCCGGAGATCGAATCCACGTTCACAAGCACTCCCCTGGCCACGGCGAAGTCGATCTCTTCGGGCGATACGTTGCTCGCGGTGAAGAGGATCTCTTCTGGACGAAACCCCGCAGCGATCGCCGCGTGGATCTCTCCGGGCGACACCGCATCTATTCCGATCCCCTCCTCTTTGATTATCTTCAGTATCTCGATATTCGTGTTCGCCTTGCAGGAGTATTTGATGACCTTCCGCTCCGAACCGATCGCGCTGCGAAGCTCCCGCGCCCTCTTTCTTATAACCTCCTCCTCGTATACGTAGAGGGGGGATGAATACTCTCCGACGAGGCGGGTCGCATCGACGCCTCCTAAAAACAAGCGGTTTTTTCTCACTTCCATCCTGAAAAACGCCTCCAAACGGTTTATGGGTCAATATATTCAATATCGATACGGCAGTCCACGAAAATTCAGCAAAAAGGGAGTACGCCCTCATGATCCCCGTCGCCGGGTGTAGGCGATCCGTTTTTCCTTGGTGGAGAGTTTCAGCCGTCTCAGCTCGCGTGATATGAGGGTGACATCGAGGTCAAGGCCGCCGTCGGTTTTCTGCTTGAGGGCTTCGCGGATCGTCTTCGCCGAATATTCCGGGTTCTCCGCCACGATGCCGAGTATCTTCTGCGATATATCGTGGTCGACGACCTCGATCTCCTGCTCGATCGTACGCGGCTTCAGCGCTTCGTGCCCCTTCTCCTCCCGGAGCCGTTTCAGCCGGTAGTAGGTCGACTTCGAGATACCGGTTTCCTTACATGCCTTTTGGACCGTGTACCCCTCCTTCTCCACCAGGTCGAAAAGTTTCGTGCGCTTCTTGAACTCGAGCTCCGAATACTTTTCCCTGTTGCGGATTACGATGAACGTAATGTCGTCGGACTGCGGCGTCCCCCCGGTAAAGCTTTTAATGTCGTCCATTACGGCCTCCGCGCACTCCACGGTGGAAAGCGAGCTGTACCGCTTGATCGCGTCGAGAAGCCTCGCCTCCCCGTACTCCTCACGACGGGAGTTCATCGCCTCCGTGATTCCGTCGGTATATACGAACAGGAGGTCGCCCTTGTTGAGACTCACCCGCTCGTTATCCATCGATTTCTTGAACAGCTTGACGTCGCCGATGTTGAGGCCGACCGGATACCCTCTCGGGTTGAGCTGATATATCCGGTCTTTCTCCGCGCGGTACAGAATCATGGGAGTGTGTCCCGCGCTGGCGTAGTTTATACTTCTTCGCCTCGAGTCGAGGATAATGTAGAAGAGGGTGATATACATCCCCTTCTTGAATTCGCCGTGGAGCGTCGAGTTGAGACGGACGAGTACATCCCCTGCGTCCTTCTGCTCCCGCGCCTCGAGTCGGAGCGCGGTGCGGACGATGCTCATCAAGAACGCCCCGCCGATGCCCTTTCCGGACACGTCGCCCACCGTGATTCCGATTGAGTGTTCGTCCACGAAGAAATAGTCGTAGTAATCGCCTCCCACCTCCATGGCGGCATCGTATTTAGCCGATATCTCGAACCCCTCGGTCTGCGGGACCTCCTTGGGGAGCAGGGTCTGCTGGATGCTCTGGGCGAGCTGCATCTCCTTCTTCAGTCTCGCCTGGTCGGTGAGCCGCTCTTCGGACGACTTCAGCTCCTTCATCATGCGGTTGAAGGCGGTGGAGATGTCGGCGAACTCACCGTACCCGGCAAAGTGGAACCCTCCCGTCACCCCCTCCTTCCCCACCCTGTTGAGTTCCTCCGTTATCTTTTTCACCGGCGTGACGAACATGTTTCCTAAGAAGGTGATGCCCACTATTCCGATGAACCAGAAGAGTAACATGTAGAGGACGATCCTCATCCGGTTAACGCGGGAGTCGACCGCCTCTTCCATTTGCTCCTTCTGGATCACTAAGAAGGCCTTCCCGATCAGCATATCCGAGATGATGATCGGGGCCGAATAGTGAAGCGACGTCCCGAACTCGCCGTCCTCGTACTGCTGAACGAGGTACGTCTGGTCTATGAGCGGGACGACCCCTTCCGGCGAACGGTACCCCTTTCCGATGTTCTGGACCGTCCTATCCGCAATGATGGTCCCGTTTCTGTCTATCACGGTAAGCCGCACGATGACCGACTCCTCCTCCACGAGCTCGTAGATCTGCTCCTCGATGAGCAGCGAACGCTCGCTCAGCATATACTCGGCGCTCGTGGAGGCGAAGCTCTTCAGCAGCGCGACGTAGTTGCCAGTATACTGCCGGGTAAGCGCTCTCCTCTGGGTCATCGATGCGATGAAGTAGGTACCGACCGAGATGACGGATATGATGAGCGTCGCGATGACGGCGAACCTGACCCTGATCGTCATCTTCTTCGGCTGGAAGTTCCTCTTAATAACGTCGCTAAGCTTCGGCTTCTGCTCCACCGCGTTTGTGAGGGTGAGTATGTTCAACTCTCCCTCCCTCCCGTACTCGACGCTGTCGTTCAGCTGCTTTACGAGATAGATGCCGAATCCCCCCTTCTTCCTCTCCTTCACGTACCTGCCGAGGTCCGGGTCGGTTACGGTATCGATATCGAAGCTCACTCCCCGGTCTATCACCTTGGTCACGACGTTGTCGTTGCTCCGCGACATCTCGATCCTGATGCCGCCGGGCGTGCCGTCATTGTAGGCGTATTTGATGATATTGGTGCAGATCTCGTCGAGCGAGAGCTTCAAGCCGTTAAGCTGGCGGAGGTTGAACCCGAACTTCTGGCCGCTCTTGATCGCGAAGTCTCTGATTCTTGCAAGGTTTTTGGACTCGGCCTGAATGTCGAGACGCCGTACACCCGAGGTTTTCACTTGAAAACCGCTCCTCGTGATGATATACAATGCATTATACAACTCCCGTATTAAATGTAAACAGTATTGTGACCACCCCCCGCCGCGAGGCTCCCGGGCGTGAGCCCCGGGAGGGGGAAAGAGGCCTGAAACGGATGAAAAAAAGAGAGTATCCAAAGGTCCCGCTCGTCGGGGTGGGCGCACTGGTGCTCAAAGGGGACGAGGTTCTTCTCGTAAAACGGGGCAGGCCGCCGCTTGAAGGTGCCTGGTCGCTTCCGGGCGGGCGGTGCCGTGAAGACGAGAAACTGAAGGCGGCCGCCTTTCGGGAGATCAAGGAGGAGTGCGGCATCGACATCGAGGTCGCCGATCTTTTAAAGCTCTTCGAGTATATCGAACGTGACGTCGAAGGCCGGGTGAAATACCACTATGTGGTCTTCGACTTCAAGGCATACTACAAAGGCGGCAGGCTCGAGCACTCCTCGGACGCCTCCGACGCGCGCTGGATACCGATCCGGGAGCTCGACCGCTACGAGCTCTCCGATGCGGTATTGGATGTCGTAAAAACGGCTTTCACCCACCGCTAAGCCAAGCGGTTGGCTCCCCGCCGCCGGTTTACCCCGTTGCCTGTCGATACGGCGGGGGGACACAACGGCCCCATTTTGCATCCGATCGCACGACCGTGACGGCGTTCACTGCGGTAGAAGCGCACAGGTTCACACCAAAAAGCGGCGTACAATGCCGCCCGGCCTCATTTACCTCCATTTCGAGACCCCGACCTTATCGCAATACGGTTCGATCTTACACTTCGAGCAGAACGGCGACAGGGGCGTGCATACGTGCTTGCCGTAGCTCACCAATAGATCGTTGTACTCGATCCAGTAGGGAAAAGGAAGCTTCTCTCGAAGCGCGAACTCCGTCTTCTCCGGCGTTTTCGTGCACACGTACCCGAGCCTGTTCGAGATCCGGTGCACGTGGGTGTCCACGCAGATCCCCGGCTTGCCGTATCCGAGGGTGACGACGAGGTTGGCCGTCTTCCTCCCGACCCCGGGCAAGAGAAGGAGCTGTTCGATGCTGTCAGGGACCTTCCCGCCGTGCTCCTGTATGAGGATTTGTGCTATACGCCGAATATTTTTCGCCTTTGTCCGGTAGAATCCCGCCGGATAGATCGCCTCCCCGATCTCCTCCTCGGTGAGCGCGCGCATTGCGTGCGGCGTTTCAGCGAGCCGAAACAGCCTGCGCGCGGACTCTTTCGTCGTCTCGTCTTTCGTCCTCAGCGAGATGACGGTACTGATGAGCACCTTGAAGGGGTCTTTCTTTTTCGATACCTCCGTGACAACCGGCTCGGCCCAACGGGGATACTCCCCGCGCAGGATTTCCACCACCGCATGAATGTCGTCGTCCAGCACCAGTGCTCCCCCCAGAATTACGATGACAATAGGGATAAAATTGATTATTATAGGAAAGAAATCGCCCGGGGACGATACTAAAAGATGGATAATCCCGACCGCAAAAGCAATGAAAATATCCAGCGCTTCGTCGCGGAGAAGAACTACTTCGCGCTGAAAGACATCCTCAAAGAGACTCTCCCCTACGACATCAAGGAAATCATCAGCCCGCTTCAGACGAGCGAGCAGGTTTTGCTCTTCAGGCTGCTCGACAAGGACCGTGCCGCCGAGGTGTTCAGCCTGCTGGACCGTGAGGAGCAGGAGCGGCTTTTACACGACTTCGGTCTTGACAAGATAAAGGAAATCATCGAGGAGATGGACCCGGACGACCGGACCGAGCTTTTCGACGAGCTCCCTGACGAGATGGTCAAACGCCTTATCAGGCTCCTCTCACCTTCGGAGCGCGCAGTGGCCAACCGTCTCCTTAACTATCCCGAAGACTCGGCGGGCAGGCTCATGACGCCCGAGTTCATCGAGCTCGGCGAGGGACTCACCGCGGGAGAAGCGCTTGGGAGGATCCGAAAGATCGGCCTCGACAAGGAGACGATATACTACTCGTACATCGTGGACGACAAAGGCTTACTCATCGGCATAGTAAGCCTGAAGGACCTTCTTCTCGCGCAGCCGGAGAGAAAGATCGCGGAGTTCATGGAGACCAGCTTCATCCATGTCAACACCACGGACGACCAGGAGGACGTGGCGCGGGTGCTCTCGCAGTACGACCTCACCGCCATCCCGGTGACGGACAAGGCCGACAAGCTCGTCGGCATCATCACCGTAGACGACATCGTCGACGTCATACACGAAGAGGCGGAGGAAGACTTTCACAAGATGGCCGGTATCGAGGCACCGGAGGACCCCTACTTCGCCATGAAGTTTTTGGTTCTCGGCCGGAAGCGCGCCCTCTGGCTCGTCATTCTCCTCGTCACCTCCTACCTCTCCTCCATCGTGCTCAAGCATTACTCGTCTATCCTCCAGATCGTCATCCCGCTCGCGTTCTTCATCCCGATGCTCACCGGGACCTGCGGCAATACCGGCATGCAATCGGCGACACTCGTCATCAGGGGACTCGCAACGGGAGAGATAGCCGTAAGAGACTTCTTCCGCGTCTTTACCCGCGAGATTCTCATGGGGGGGTTTCTTGGAATCATTCTCGGCCTTTTCTCGTTCGTACGGGCCCGTTTCATCGATGCGAATCCCTTCATAGGAATAGCGGTGGGAATCGCGGTCTTCGCGAGCGTCATCGTCGCGAACATCATCGGCACGATACTCCCGATCGTGCTGAAACGGCTGAAAATAGACCCTGCGATCTCCGCAGGGCCTTTCATTTCCACGATCATCGATGTCACGACCCTGATCCTCTATTTCGAAATCGCGCAGTTTCTCTTCAAGATAAAAACCTAGGGTGATCGTTCATGTCCGACATACAAACGGTTATACGGCGGGATGTACTGCTCGCCCCCTACACGACCTTCAGGATCGGCGGCCCGGCCCGCTTTTTCGCCGAACCCGTCTCGATCGACGAATTCGAAGACTGTATCGGGTGGGCGCTTGACCGCGGGATTCAGTTCTTCATACTGGGCACCGGTGCGAACATCCTCGTATCTGACGCAGGCTACAGCGGGTTCGTCATCCATACGGGGCGGCTCGACCGCATCGAGGTCGAGGGTACCGACCTGAGAGCGGAATGCGGCGCTCAGGTAGACCGGCTCGTCGATAAAAGCCTCGAGTTCTCGCTTACGGGCCTCGAATTCGCCGCGGGACTTCCCGGTACACTCGGCGGCGCCCTGTTCATGAACGCAAAGGCGTTCGGCGGTTGCTTCGCCGACGTGGTATATTCGGTGGAAACGCTCACCGCCCGGGACAATATCCTGAAAAACAGGATGCTGCGAAAAAGCGAACTCGAATTCTCCTACAAGCGCTCCGTCTTCCAGCAACGCACCTGCTTCATCGAACGGGCCGTCCTCTCCCTCTCCCACGGCAGCAAAGAGAGAATACGGACGCTGATAGAGGAAAACAGGAGTGCGAGAAAAAAGCGCGGACACTACCGCTATCCCAATGCGGGCAGCATCTTCAAGAACGACTACGGTGTGGGGAAACCGGCGGGACAGCTCATAGACGAGACGGGCCTGAAGGGAACGCGGATCGGAGACGCGGAGGTATATACGAAACACGGCAACTTCATCATAAACCGGGGAAATGCGACCGCATGGGACGTGTATAGTCTCATACGGCTCGTGAGAGAAAGGGTGGCCGAGCGTACGGGGATTGTGCTCGAGACCGAAATCATATTAACTGGAGACTGGAAAGAAACATAGGAGTGTGTTATATTTTTCTGTATGAGAGTAAGTAGGCTTTTCATATTCTGTATAGTGTCCCTGCTGTTCGCCCCGGGAACGCTCTTGGCGCAGTCCGAGACCGGTGGAGTGGAGAACATATTCTCCTACGGCGCCGGCCTCCGCGCGATAGGAATGGGCGGGGCGTTTACCGCCATGCGCGAGGACGCGACTCTCGCGTACTGGAACCCAGGCGCCATGGCGTTCAATCAGTACAAGGAAGTCTCCATCTTCGGAACGAGGCTCATCGCTGACAGCTACTACTTCGCGGGCTTCTACACCCACCCGACCATGGACTTCGGGACGCTTTCCATCGGCGGCCTCGGCCTCTACACGGGAGGAATCAAGGCCTACGACGAGGAAGCGTATCCCATAACCGGCATCCGGGAGGACTACTTCCACTATCAGATACTCCTCTCCTACGGATACGGTTTCCCGTTCGGCCTCGGCGTCGGCGCCACGGTCAAGCTCGAGCAGCTTCGGATACTCGAATATCAGGGCGGAGGGGGAAGCTTCGACCTCGGCGTATACTACGCACCGCCGAGCATCCCCTGGCTCGCGGTGGGCGCAGTGGTGCAGGATGTGATAGGAACGGGCATACAGCTCGCGGGGGAGGTCGAACAGAACACGAGAATTTACAAGATCGGCGCCGCCACCCTCTTCCCTCTCGACGACAAGGGAACGAACACCATAGCCGTGGCGCTCGATTCCCGCTTCTATTGGGACAACTACAATCCGGAAACCCCGCAGCTCCTCTACGATTTCAGCCTCGGTGCCGAGGTGACCTTCAACGATTTCATCATGGTCCGGGCCGGCTACCGCGGCTTTTCGTTCGACACGATATTTCAGAACCTCCCGGTCGGACTCTCGGTCGGTTTCGGGATTCGTCAGTGGGGCGTCACCCTCGACTATACTGTATCGTTCGAGGACTCCACCTGGCAGGGCGCGGCGGAGCTTTTAATGCAGCTCGGCCTGAGCTACCGGTTCGGAAAAAGCGTGGACGAGCAGAAACGGATTGCATCCGAAAATATACGGGCGCAGATAAACGAGGAGATACGGAAGTCCACGGAACGCTACGAAGCGGAGCTCGCAGACCTCTCCACACAGTATGAAGCGGAGAAGCAGCGGATCACCGCGGATATGGACGAAAAGTACGCTGAAAAAGTGGCTGCCTTGGATGATATCGTGGAGGACCGCAGGCAGGAGATCATCGCCGACCTCACGGCGCAGTTCGAGGCCGAGCGGGAAAACGCGATACGGCGGCTCTCGACCGAGTTCGATCGCGAGCGGACCGGCCTCGAGCGGCGTCTCATCGAGGACAGGGCCGGCTACGAAGATCGGATCAAGAACATGGAGAACCAGTTCGAGCAGGAAAAGGTAGAGATCAGAAAGAAGCTCGAGGCAGACGAGGCGTTCAAATCGGAACGGTACTCCCGGGGCCTGCAGTTCTTCTCGGACGGAAACTTCAAGGAAGCGCTGGCTGAGTTCGAGACTGTTTCATCGTACGACAGCAAATACCTCAAAGTCCAGTACTACATACAGAGGTCCAAGGCGGAGATGAAGGACGTGAGCTCCTACAGCCCGCAGGTTCTAGACATCTACTATCGCGGCGTCGATCTGTTCGTGCAGAAGAAATACGAGGAAGCGATCGTGGAATGGAAAAAGATACTCGAGATCGATCCGTACAACAAGCTCGCTATCAGAAACATAAAGGAGGCGGAGGACCGTCTCCGGAAATTGAAAGAGCTCGGCGAGGGAAGATAAACGGTATGCCCACGGCAGGCGGTTCATCGAAAGACGGTTTATCGGGAAACCGGGCACGGTTCTACAGCTCCGCCTGGACGAGTATTCCGCGTTCCATAAACCCGAGCTTTTTATACAGGTTGCAGGCGACTTGATTCTTCGTATCCACGAAGAGAACGATTTTTTTATACTTCCAAAGCAGCCGTGAAACGTGGGCGGAGACCAGCTCGCGGCCGTATCCCATCCCTCTTTTTTCCAAACGTACGTAAATGGAGCCGATCTGACAGATGTCGCGGTACTTCGCGTTTACACCGGCGATCGCCACCGGTTTCCTGTTTTCGTAGAGGGCGGTGATCTCCCCGCGGCCGATTCGGCGGGCCAGCGCCGCCTGTATCTTCGCCGTATCTAAAAACGAGGGATCTATCCTCATCTCTTCTGTCTCATACGCACGCTGTAGCGGGGCGAGGAGCGCCGCCTCTCGTTTGCCGGGAACGACCGTATGCAGACTGCCGGTTTTTAGGCGGCTTCCGGGAAAAAACCGCTTGGCTTCCGTTTCCATAAAGACGTACTCACGAATGGAATGCACCGATCGCTTTTCCTGGGATAAAAGCCGCATGACGCAGTCGCGGTCGCCGAATATGCTCCCCGCTTTGCCGATCCGTCTCGACAGGACGCACACCAGGGAAAATACCGTATCGTCGTCCAAACCGGTTGGAAAGAAGAGATGGAGCGACACCCCGGTCTTCGTATGCAAAAGGCACAGGATTTCTTTTCCCTTCACCACGCAGTGGTTCTGATAACTGCCGATTCCGCTCGAAATTCCTTCATACAGGTAGAGGTTGCAGCAGCCGAACCGTTCGAGAAATCCGAGACAGCAAGAAACCTGTTCTTCCCCTTTTACCTTAACGACCTTCATATGCGTCGACTTCCTGTTTGTAATCCGCTTCGCAGGCATTATGTTTTATACTAGCACATAGTACGGAAAAACAGGATGAAAATAAAGGATAAAGAGCCGTTCTACTCCGACGGCCTCTCGTTCGAGTGCACGAGGTGCGGCGGGTGCTGTTCGGGGTTCCCGGGATACGTGTGGCTCTCCGAAGCCGAGCTATTCCGCCTCTGTGATTTCCGCGGTCTCGATCCCGCGGTATTCGCGGGCCGCTTCACCAGGGTGGTCCGGGGATTCGGTCCTCCACGGCTCTCCCTTATAGAGAAGGACGGGTTCGACTGCGTCTTCTTCGATGACGGCTGCACGGTATACGAGGCGAGACCGTTTCAGTGCAGCTCCTTCCCCTTCTGGAAGAGAAACCTCGTCTCACCCGCCAGTTGGGAACGGACCGCCGATTTCTGCCCCGGGGTAAACCGCGGGAAAAGATATTCACACGAGGAGATAGAAGACCTGCTTTTGCGTGTGCCCGATTACAACGTTCGACACTTCTCCGCCCGGGCCCGCAGGGCGATCGGGTTCTAGTATTGCACGCCGCCCGACTGCAGGAATCCCCGCCGGCGTATGGTTCTGGTATGCGTCAATCGCGCACCTCCAGCCGCGCCTTCTTAGCTCGGGCGCGCGCTCCTTGATGCATCTTCTACCGCCCGTTCTTCACAACCGGTCCGCTGAACAGGACGCCCGGCGATCGGAGAGGCCGATCTCGGCCCGCCTCGTCGACCGTTTCCGATTACAGGGGGGGCGACCGGCGCCGTCAAAAAAAGGTGTGTATCTCGGATGATTTTTTCCGATAACAGTAGTATAATTTATAAAAGTGTTTGTATATTTCGCATCGTGCGCATTCTCATACGAGAGCGGAGGTTTATATGAAAAGAGCATCGTTACAACATGCAATTATCCTCTTCGTTCTGCTCCTCTTCGTGCTGGGCTCCGGTACCGCCATGGCGCAGCATACGGTTCGGCTCGGCGACCTTCCGAAGAGCGACTCTATAATACAGATATATCAGGTGGTCGGTTTCCAGGAGGGCCCTGAAGGATACCGCCTGGTCTACCTCGATCAGAAAAACGAAACGAACTACCTATACCTCCCGGCCGGGCTGCGGGAAAAGTACCGCATCTACCGGCCGCAGCTCAACACCTACGGGCAGAACTTCGTCATTATCTGGCAGAGCAGCGGCGGCATAGACTGGGTCGAATGGTACATGCCGATCGCGATCGACTACAAGCTCCCGTATTACGAGGTCAGGGAGTTCGGTGACAAGGACAAGGAGATCTTCCAGGCGGTGATAGAGAGGGGGGAGATCGTTCTCGGCACCGATATCGGCGGCCTCGCACCGCAGATCCGCGCTCCGGGCGGCAGCTGATACCGCCATCATCTACCGTAATCTACCGTAAACTGATGCTGCCGGTTTCCGAAAATATCATAGTACCGACAGAATCCGCGATACAAAGAAACCACAACCGGTTTTTATAAATCCATACCGGCTGCCTTTACCCCTACGGACGGGAAGTACAAAAAGCGGCTTCAAAGACCAACCCGAAAGCGGAAATCATCGCCGTCAATCGGGAACCGCCCTCTTCGGGCCTATGTCACGGCAGTCCCGCGGTTTCGTACTGTCGCCCGCGTCCTTTCCTTCATGACTACGTCACGAAATCATAGGGCGACGCCTCTATTGCACGACATGTTCGAGCAGGTCGAAAAACTCCGGACAGGAAACCGAAACGCACTCCGCGCCCCTGATGGTGGAAGTTCCGGGCGCGGCACAGGCGAGAACCGACGCCGCCATGGCGATCCTGTGATCGCCCCCGCTCTCTATGAGGGCGTTGTTTATCGGCGCACCGCCCCTGACGGTGAATCCGTCCTCCCGCTCTTCCACCTCGCCGCCGAATCGGCGTACCATATCGCATACCGCTTCTATTCTGTCGCTCTCCTTGACCCTGAGCTCGCGAGCGTCCCGTATGACGGTCTCCCCAGAGGCGAAGAGCGCGGCACAGGCGAGCGCAGGTATCTCGTCGATGACAAGCGGTATCTCTCGTCCGGAGACCTCGGTGCCGACGAGAGACGAGCCGCGCACACGCACCGTGCCGTAAGGCTCCGGGCCGCCTGCTTCGACATTCGTGTCCACTTCACCCCCCATTCGCTTGAATACCGAGAGTATCCGGGCCCTCGTGGGGTTGAGCCCCACGTTCCTGACGACGAGCCTCGAACCCGGCACAATGAGCGCGAGCGCTATGAAGAACACCGCCGACGAGATGTCTCCCGGCACTTCCATGTCCAGCGGATGCGGGTCCTTCCTCCCCCAGACGGTGATTCTTGCTCCGTTTTCGTGCGGTTCGCTGCGAAAGGCCGCGTGCATCGCGGCAAGCAGCCTTTCCGTATGGTCCCTCGTTATGATCGTCTCTTCTATCTCGGACTTCCCCCCCACGAACATCGACGCGAGGATGAGCGCCGTCTTTACCTGCGCGCTCGGTACGGGAACCGTATACCGTATCGCTTGGAGGGAGCCCTTCTGAATCACAAGAGGCAGGCGTCCTTCGCGATGCTCGATCCGAGCACCGAAGCGGCACAGGGGATCGATGACCCGCTTCATCGGCCTTGATAAAAGCGACCGGTCTCCGACGAGTCGTGCCCGAACGCCGGCGCCTGCGAGAAGGCCGGTCATAAGCCGGGCCGTCGTTCCCGAATTCCCGCAGTCCAGCACGACCGGCTCGCCTGTATCCGGTAGCTTGAGCCCGGCGATCCCCTTCCCCAAGACCCGTACGGTCGTGCCGCCGCACTCCAGCTCGACGCCGAGCCGCCCAAGCGACTGCAGTGTCGACGCCACGTCCCGTGCCGCCGACAACCCCCGGACGACGCTCTGTCCATCCGCCATGGACGAGAGCACGAGCGCACGGTGGGATATCGATTTATCGCCGCCCACGCGGATCTCTCCCTCCACGCGCCGTACGCCGCTTACTTCCCTGTCCAATTCTCCTCCTTTTGGGCTCGAGAGGACACCTCGAAGATCCGGCCGTATATCGACTGTACGAACCGCCCCGCCCGCTCGTCCTTCACGGCCGTGCTTACGTTACGAAGCACCTCCGTTTCCCTCTCCGCGTCCGAAACGTCGATACCGTTCTTTTTCTTCTCGATCCCGATCAACAGGACCTGACCGAGCCGTTTCTCTAAAAGCCGCGCAACCCGCCTGTCGATCCGGTCTATCCTTTTCCTATACCGATCCATATTCAGGCCCATGCTCCCTCCTTTTGGCTAAAAATCCGGGTGCTGCCAGAAACTGCGGCCCGCGGCATTAACGCGGCGTTTTTCGCATCTTACTACAAGATATCCGAAGCAATACGTGCTTGCAATAATAATCCTCGTTGGTTATAATTATTGACTCAAACATTCACCGCAGAGGAAACAGGGGAGGATGAAGATGAAGTACAGGAAGCTCGGAAAAACCGGTTTTACTATTTCTGAGGTGTCCCTCGGCACATGGCAGCTGGGGGCGAGATGGGGAGACCCCTTCGATCCCGGAGTCGCCGAGGCAACGATCAACCGTGCGATCGACCTCGGAATCAACTTTATCGACACCGCGGACGTATACTCGGACGGGCTCTCCGAGCGGTATACCGCTAAGACGGTGAAACAAAGAAGCGAGGAAGTATACGTGGCCACGAAGTGCGGCAGGCGGCTCGCACCGCATACCGCCGACGGATACAACGACAAAAATATTAGAAAGTTCGTAGATGACAACTTGAAGAACATGGGCCTTGAGCGCATCGATCTCATACAGCTCCACTGCCCTCCGACTGACGTGTACTACAGGCCGGAGGTGTTCGGCACGTTGGACAGGCTCGTCGAGGAGGGAAAGCTGCTGTATTACGGTGTGAGCGTCGAAAAGATCGAGGAGGCGCTGAAGGCCATCGAGTACCCGGGCGTCGCCACGGTCCAGATCATCTACAATATCTTCCGGCAGCGCCCAGCCGAGCGTTTTTTCGAGGAGGCAAAAAAAAGAAACGTCGGAATCATCGTGCGGGTTCCGCTGGCGAGCGGACTCCTTACCGGAAAGTTCTCCTCCTCCACGCATTTCGAAAAAGACGATCACCGTTTCTTCAACCGGGAGGGAAAATCCTTCGACAAGGGCGAGACCTTCGCCGGGGTACCGTATGAGATCGGGATAGACGCGGTAGAAAGGCTTCGCCCGGTGTTCGGAAAGGACAAAAGCCTCGCCCTCTATGCTCTCAAATGGGTCCTGATGTCCGATTCGGTGAGCTGTACCATTCCGGGCGCGAGCAGGGTCGAACAGGTCGAACAGAACGTCAAGGCCTCGGACCTGCCCGACCTTACGCCTGAGATACTAACCGAAGCACGCGCTGTATACGAGGATACGATCATGCCGTACGTGCACCAGCGCTGGTGAAGTTTGCTGCGCAAACTTCAATGCAGTGTGCAGCTATGTACAATATATTAGGCCTCATGAAATACAACCCAGTGTGCGCCGCACACTGCAGTTCAGTATGCAGCTATGTCCAATATATTAGGCCTCA
>JAFGTF010000089.1 GCA_016934265.1 Spirochaetota bacterium
AGGATCAACGAGATCCTGCAGAAGGGTAAGTTGAAGGGGGTCGCGATTACGGAGTTCGTGCTGACATAGTATTTTATTTGATTTTTACCGAAGTAAGAGTATTATAGGAAAAAAGATACGACACGGGGAGAACGATGACGGAAGTTCTGTCTCAGGACGAGATAGACCAGCTTTTGACCGCAATCTCGACGGGGGAGATCGAGAGCGAGGGGGATCTCAAGCGGGGTACCGAGACCCGGAAGATCAAGATCTACGATTTCAAGCGCCCCGACAAGTTCAGTAAGGACCAGATCCGGACGCTCCAGATGATGCACGAGACCTTCGCACGTCTTACCACGACCTCTCTCTCCGCCCAGCTCAGGACGATAGTCCACGTGCACGTCGCGTCCGTCGACCAGCTAACCTACGAGGAGTTCCTCCGCTCGATCCCAAACCCGACGACGCTTGCGGTGATCAACATGGACCCCCTCAAGGGGAGCTCGATTCTCGAAATGGACCCCTCGATCACTTTCACCATCATAGACCGGCTGTTCGGCGGGCCGGGAGAAGCATCGAAAATCAACCGGGAGCTTACGGATATCGAGCTGTCGGTCATTGAAGGCATCATCGTCAGAATACTCGGCAATCTCCGTGAGGCGTGGTCGAACGTCATCGACCTCAGGCCGCGTCTCGGAAATATAGAAACGAACCCCCAGTTCGCGCAGATAGTACCGCCGAACGACATGGTCGTGCTCATCACGCTTGAGACGAAGGTAGGCGATGTGGAGGGCATGACGAACTTCTGTATCCCGTATCTCACGATCGAACCGATCATCTCCAAGCTTTCCGCCCAGTACTGGTACTCGAGCATCAGGAAAGGGGGTACCACGGAAAACCTCGCGATACTGAAGAAAAGGCTCGATACGGTGTATATCGACCTTATCGCCGAACTCGGGTGCCTCGAGATATCGGTAAGAGACGTTCTCGGGCTCGGCAGGGGCGATATCATCAAGCTCGAGCATAACAAGGTGGACGACGACATGGTCTTAAAGATAGGAAACCGAAGCAAATTCAATGCGAGACCCGGTGTCGTCGGCAACCATATGTCCGTTCAGATCACCGGCAGGCTCGGGGAGGACATGGATACGGAAGAGATGTTCAAAGAAGTAGAAGGAGGCGAGTGATATGGGTGATGGATCTCTTTCCCAGGAAGAAATAGATGCACTGCTCCAGGGTGCGGACGACCTCGGAGCGGCGATAGAAACACCGGCGGCGCCCGAAGCGCCTGCGGGTGTGGGTATACGAGAGTTCGGCGACAGCGAAAAAAGCAAGCTGGTCGAGTTCGCCCGGGAAGCGGCGCAGTCGATGGGAATAACGCTTTCCACCGTAACGGCAAAGAAGGTCGAAATGACCAATCCCCGGGTGGAGGTGACCGACGCCGCCACGCTCGTGTCCCAGTATTCCGGGAGGCTTGTTCAGATTGCGGCGGATTACTCCGAAGGTATCTCTGGAAAACACTCCTTCATCATCGGAGAGGATACGGCGAAACAGATGGCGGCGCTCATGATGGCTCAGGATGAGGGAGACCTCACCGAGATGTCGCTTCAGGCGCTCACCGAGGGTTTCAGCCAGATGTCCGGCGCCGCGGTCAACGCCATCGAAGAGAAGGTGAAAAACAGCGTTAAAACGGCTGGGCTCGAGGCGGTGATACAGGAAGACCCGGCCGGCATTGACGCCCCACAAGGGGACTTCGTCAGAATACGGTACGATATAAAGACCGACGGCAGGTCGACATTCGTCGACGAGCTTTTTGAGACAGACACGGCACGGGCGATCATCGGTACCGGGGGGGGCGCGGCCGGTGGCCTCCCGGCGGCCGAGCCGGAAGCGGTTTCCGGCGGTGCCGGCGGCAGTATGGGGCTCGAAGGGCTCTTCGGAGGGATGTCGGACCAAAAGCCGTCGCAGCAGTCGGTGGGGGTACAATCGGTTCAGTTCTCGCCGCTTACCCAGGGGCCGCACAGCGAGGTTACCGGAAACATCGGACTTCTCATGGACGTCTCGATGTCGCTCACGGTGGAGCTCGGCCGGACCAAGATGCTCATAAAGGACATTCTCGGCATGGGGGAGGGAACGATAGTCGAGCTCGACAAACTGGCGGGCGAGCCGGTCGACCTGCTGGTAAACGGAAAGCTTATCGCAAAGGGAGAGGTGGTGGTTATTGACGAAAACTTCGGTGTACGGGTCACCGATATTATCAGTCCGATGGAGAGGATAAGCAACCTGGAGTAGGGCTATCGCTAGGACTGACGCTATGTCTGGCGTTAGGACCGGCGTTTGGTGTGTTCCGATAGTATTTCGGATTGATTACCGGGAGAGTACAAAGCCGCACGGCTGATGTGGGGGGGGGAATGTGTTGAAAAGGTTCGGAAAACAAAAAACAGGAGGAGTAGTGTTCGCGTTACTCCTACTGTTCGTCCTCGGTCAAGGCCCATCGCTTCTCTTCGCGTTGGAGGAGGATCCCGCAGCAGCACCCGCAGTGCAAAAAACGGAGAATGATGATACCGGGGTCTTGCAAGAGGGGGAGGCGGTTGTAAACTACGAGTACACGGATCCCGAATTTGCGGGCACCGAAACCTCATACGCAATGCTCATCTTGAGAACAGTAGCCGTTCTCGCCGTCATAGTCATGGCAATCTACCTCATATTCCGGTTTCTTCTGAAGGGGCGAAACAGAATCGTCGCGGATACCGAGATGATCAGGGTGCTCGGTACTTTTCCTTTGGCAGCGAACCGGCTTATCAAGATCGTCGACATCGCGGGCAAGATCCTCGTGCTCGGCGTTACGGAATCCAATATCAATCTCATTATGGAGCTTGAGGACAAGGAGATCGTGGATAGACTCCGGCTTCTCTCAAGCAAGGAGGGGACGGGGGCCACAAGCTTCAAGGAGCAGTTTCTAAAGCTGCTCGGCGGAAGGGGGGGTGGGTCCAAGCCCGGCGAGCCGGGATACCTGAGAGGATATAAGGACAGGATAAACAGGATGAAAAAGATGTAATTTTTTTTGACGCGAACGTATACTTAATTATAACTAATAAAAAATAGTTTAAGTTTACGGCGGCTGTACATCGCGGTGCGGTTGTATGAGGAGGGGATACAGGTATGCGAAGGATCTGGATCAAACGGGTAATGGTGGCCTGTTTTTTCGGAGCGCTCCTGTTTTTTGTCCTTCCGGCAACGGAAGGACACGCCCAGGAACGTATACCAATTCCGAGAATCGGAATCACCCTGGATGAAGCGCAAGAGCCTCGGGACGTTGCGCTCTCCCTCGAGATACTGTTTTTACTGACCGTGCTGTCGCTCGCACCCGCAATAATCATCTCCGTCACCTCTTTCACCCGGCTCGCCATAGTATTCTCTTTCATCCGGCGGGCGCTCTCCACGCAGCAGGAGCCGCCGAACCAGGTGATGATGGCACTTGCGATTTTTCTCACCATTTTCATCATGGCGCCTACGATACAGGAAGTGAATGATGTTGCGATCAAGCCGTACTTCGCAGAGGAGATCACGGCGGTCGAGATGTACCAGAGGGGCGTAGAGCCGGTCCGGGAGTTCATGTTTCGCCAGACGCGGGAAAAAGACATCGCGCTCTTTCTCAAGCTCGGAAACGTCGAGAGGCCGCGGAACAGGGGGGAGGTCCCGACCTGGGTGCTCGTGCCGGCGTTCATGATATCGGAGCTCACAACCGCGTTCAAGATAGGGATACTGCTGTTCATTCCCTTTATCGTAATAGACCTTGTCGTTGCGAGCACCCTGATGTCCATGGGTATCATATTTCTGCCGCCCATTATGGTATCTCTTCCGTTCAAGATAATACTCTTCATTCTCGTGGACGGGTGGCATCTTTTAACCTATCAGCTCGTAAACAGCTTCAGATAGAGAGGTGACGCTATGTCGGTAGGATTCGTCGGGCAGCTCGTCGGACAGGCGTTGTTTCAGATACTGATGATCTCCGCTCCAATGCTCGGTCTGGCGGTGATCGTGGGGCTCACGGTCAGTATATTTCAGGCGACGACCTCCATTCAGGAGCAGACGCTCACCTTCGTGCCGAAGATAGTGGTGGTGCTCGGCGCGATCATCGTGTTCGGTACGTGGATACTGAACAGCATGATAAACTTTACGATGCGCATATTCGAGCTTATTCCGGATATGATCCAATAAGGAGCAGGCGGCGTCTGCGGGACCATACCCGTCGGTCCCGTGATTTTGAAATCGCGCGGCGGAAACGCAGGATGGATTATTTCGTACAATACTTTCAGGTGTTCCTGCTCATCATGGTACGGATGTTGGCGATGTTCATCGCGGCGCCGTTCTTCTCGAGCGGAGTGATTCCGCTTCGGATCCGGACGGTGACCGCGCTGTATGTATCGGTATGCGTGTTTCCAATGGTGGCGCGGACGATAGGAGAGGTGCCGGAGTCGATGTTTCTCTATGCACTCATGATAGGAAGCGAGGCTTTGATCGGCGTGCTCATCGGTTTTATGATGTCCATCGTCTTCGCGGCGTTTCAGCTTGCGGCGAGGCTATTCAGTTTTCAGATGGCCCTCGGTATATCGGAGGTGATAGACCCCATATCGCAGGTCGGAATCACCATGATCGGGCAACTCTGGGTGCTGATGGGCATCCTGATCTTTATCGCCATCGACGGACCGCATTACCTCATCATGGCGACCTACGACAGTTATTCGAGCGTCCAGCTCTTCGATATACTGCGCGATAACAGGGCGGTGGTGCAGGTGTTGATTCGAATGTTCGGGGCCATGTTCCTCGTGGCCCTGAAGCTCTCGTTTCCGATACTGATCACGCTGTTTCTTCTCGTGGTGACGCTCGGAATGCTCGCAAAAGCGGCTCCGCAGATGAACGTGTTCATGGTCGGGTTTCCCATTCAGATCGCCGTCGGCCTTATCGTTATGATCGCGGCGATAGGGGCGATCGCTTTCGGCATGAGCAGCTCGATCCAGCGTGCGTTCGACGAAATATTCAGAATAATCCATGTGATCGGGAGATAGAACGTTGTCCGACGAGAAGCTCCAAAGGATGTTCGGCCCCCTTCCCTCCCTACGGTTCGACCTCCAGCTCTTTGCGGCTGAGGACGAGGGAAGAACCGAGGAGCCGACGGAGTACAAGAAACGAAAGGCCCGTGAAGAGGGCAAGGTGGCGAAAACGCAGGAGCTGCCGCAGGCCCTCGTCATGCTGTTCGGGTTCTTTTGTATCTTCCTTCTCGCCAAAATGTTCTATCGGTCGACCGCCGGACTGATGCGGTACTATCTGGAGCTCATACCCGAGGTGGCGAACTCCCAGCAGAGCGTCGCGTTTCTGCTCAGGCCGATTCTTCCCGTCCTCATACGGCTCGTGGGACCGATACTCGGGGTCTGCTTCATCGCCGCATTCGCGGGGAACGTCATTCAAGTGGGCTTCAAATTTTCGACGAAGCCGATACAGCCGGATTTCTCGAAGATAAACCCGAATCCCGTACGCTTTTTCACCAAGATACTCTTTTCATCGCAGGCCGCGGTGAATCTTGGAAAGGCGATATTCAAGATCGCGGCGATCTCGGTAATCTCGTTCTTTCTCATCAAAAACGATATTGAAACGATCATGCGCTCTTTAGACATGGGGGTCGTCGAGGGTTTTAGGCTGATCCTGTCGCTCACGTTCAAGCTCGTGATGATGGCGAGCGGGGTCCTCCTCTTACTTGCGATCCCGGATTATCTCTTTCAGCGCCATCTCCATATCGAGTCTTTAAAGATGACGAAGCAGGAGCTCAAGGAGGAGAGGAAGCTGCTCGAGGGTGATCCCCACCTCAGGGCCCACATGAGGGAGCGCCAGCGTGAGTTCGCACGGCGGAGGATGATGCAGGAGGTGCCCAAGGCGGACGTGGTCATCACAAACCCGACCCATTATGCGGTCGCGCTGAAATACGAGTCGCTTATCATGAGCTCTCCGTACTGTATCGCGAAGGGGCAGGACCATATGGCCCGGCGGATACAGGAGGTCGCCCGGCAGCATGAGGTTTCCGTTGTTGAAAACAAACCGCTTGCAAGAGAGCTGTACAGGAGAGTGGACATCGGCGACGAGATACCGGAGGATCTCTTCACCGCGGTAGCTGAGGTCCTCGCCTTTGTATATAAGCTCAAGGAGAAAAAGGTGGTATGAGTTTTATTCCTTATAATTTTAGTAATTATACCGATATAAGTTAGAAGGGGAGGCGGGGTTTTATTTAACGCCCGCATGGGGAGGGGATATGGCAGAGAAAATACCGTCACGGGTATGGTGGCAGCGCACAGATATTCTCATCGCGATCGGTGTCATTGCGGTGGTGCTCATGCTCATCGTACCCATTCCCGCCATGGTACTGGATTTTCTCATCGCGATAAGTTTCGGGATCGGCCTCATCGTCCTGATCTCCGTGATGTACATGAGAAAGGCGGTGGAGCTGTCCGTCTTTCCCTCTCTTCTGCTCGTATCGACCGTGTACAGGCTTGCGGTCAATGTTTCCTCGACTCGGCTGATCCTCTTGAAAGGGCCTCTGTTCAACGGTAAGATAATCATCGCCTTCGGCCAGTTCGTGGTGGGGGGGAACTATGTCGTCGGACTCATCATATTCCTCATTCTCATCGCGGTGCAGTTCATCGTGATTACGAAGGGGGCGACCCGGGTTTCGGAAGTCGCCGCACGCTTTACCCTGGACGCGATGCCGGGCAAGCAGATGGCGATAGATGCGGACCTTTCCGCCGGGCTCATCACGGAAGACGAGGCGATTAGAAAGCGGGTGGAGATACAGCAGGAGGCGGATTTCTACGGCGCCATGGACGGCGCGAGCAAGTTCGTCCAGGGCGACGTCAAGGTCGGTCTTCTCATCACGATGATAAACATCATAGGTGGTCTCATCATCGGGATGGCGATGCGGGGAGAGTCGCTCCGGCAGGCGGTCTCGACCTACGTCATGCTGACCGTAGGGGACGGTCTGGTGAGCCAGATTCCTTCGCTTATGATGTCGACCGCCACCGGTATCATCGTAACCCGCGCGGTGGCGAAAGAGGACCTGGGAACTGAGATAAAATCACAGCTTTTAAGCCAGCCGAGGACGCTGTGGGTTGGGAGCGGGTTTCTTTTATTTCTCGCGATTCTGCCCGGATTTCCCAAGATCCCGCTTATCCTGCTAGGAGCGATACTCGGGTTTATGGCATTTTACCTCCGCCGGGGTCTCGGCGCTAAAGGGGAGCAGATGGGCGAACCCTCCGGGGAGCAGCAGAAACAGGAGGCGAAAGCGGGTCCGGAGAGCGTGATAGGCCTGCTTCAGATAGATCCGATCGCCCTCGAAATAGGCTACAATCTTATTCCGCTCGTCGATCCGGAGCAGGGGGGCGACCTTCTCGAACGGGTGACGATGATCCGGCGTCAGAGCGCCATCGAGCTGGGGCTTATCTTCCCGCCGATCAGGATCAGAGACAACATGAAACTCGAACCCAATACCTATTCGATCAAGATCAAAGGCGTCGAGGTCGGAAAGGGAACCATAAAGATGGGCAAATACCTAGCAATGAACCCCGGCGATGTGGCCGAGCGGATAGAAGGTGAAAAAACGGTCGAGCCGGCGTTCGGACTGCCGGCGATATGGATAGAGGAGTCCATGAGGGAGCGGGCGGAGAAGCTCGGATACACCGTTGTCGATTCTCCCTCGGTCATCGCCACGCATATCACGGAGATCATCAAGAGCTATGCGAGCGAGGTCCTGGGGAGACAGGACGTACAGGCGCTTTTAAACTCGCTCTCGCAGGACTACTCCGCTGTGGTCGATGAGGTGAAAAAGGCCGGCGTAACGATCGGGGACATCCAGAAGGTGCTGAAAGGGTTGCTGAAAGAGGGTGTGAGTATTCGGGATCTCGTTACCATTATGGAGACGATTACCGATTTCTTCCCCACCGTTAAGGACCATGACGAGCTGGTCGAGCTCGTCCGCCAGGCTCTCGCACGCCAGATCTGCCAGCAATATACCGGCCCGGAGAAGAAGATTCCGGTGATCACCATCTCGAAAGAAGTTGAAGAGGAGATCAGGAATGCTATAGTGGAAACGGAGCGGGGCAAACGTTTCGCCATGGAGCCCCAAAAGCAGCGGAGGCTTGTGAATATTATCATTGAAGAGGCGAAGAAGCTCAAAAATAGGGGGATGAAGCCGGTATTTCTGACATCTCCCGAGATACGGGCGGTATTCAGCAACATCGTTTCGAGTATTATTCCGAACGCCGCGGTTCTTTCCAGTTTCGAAATCGTGTCGGACGTGCGGCTCGAAGCAGTGGGTAATATAATGCTGTAAACCTGTAGCGATGAATTACACAGCAGAGGAGTAAACGGTCATGATATACAGAACGTACAGGGCGCCGACGTACAAGGAGGCGGTACTCAATGCAAAGATGGAGCTCGGCAACGACATGTATATCCTCGGCAGGAAATCGGTGAAGGAGGGAGGGGTCTTCGGCCTCTTCCGAAAAAATCTAACAGAGATCACCGTCGCGAAGCAGGAGAAACCGTCTCAGGGCTCCTCGAAGAAGCGTACGGTATCGCCAGCCGAGTCCGATCCGACCTCGAACCCGCAGAGTGCGATGCAGAAGGAAGATGAACGAATCGAACGTAACGATCGGCAGGCGGAGACGGAAGTCACGGAAAATAAAATGATAATGGAAGAGCTGATCGATCTGAAGCGGCGGATCAACGCAGTCATGGTGGGGAAGAAGGGGGAGGAGGATATACATCTTGCGAGACTCCTCAACGTGCTGAAAGACAACGACTTCTCCGATGAGTATATAGAATCGCTGAAAACGAAGTTCGAAGACGAGATATCGGTCAAGGAGGCGAAAGACCCCGGGTTCCTCACAAAGCGGCTGAAAACGCATATACTCGATTCGATAGAGACTTCAGGACCGATAGCGCCCGGGAACGGGCGGCCGTCTGTCGTCGTTCTCGTCGGTCCGACGGGGGTCGGAAAGACCACGACGATAGCGAAGCTCGCGGCATCCTACGGAGTGCTTCAAAAGCACAAGGTGGAGGTTTTTACGATAGATTCATACAGGATCGCCGCGGTGGAGCAGCTCGGCAAGTACACGGAGCTTATGCAGATACCGTTTACCGTGATAAACTCGCGCGAGGAGTTCAAGAGCGCGGTCTCTCAGAGCAAGGCCGAGGTGATATTCGTCGATACGGCGGGCCGCTCCCAGAAGAACTCCATGGGGCTCGCGGAGCTTCGGACGATACTCGACGGCGTGAAAACGGGGCTCGACGTTCATCTCGTGCTCGCTGCGACGACGAAGTGGAAGGACGCACTCGATATTATGACCCGGTTCAACCAGCTCGGCTACGGCAAGATCATTATCACGAAACTCGATGAAACGAGCTCCATCGGCTCTCTGATCAGCATCCTGAACAAGGACAAAAAACTATCCTACTTTACCATGGGGCAGGGTGTGCCGGACGACCTGGAGCTCGCCGAGAAGGAGAAACTCTTGGAGCTTCTGTCATTCGAAGGGCCGGACGAATTGTGTTCATAACGGTATAATAACAACGAGGACTTCATGGAGGACCGAATGATATACAAGGCCACGACTACGAACGGCGTTCAGAAGGACCAGGCCGAGCGGCTGCGTCTTATAATGAAGAATCGGAACGAAACGGACAGGGCGGGTAAATCCCACCCCAGGATCCTTACCATATCGAGCGGCAAGGGAGGAGTGGGGAAGACGAACATAGCGATCAACCTTGGGATCGCTTTTGCGGAGGAGGGAAAGAGGGTCGTGGTGATGGATGCCGACCTCGGACTAGCGAATGTGAACGTGATACTCGGAATCATCCCGAAGTTCAACCTCTACCACGTGATCAGAAAGCAGAAGCGTATCCGGGATATAATCGTGGATACGCAGTACGGCATCCAGATCATTGCGGGAGCGTCCGGATTCTCCCAGCTCGCCAATCTCCAGGACGAGGACAGGGCAAACTTCGTGGATGAGCTGAAGAGCCTCGCATACGCGGACATCATCATCATAGATACCGGGGCCGGAGTCTCACAGAATGTCCTGAGCTTCCTCAGGGCGGCCGATGAGGCGATCATCGTCACCACCCCGGAGCCGACCGCCATTACCGATGCGTACGGCATCATTAAGAGTATCTCCTCAGAAGTCATGGGACCGAATATCAAGCTCGTCGTCAACAGGGTGAACTCGATGATGGAGGGAAAGAAAGTCGCCGAGCGAGTCATCAATATAGCGGGACAGTTCCTCAATATAAAGGTGGATAACCTCGGGTTCATCTTCGAGGACAGCGTGGTACCGAGGGCGGTGATCAAGCAGGATCCCTTTATCAAGAGTGCGCCTAAAAGCAAGGCGTCGGAGTCCATACGGCACCTCAAGAGCAGGCTGCTCGATATACGGTATACCGAGGAGGGAGGACTCGGTCGCTTTTTGAAGAACCTCTTCGGCTCGAAGGGATAACGGGGCAATAATTATAACGATGAGCGAAGATATACGTTTTATTTTTCTATTTGATTTTCAAATACTGGGATTTATTTTTATAGTATGAGACAACCGGGATTTACAAAAGAAGTCGGGGCGGTTTGTTACACCGTTATCGGTGCGTTTTTCCTCGCGTTGATAGTCGGACTTGTCGTAAAAAACCCGTTCGCCACCGTTTTGGTACGGGCGTTCGTCTGTGCATTTTTGTTCGGCGGACTCGTCTACGCAGGCATGTGGATGCTGAAACGTTACATACCGGAGTTGGAGTTGGCGGATAAAAGAAAGAAGATTATCGAAGAGGCTGAGAAAGAGAGTCCCGTTCCATTTACGGAGTATACTGATAAGGATTCCGGGCGGGGCTTTCCCGAACAGAAACCGCAAGAGGGCGGAAACGCTTCGGCCGCTGATACGGAAGACGGTCTCGAGGAGAGGGCGGGCGGCGAAATGAGGGATGAGACGGGGGCGGTGAACGCGGCCGGTGAAGACGATTCGCTCCCGTCGCTGGACGGCCTCTTCACGGACGAAGCGAAGACGATTCCGGATTACCAAACCGAAGCCGAGCCCTCCCCGTCCCGGAAAAAGGGGGAACCCATTAAAGTCGGCAATTTCCGGATACCCTACGAGCCTGAGACGCTGGCAAAGGCGATAAAAAAGGTAATGAGCCAAGATGAAGGAAGATGATAACGCAGTCAAAGAACTTGTAGAGAGCACTGGGTGCGACACCTCTCTTGCCGGGATGCTCATACGGTTTACCGGCGGCGATGTCGAGGGCGCGAAACGAATCATTCGGGCGGTGCCGAAGGATATATTCGCTCTGAAGTTCAAGTTCATAACACAGATTACCGGCTATTTCGGCGCACTGTTTTTCTGCTACGATGAAAAGGAACGAAGGATCGGGAGACTCGTCTGCGTGGTCACCGACGAGAAGCAGATAGGAACCGTGGACCTGTCGAAAAGATGGCCGGACTTCGAGGCGGCACTCTATGACTATATGCGCGACCGGCGGGTCGATGGTTCGAAGATCGAGCGGCTCAAGGCGGCACTGCTCGAAAAGGAGGTTGTCGAGCGTCTTGGGGGCCTGCTTAAGCCCGGGAAACCGGTGAAGGAGGACGCACTGCGCGATCTTTTGTCCGATGTGCTGTACACGATCTTTGCGGACACCAATATCGCGGTAAAATGCGGTATCGACATGACGGATGCATTCGAGCTCAACAGGGGAGAGGAGAAAAAAGGCGGGTTTTCCCAAAAGGCGCTCGACGGGGAAGATGTAGCGAATGCCGAAGAGGAGATCGCGGATCAGCGAATGCGCAGGAAAGCGGATCAGTCGCTCATCGTCCTGAAGGTCGATCCCGTGCTTTCCCCGGTCAAGGGCACAGAGATTAAGGGACTCGAATTCGGGGACGACATACAGGTGAGAATTTCGGACGAGCGGGATATTGCAGATTACCTTGCCACGCTGCTCGGCGGGAAGGTGGACAGCATACGGGTACCGATATACGTGAAGATCGTGGAAGTAAAGGAGCTCGAGGGAGACAGCGTCGGGGTTCTGACCCAGTTCGGTCCGGGTATAATGGGCATGTTCAAGGTCCCCTCCGATGTAAAGGTCGTCACCAGGCATGAAGAGGAGGAACAGCCGCAAAAGGCGGCGAGTGAAAAGAAAAAGGAGCTCAATCCGATATGGGTCGTTGGCGGAATAGTCGTCATCATAGGTATTTTCGTGCTACTGATATCTATGGCCCGGTAAGAAAATCGACAGGGGAGTGAAAAGTGTTTGAAGGCAAAACGGAAGAGGAACTCTGGAAGAGGTACAAGAAGTCCAAGGACCCCAAGATCAGAGAATATTTCGTCAATCAATACGCTCCACTGGTGAAATACGTTGCGGGCAAGATAGCAATCGGTATGCCGCAGAACGTGGACTTCGACGACCTCGTCGGCTACGGCGTGTTCGGCCTCCTCGATGCGATAGAGAAGTTCGATCCGGACCGGGATATCAAATTCAAGACCTATGCGGTGACAAGAATCCGGGGCGCGATCTACGACGAGCTTCGATCGATAGACTGGGTCCCGCGATCGGTCCGTCAGAAGGCCAAGGAGCTGGAGCGGGTGATAGGAAGGCTCGAAAACAAGCTCGGAAGGGCCGCCACCGACAGGGAGATCGCGAAAGAGCTCGACATGAACGTCAAGGATTTTCATTCGCTCATCCTGAAGATATCTGGAGCCTCGATACTTTCACTCAGCGACGTATGGTACGTGGGAGACGAAAGCGACAAGGTCTCGGTCATGGAGACCATCGAGAGCCCGAAAAGCTTGAACCCCGAGGTGATCGTTGAGCGTGAGGAGATAAAGAATATCATAGTACAGGCCATAAGCGAGCTGCCGGACAAGGAGAAGAAGGTGCTCATCCTCTACTACTATGAGGACCTGACGCTGAAGGAGATAGGCGAGGTGCTCCAGGTGACTGAATCGAGAATATCCCAGCTGCATACGAAGGCGATAATGAGGCTTAGAAGCAAGTTTTTGAATATCAAGAAGAGTATGGTGATTTAGATGTCGGGATCACTCTTAAAACTGCAAAAGGCGCTGAAGGAACTCGTATTCGAGCAGGGCAAAGATTCGGGCGATAACGACTCCGTAACGCTGGAATCCTTCTCCATCGAGGAGGGGCTGAAGAAGGCGAGCGAGGTATTACAGGCGCCCATCAGCGATCTCGAGTACGATATCCTGGAGCACGGAAAGCGTTCCGGATTCAGGAAGCGCCCGTACAGGCTTCTTGTGAAAAAACTCTATTCAGAGGAGAAAGAAGAAGAGGCCGTTGAAGATACGGAACAGAAGAAAGAAGATCTCAAGAAGGACACGGACGGAACCTTCAGGATTCGTATCACCCGGGTCGGAGCGGTGCTCAGGGTGAGGAAACCGAGAGGCAGGGGAAGCAGGGTCAGGGTGGAGGATGTCCTGAAAAGTCTTGCACAGCGGGGGATCGCCGGTTTCGACAAATCAAGGGTTGCAAAGGTGGTGCGCGAGGCGAGCGGAGAGTTTACGAAGGTATGCGATTATGAGCCGGTCGAGAAGAACAACGCCTCCTGCGTGGTGGAGGTCTCGGAAGACGAAATGAAGGCTTTTGTCACATTCGTGCCTCCGAACCCGGGGGGGAGGGACCTCGATATCGACGATGTAGTCGACGAGCTGGAGCTGAAGGGGGTCAGGGTAGGCGTAAAGCACGATGTGATCGAACAGACGCTCGAAGGAGACGTATACAACATGCCGGTGGCCGTCTCGGAAGGAATACCGCCCGTACACGGCGAGGACGCCAAGCTCGTTTACAATTTCAGGATTGAGAAGAAGTTACAGCTCGAGGAAGACGAAAAAGGACAGGTCAATTTCAAGGACCTCAACCTGGTCGAGAACGTAGTCTCCGGACAGCTTCTCGCCACCAAGATCCAGGCGACGGAGGGAAGACCCGGAAGGACCGTCACCGACAGGCCGATCGATGCAAAGGACGGTAAGGACTTCGGGCTGGAAGGCGGAAAAAACACCGAGGTCTCGCAGGACGGCATGAGCATCATCGCTTCCATCAACGGGCAGGTGACTATCGTTAACCAGAAGGTGACGGTGGAGCCGATATACGAGGTGAACGGTGATGTAGATATACATACCGGAAATATACTGTTTCTCGGTACGGTGATCGTGAAGGGAAACGTCGAGGACGGGTTCTCCATAAAAGCGGCAGGCGATATCGAGGTGCGGGGTTCCGTCGGAAAATGCCTTCTCGATGCCGAGGGAAATATCAACATCAAACAGGGCGTTATGGGGAAGCTGGAGGGACAGATCAGGGCGGGCGGCGCGGTGTGGGCGAAGTTCTTGGAGCAGGTGAACGTGATCTCCGACAAGAGCGTGGTCGTCCAGGACGGGATAATGCACTGCAAGGTGGACGCAACGGAAAAAGTTGTCTGTTTCGGCAAACGTGCGACGATAGTGGGCGGAAGGATACGGGCGGGAGAGATCGTAAACACGAAGACGCTCGGATCGGTCTCTTTTACGGAAACGGTAGTGGAGGTCGGTGTCGATCCGAAATCCCGGCAGCGTCTCTTCGAGCTGGACAAGGAGCTTTCAGAGAGCGACAACTCCCTCGAAAAGCTCAACGCGAACATAAACACTCTCGAGAACCAGAAGAAGCATCGCCGCGGGTTCACTGAAGAAAAGGAAGTACTATTACAGAAGATGATCTCCTCGAGGGAGGAGTTCGATATACGGGTGAGCGAGATCAAGGAAGAGATGAACGAGCTCAAGTCCTATCTCAAGCTCCTCAGAACCATCGGGAAGGTTTCCGTTTCGAAGGAGGTTTTTCCCGGTACCAGGATAGGGATCAAGGACACGTACTACGATGTGACGAATGAGTTCAAGCACATCACCTTCGTACTGGAGAGCGGCAGGATACGGGTCAAACGGTATGAAGATATCGATCTCGAGGAAATTACGGGAAAAAAGGTACGATAGATGGGAATCTTGCCGATAGACCTGCAGGCGGTCCTCGTGAGGATGGATTCGGTGAAGCAGTACCAGCAGGACGGGGTCGCGATCGCACAAACTTTGAAGGCGGGGGAGCTCACGGAGCTCGCCCGGATAGAGTCGACCCGTGTGAACGAGGTGAAACCCCACCCGGACGGAAACGCCAAGATCGAGGATGAACAAAAGAAAGCGCGCTCGGGATTACGGGGAAAGAAACAGGGAAACGAGCGGGAAAGAGAGAAGAAAGAGGAAGAGTTCGAGGAACCATTCAAAGGTACGATAATAGATACCAAGCGATGAGCGGACGATGAATATAGTGCTCGTGATTGTGTTGAATATTATCCTCCTCTTCATCGTTTTCGTGATTCTTGCAAGCAGGATAAAGAAGCAGAGTGCGCCCCGAGTGCTCGACGAATATACGAAAGAGGTGGAGGCGCTCATAGTGGAGCTCAACAACGCGGTGGATCAGGCGGTGGGCATCTCAGAGGAGCGAATCAAGGAGCTGAAGCGTCTCATACGGAAGGCGGAGCGCCTTATCAAAAATCCGAAATTGGATCTCCCAGAAGCGGATGCCGATGACGCGAACCGAAAAGGGGAGGTGCCGTCGGAACCGACAGACAATACGAACCTCATGGAAAAGACGAAAAAGCTTCTCGCCATGGGCTACACAAAGATCGATATCGCGAAGCAGCTCAACATCACAGCCCCGGAAGTCGAATTCCTGCAGTCACTTTCAAAGAAGTGAGGCGGTAAAGAAAGGGCCGTTTCGCAGATCTTCCAGGCTCACCCCCACGTAAAAACCCGCAATTTTTGTTTTTTATTGACTCTTCCCATGTTTTTATTAAATTTGTCGTACGTCATCAAATGCTGCCCGGGTGGTGGAACTGGTAGACACGCTAGCTTGAGGGGCTAGTGGCCGTATGGCTGTGCGAGTTCAAATCTCGCCTCGGGCAAAAAAAGGGTTCGTCTCAGTAAGGGCAGCCTTTCACCTGTTTTTGCATCATTCCGCCTGCAATCAAGAGACACTACCTGGTATAGGGCGTTTTCGGAAAGCGCGTAGATGGCGCCGTATATTAGGGCGTTATCGCACTGTGTGTAGAAATGATTCCAAGTAGAAACTAATATAAAAAATGAATAAAATAATCAAAAAATACTTGCCTGGCGGAAGGCGGCTGTTTATATTGTAACTCGTAAATAAGTAATTTTATAACAAACTGCAACTACTCTAGATAGCCCCCGGTTTTCCTCCTTTCTCCGGGGGCTTTTCTATACACTATTTATGCTTGACACCTCCCCTGAATACGGATAAGCTGAGTTATTGCACCGTATGAAGTATTCGGTCTTCGGGTGTACAAATTCTTACGACTCACGTGAAATGAGCGAAACTGAAATCAACAATCTTACAAGGGGGTAGTAATGGTGAAAAAAATCTGTATTATCTCGCTGATACTCTGTGTCGCACTCACAGGCCTCGCATTCGCAGGAAGCAGCGAAGCGGACAAGGGAAAGGCCGGTCTGCATATCGTCATCGCAACGGATGCGACATGGCCGCCCATGGAGTACGTCGATGCGTCGTCGAAAAAGATCGTGGGTTTCGATATAGACCTCATGGCGGAGATAGCGAAAGCAGGCGGATTCACCTACGAGTTCAAGAACACCGCATGGGACGGGATCTTCGCGGGACTGTCGTCCGGCAAGTATGACGCGGTAATGTCCTCCGTCACCATAACGGAGGAGCGCAAGAAGGAGATGGACTTCTCGAATCCGTACATCAATGCGGGACAGATACTCGTCGTTCCGAATGCCTCGAAAGGCGTCGAGGTGCTCGCGGATCTTGCAGGCAAGACGGTCGGCGCGCAGATAGGCACGACCGGATCCTTCGAGGTAGAAAAAGTCGGCGGTGTGACACTCAAGACCTATGACGAGATAGGCCTCGCTTTCGAGGACCTCGTGAACGGAAGGATCGACGGTGTCGTCGCCGATACTCCCGTAGCGGCCGACTTCGCGCTGCAGAACGAGTCGTACAAGGGCAAGCTGAAGATCGTGGGCGACTCGTTCACGGAAGAGTATTACGGAATCGCCGTTAAGAAGGGGAATACGAAAGTGCTCGAGGCGATCAACCGTGGAATCGATAAGGTCGTCGGGTCGGCCGCATACAACAAGGTCGAGGACAAGTGGCTGCGCTAGCGGCGGGCAGGTATCCCTATCCAGGCCTGTGTATATACCACGGGCCTGGACTGGAGTGGAAACGGGCTCTCGTCTAATACGAGCGGCTTTTAATTCGTCATAAGGAAAAAAAAGGGGCGGGGTAGTATGCCACGAGAAAGAATACCAACCTCGGATGCGACCCTCATTCCGCAGAAGGGGGAGCGGGAAATTTTCTCCGCGTGGAAGATAGCGTTCTTCGGCGCGATCGCGATTTTGATCTTCCTCGTGGTGTACAAGCCGGACCCCTACAAGGACATCATCCTCTTCCTTCCCGACGGCATACTGAAGACCTTTCAGGTGACCGTTCTTTCCATTATGCTCGCGATGGTTATCGGCATCCTTGCCGGACTCGGAAGGGTGTCGAGAATACGGTTTATCAACAGGGCCGCCACCGTATACGTCGAGGTGATCCGGGGAATCCCGCTCCTCGTGCAGATATTCTATATCTATTACGCGCTGGGCAGAATAGTCCGCATCCCGGACATCACGTCCGCAATCATCGCGATGGCGGTGTGCTACGGTGCATACCTCGGAGAGATCGTGCGGGCGGGGATACAGTCAATTCCGAAAGGGCAGATGGAGGCGGCGCTCGCCCTTGGGTTGTCGCGCGGCAAGGCGATGCAGTATATAATACTGCCCCAGACCCTGAAAGTCGTCCTGCCTCCGATCGGAAACGAGTTCATCGCGCTTTTAAAGGATTCTTCGCTCGTTTCGATTCTCGCCGTCTCCGATCTGCTGCGGCGTGGCCGGGAGTTTGCCGCCCACACGTTCGAATATTTCGAGACCTACACGGTTGTAGCGCTCATATACCTCATTCTCACGCTGTTCTTCTCATGGCTGGTAGGTTTGATGGAGGTTCGACTGAACCGTGACGTCAGATAATCCAAAGATCAGAATAGAGAACGCGACGAAGGTTTTTACGGTACTGGAGAGGGAAGACACGGAAACCGGCCGGAGGAAGAAGGGCAAGGTAGTAAAGAGCACTCTTACCGCGCTGAAAAACGTGAACATGACGGTCATGCCCCGTGAGGTGGTGCTTGTGATAGGACCCTCCGGGAGCGGAAAATCCACCCTTCTGCGCTGCATCAACCGGCTGGAAGACCTCACCTCGGGGAGCATCTCGATCGACGATACCTGTGTCACCGATCCGAAGGTCGACATTCGGCTCGTGCGGGAGGAGGCGGGGATGGTGTTCCAGTCGTTCAACCTGTTCCTGCATCTCAGCACGCTGGATAACGTCGCCCTCGCGCCGATAGTGGTAAAGAAGATCGAAAAACGCAAAGCGCGGTCTATGGCGAAAAAGCTACTGGCGCGGGTCGGGCTGGAAGACAAGGTGGAGTCGTACCCTTCGCAGCTCTCCGGCGGGCAGCAGCAGCGGGTGGCGATCGCGCGGGCGCTCGCGATGAATCCCAAGGTCATGCTCTTCGACGAGCCAACCTCCGCGCTCGACCCGGAGATGATCAAGGAGGTGCTCGACGTCATGCTGTCGCTCGCGGAGGAGGGGATGACGATGCTTGTCGTCTCCCACGAGATGGGGTTCGCGAAGGCGGCGGCGAACCGGGTCATCTTCATGGACGAGGGCGAGATAGTGGAGGAGGGACCGCCAAAGGAACTCTTCGAAAGTCCCGAAACCAAGCGCGCGAAGCGGTTTTTAGAGCATATACTGTAGTTTCGGGTTAAAATCCACTGGCTAATACCTTAAATTCAAATATTTATTGTGTTAAGAGAATATTATCTGTTATTAATATCCAATGCCTCATTAAGGCATCTGATTAAGTAATCTAAACTTGGTACACGAGAATGTAAATCTTGATCCAAACAAAGCTTAGCATAATCTAATCGATGACATATTCGATATACATCTTTTTCCTTCTTCTTATATGAACTGCCTATTAAAGTTAATACTTGATCAATAACTTTTGATGGATGGTTATAATCCTCTGGATTACTAGTTGATATATCAATTCCAAGATTTTGAGAAATATAATCTACTTGAAGGCAATCATCTATTCTTCTAAAAAAGGAGTAATCTGCAAGAAACCAAGCTTCAATCTCCATAATAGCTAATATCACGCGCGTTGTACTAGATAATCCATTATTATGGAGAGTCTGTTTAATGTAATTAAGAACCTTTGTCTTGTCGTGTTTTTTATTAGGATAAAGGTCACGTATACCTAAAATAAATGTGTATCCTTGATACAATACCATTTTTTGCGAACGTTCAATTATAGCACTTAATACTTTGCTATCATTACTTACATCAAAAATAAGAAAGTAGTGATCAGTATTATCTATTGAACACGAGCTTTTAATTGTATATAGTTTATTGCTTATAAGTTTAACAGAGTCAATTGTAAATGTTGGAGGCGATAGATATTGCTCAATCAAATATTTTAGAAATATTCTTTCTGTTTGACCTTCAACGAAAATACATGTTTTTGTCATAGTATCAGTTAAATATGTTCCCAGTGAATAAGTCGAAATTATTAAGTCCCGCTAATTTAATTTGTTCGAACTTCTCTTTACTATTAGAATAATTATAAGACTTTACTATATGCCCTTTTCTTTTTAGGAAGTTAATGTAACGAATATTTACCGAATTGATTAGAAAACGATTATTTGATGAAGCTATTAACTGAATATTTGAATTTTCTAATTTCTTAAATAATAAATTGGTTAATCGAGTAGCCCTATCATAATCAAGACCTTCACCGAGGTCATCAATTAAAATTGTCCTAGTCCCCTCTTGATTAATTATATATTCTATAATAACTAATAAAGCTAATGCTCGAAACATACCTTGTGACATGCTACCTTGTTCTGTAGCACATTTAAGGTCATTTTCTTTTACCATTACTAATGGGATTTTGCTTAAACCGTTTGGCATTTGTTGTTGTCGTATGCTGATTTTATCTATTGGATATCCAATTGCTTTAAAGTCCTTTAAAATTTTATCTATAAATTGATTGTTTTCTATCCCTTTTGAAAGAAGATATGGAACTGTGTTTAAGCCTTGTAGAAGAGCCTCAGGAGAGCCGGGTACAATTATTTCATTTGGTTTAACTCCTGAAAAAGAATATGCATGCAAATGCTTTGACCAATTAATTAAAAGTTCTAAGAAAGGATGTTTTTTTAGATCTCTTCTAACATTTATTGTGAGCTCATCCCTCGGTGGTGCAAATTCGATTAAATCAGAAGTGTCTATTTCTAATATTGTTCCATGATCTTTTTCACGATATAATAATTTAGTATCATTCTGAATAATTTCTTCTTTTTCTACAATTCCTTTCTCAATATCTAAGTTGTAAATGTAAGAATTATTATCATGCTTATATTTTAGTTTCCAGTGACCGGTCAGTAACTTCTTTTTTTGAAGTATTAATGCTAAGTTTGATATAATGGCAATAAGTCTGGATTTACCTGTTGCATTTAAACCAACTACTAAATTCATCTTGTTTAAATTAATATCTTCGATTTTCCAAAAATTAGGACGTTCTTTATTTTCGAAATATTCTATATGAGTTAAAATCATTATTTTCTCCAATAAAAATCAATACTTATTAGGAAGCCAGGAAGGATAATGTAGTAATATGGAATATATAAATTATTTAGTTTGTATTCAATTTGAAGGTCAACTGCTGCAACGGAAGTATTTTTCATTTTTATTCTAAAATATACCATCAATAATACAGAGGGCCAATGTCGAGTTTTCAATACTAATTGGGACAATATATAGAATTAGACAAAATAGCTATTCAGAACGATTAAAATAACAACATATAATTCTATATAGTACAAATAATTAAAAACTCGGATTCCGACCTATTACTCTTTGAAATTGACTTTAGGATAAAAGCTAGTTAAAAAAATTAACAGCTTGTCAATCTATCCCGTGCTGGATTTTCGCCGCCTTAACCGCGTTTCGCATGAGCATCATGTTGGTGATCGCGCCGACGCCTCCCGGTACTGGTGTAATCCTCCCCGCTTTCTCTTTCACGGCATCGAAATCGACGTCCCCGACCGTCTTCGATTTCGGCTTGCCCTTGTCGTTGAGTACCGGATTTCCATCCTCGTCGAGTAGTTTTACCCGGTTAATGCCGACGTCTATCACGAACGCCCCCTCCTTTACGAGGTCGGGGGTTATGAGTCCGGCCTTGCCGGCGGCTACGATGAGGATATCGGCGACCGTCGTGTGCTTAGCGAGGTTTCCCGCCATCGATGTGAAGACATGCGATGTGGTAATCGTCGCGTTCCGGTTGAGACACAGAATGGAAATCGGCTTTCCGACGATATTCGAATGGCCGACGACACAGATCTCGGCTCCTTCGAAATTCGTCTTCTCTCTGTCCAGTATCTCTATACAGGCAGACGGAGTCGCCGGCGCGAAGGTGATCTCGCCGAGTGTGAGCTTTCCCATGTTGTAGGGATGAAAGCAGTCGATGTCCTTGTTCAGCGCGATCGCGTTGATGATCGCGTAATCGGATATCTGTTTCGGAAAAGGTCTAAGCGGTATGATACCGCTTACCGAATCCGTTTCGTTCAGGGTCTTCACGTCTTTCACCACGTCTTCTTCGGACGCGTCCGCAGGGGGGTTTTTATCGGTGTATTGAACACCCATCTCGTCACAGAATTTCTCAATCTGTTTCCTGTACATACGTGCGCCGAAATCTTCCCCTACGAGAACGGTGGCGATACCTACCGTCACGCCCTTCTTTTTCAGTGTTTCGATCTCCTTCTGGAGCTTATTTTTGATTTCGTCCGCAATCGCGACACAATCAATTACCTTGGCACTCACTGTATTCCTCCGTTTTTTGGGTTGGTAGATACAAGAGTATCATACCTGTTTTGTTTGTCCATGTTTTTCATCCGCGTCTCAGCTTCTCGAGTGTATAGGAGAGCGCCTGCTCTCTCGTTTTTCTCGTTTCATCGAGGAGGGGGCCGATTTTCGCCTCTGTCTCCTCGATGTATGCGCCGTCCTTCATCCAGCTGAAGTTGATGTAGACGTTGACCATGGCGCCGATGCAGGCCGCCTCCGCGAAGAGCGCGGAGATCGCGCCGTCCGAGATCGCCATTTCGTTGCCCGTCTTCAAAACGTCGTTCGCGAGCCTCGAGACCTCCGTCGCCTTCTCCATTATCGCGAGCGGGACTTCGGTCGCCTTTTTCAACCCCTTCTCGATCGCCTCGGCACGATTGCGCTTTTCCTCCTCGGTACCCTTCGGAAGCTTGAACGCGTTTGACGCGTCGTCGAACGCTTCCGTATCCCGCTGAAGAAGCTGCAGCAAATCGTCTTTCAGCCTCCTCGCTCGTTCGAGGTACCGTTCCATATCGGGCCGCACCTTTTCGTATCCTTTCTTATTCACGGTGAGCGCGGCGAGCATGCCGGACAGGGCCGCTGCAGCGGCGCCGACGAGGGCCGAAGCGCTCCCGCCTCCCGGCTCCGGGCTTTCGGAACAGAGCCGGTCGATGAAGTGTCGTAACGGTTTTTCAGCGTACATGTCTCCTCCTGTTTTTGCGAAGATTATACTATATCGACGATTTTTTTCTAAGGAAATTATTGGGAAAAGAGTATATTGTCGAAGTAACGCTTCACCGTGCAAAACTTAACGCTAAAAGATTTATAGTTTTGACAACGAATGCGTCGTGAAGTATAATTGAAAATGGTTACTGAAGGTAAAGCCGTATGGCGAACATATCGGATGTGGCTAAAAAAGCCGGTGTATCGAAGGCGACAGTTTCCCGGGTACTGAACAACACGGCGGTCGTAAACAAGGATACCAAGAAACGGGTGCTCGAAGCGATCGAATCGCTGAACTACACCCCGAGCTTCCTTGCCAAGGGGATGAGAAGAAAAAAAACGAGCACGTTCGGTGTAATCATTCCCGATTTCAGAAATCCCTACTATTCGGAGCTCTTGAAATCCATAGAAGAGGAGGCGAGGAAGCACGATTACATCGCACTCATCTGTACGGGCGAAATGAATGCGGAACGCGAGCGGGAATATATCCACTACCTTTTGACCCGGCAGGTGGAGGGGCTCGTGTTGTGCTGTTATGTCAGCATAATGGAAAACGAGCCCTTCATACATAACGTGGCGAAGAGGGTGCCGATTATCGTTATGGATCAGCCATCCTTCGGGCTTCCCGTCTCCTCGGCGTATGCCGACGGATACAACGGGTTCAGTAAACTACTTACCTATCTCATCGAGAAGGGGCATAAACGGATAGGGATGATACGAAGCCTGCACCGATATCCGTGCAGCGAGAGCAGGTTTTTGGGATATCGGGACACGCTGAAAAATCACGGGATAGACCTCGATCAGGATCTCATAGAGGAGAGCGAATTCACCGCAGCGGGAGGGTATGAGGCGGCGAAGCGGATGCTTGCGAGGTCCGCCCCCACCGCCATCATAGGGGTAAACGACCTTCTGGCAATAGGCGCGATGAAGTACATCCGCGAGAAGGGGTACGATGTGCCGGGAGAGATCGCGATCGCGGGTCACGATAACATCGCGCTCTCTTCGCTCGTTTCTCCTCAGCTTACCACGGTGAATATTCCGGTTGAGCAGATTGCGGCGGAGGCGATAACCCAGCTCATCAGGAAGATACAGAATCCGCGGTCGCGGAACAGTGACATCGTCATAGATACGCAGCTTATCATCAGACAGTCCACGGAGCAGGTCAAGAAAGACGTCATAATGATGTAGGCGCCTCCAATGAAGTTTTTTTCTACGCTTTTATGAAACTGATTACATTTCGCTTGACAAAAAAAAAAGCGTGCGACAAAATGGAAAACGCTGCTGTAATTAGTTTCATGAAACTGATTACATCGTCACGATAGTTGACATATGACGATGAGGGTCGGTTCGGAGGCACTAGAAAGGCGGGCGACATGGAACACCTACTCACCTTAGAGAGAATTACGAAGATTTTCACCGGCACGCTCGCGCTCTCAGATGTGGATTTCGACCTCAGGCAGGGTGAGATTCATGCGCTGGTAGGTGAAAACGGGGCGGGGAAATCGACCCTGATCAAAATAATCACGGGCATATACCAGCCCGACGGCGGTCAGATGACCTTAGAAGGCAGGAGAGTGGTGTTCCCTGACGCCCGTGCTTCGTATGATCACGGTATTGCGGCAATCTATCAGGAAGCGAGCCTTTTCGAGGATCTCAGTATTGCTGAGAACATATATATGGGGCACCAGGAGATCCGGCCCGTGACAAGGAATATCAGGTGGGGGGCTCTGTACAGAAAGGCGGGTGAATTTATCAAGAGCCTTGAAGTAAACCTAAACCCCCGCGCGCTCGTAAAAAGTCTCAGTATTGCGGAGAAACAGCTGGTCGAGATCATCAAGGCACTCTCCGCGGACGCCAAGATACTCATCATGGACGAGCCGACCGCATCGCTCACCAAGGAAGAGATCGACTACCTGTTCAGAATAGCGAGGAAACTGCGAGAGGAGGGAACCGGTATAATATTCATATCCCACCGGCTCGAGGAGGTCTTCGATATCGCCGACAGAGTGACGGTGATTCGAGACGGTAAAAAGGTAGGTACCGTACCGAAGGACAAGCTGAAGGTGGAGGAACTCGTACGAATGATGGTCGGAAAAGACCTGAAGACCCTCTACCCGAAGGAGGAGGTCGAGATCGGGGAACCGGTGCTGCGGATCGAGAATCTGTCCAGGCATGGAGAGTTCGACAAGGTCAGCTTCGAGCTTAAGAAGGGGGAAATTCTCGGAATGGCCGGTCTCGTCGGTGCAGGAAGGACGGAGGTCGCACGAACCATATTCGGCGTGGAGAACCCCGAAGGCGGCAGGATATTCCTCGAGGGGAAACAGGTACGAATAGAAAACCCACGGCAGGCAATGGAGCTCGGAATAGCCTACCTTTCGGAATCAAGGGGAGAGTACGGGCTCGTCCTGCAGTTGGACATCACACAGAATATAACCATACCCATATTGAAGCGATTCTCCCGATTCGGCTGGATCAACAGGACGGACGAGAGGGATACCGCGAAGCGGTTCTATGATCTTCTGGATATACGGGCCACCGGGATACAGCAGAAGGTCGGGAGCCTGTCGGGAGGCAATCAACAGAAGGTGTCGCTTGCGAAGTGGCTGGCTGCGAACGCGAAGATACTCATTCTCGACGAACCCACGAAAGGAATAGACATCGCGACTAAAGCGGCCGTGCATAAACTCATGAGTGATCTCGCCGGGGAGGGAAAAGCGATACTCATGATATCGTCGGAGATCCCCGAGATTATCGGAATGAGCGATCGTATCATCGTGATGAACGAAGGCAGGCTCGTATCGGAAATAACGCGCAGGGAAGCGACTCAGGAGATAGTGCTGACCGCCGCCCTCGGTGAAAAGGGCAAATAACAGCGTCAAATATGAGAGTATTCAATGAACAGTAGAAGCTATAAAAGCCGGCTTCGGGAGCTCGTACGGAGAAGAGAGTTCGGGATCTTCATCATTATAGTCATCGTGATGGTGCTTGTCGGTCTCAGAAACCCGATTTTCTTCACAGGCGACAACTGGAAAGACATGCTGATGTACGCGTCGATTCTCGCCTTTATCTCCATCGGGCAGATGATGACCATCGTAACGGGGGGTATCGACCTCTCGGTGGGCTCAGTGGTCGCTTTGTCTGGAATGAGCGTCGGCATCATCATGCGCGATAATCCGGCCCTGCCTCCGGTGGTACTGATACTGCTCGGGACGGTTTTCGGTCTCGGATGCGGAATTATAAACGGGCTTCTCATAGGAAAGGGAAAGGTCCACCCGCTTATCACGACACTCGCCACGATGTCGATCTACAGAGGTCTCGTCGTCGTGGTATCGAGAAGCAGGTGGGTCGTATACGGTGACATCACGAAGGGTTTTAAGCTCATCGCCCGCGGGAACATACTCGGCATCAACAACCTCATGTTCGCGGCCCTGATCATAGCCGTCGTGTCGTACTATTTCCTGAATCATACGCGGAAGGGGAGGGAGATTTATGCGTACGGTGACCATCAGGAGGCCGCGAAGTTCGTCGGGATAAACAGCACGCGGATAAACATACTCGTGTACGCACTGTCGGGAATGCTCGCAGGATTCGGCGGTGTTCTCTGGGTGTCCCGCGTACATACCGCACAGGCGAATACCGCGCTCGGGTATGAAATGCAGACCATCGCATCGTGCGTCATAGGGGGAGTGAGCATCTTCGGAGGGGTGGGTTCCGTTTTCGGTGTCCTGCTCGGAACGCTGCTTTTCGGGATCATCCTGAACTCGCTGGAGCTTATCGGTATCGTCGATTTCTGGAAACTCTCCGTTCAGGGATTCATCATACTCGTTGCGGTCATTTTCGATGCAGTTCTGTCCCACCGGGTCGCGGAACAGATGCGAAAGCAGAGGAGAGTGTTTGATGCCGAATGAGAGAGAAAAAAAGAAGCGCCTGCCGCTCGCCGATATGCTGAAAACTTGGGAGTTCACTATTTTCATGCTGCTGATCGCCGTATTCGTCATAAACCTGATACTCTCTCCCGATCTCTTCAGAGTGGCCAATCTGTTCGATGCAACGCTCACGTTTACCGAGAAGAGCATCCTGACGCTGCCGATGGCGCTTCTCATCATCAGCGGTGTGATAGATATTTCCGTTGCGTCCATTTCAGCCATGTCGGGGGTGATTCTCGGAGTCTGTTACAAGGCGGGTATGGCGATCGGGTATGCGACGGTCATCGGGCTTGCGGTCGGTCTTTCGGCGGGACTACTGAACGGCGTGATCATCACCAGGCTGAAGATACCGTCGATCGTGGTAACTCTCGCCATGATGCTTTTCTACAGGGGTGTAGGGTACATTCTCCTCGGCGATACCGCGGTGCGGGATCTCCCCCAGCGGTTCGGTCTCTTGGGGGGTGCCTACAGCTCGACCTTCATACCGATACAGTTTATGATATTCATCCTGCTCGCCGTGATATTCGGGTTTTTGCTTCACAGAACGAGGTTCGGACGGCTTATCTACATCGTCGGCAACAATGAAAACACCGCGCGATATTCCGGCGTTCGGGTCGATAGGATCCGCCTCATACTCTGCGGGGTTACCGGGCTTATCGCGGGTCTGTCGGGAATACTGTTGACGTCGCGAATAGGCTCCGCGAGACCGGATATCGCACAGGGGAACGAGATGGCCGTTATTACGATCTGCCTTTTAGGCGGAGTGTACATCTTCGGCGGGAAGGGATCGATTATCGGGGTGGTTATCGCCGCGTTGATGATCGGGTATGTTCATTACGGCCTTTCGATTCTCAACGTCCAGGAGCAGGTGATCCGCATCTTCACTGGCGGGCTTTTGATTATCGCCCTGCTCATACCGACCATTGCGTCCCGGTTCAGGGCTTCTGTGAAACACCGCCGGGGCGGTTCTTGACCATACGATTTCACACCCGGCTTCGATCCGGGTGAAGCATGGCAAAAAAATAGAAGGAGGAGAGCGATGAAGAAGTCGATTGTTCTTTGTGTTTGTGTCGTCCTGCTTTTCGGCGCTTCGCTTCTGTTTGCGGGAACCCCGCCGAAGGGCGAAGCGACAAAAGCGAAGGGTGGAGGGCCGTTTACGCTGGCGTGGGTGCCGAAAGGGCTCGGTCATCCCTATTTCATCTCCTGTTACGAAGGCGCGAAGGAGGCGGCAAAAGAGTTCGGAGACAAGATCTTCGAAGTCGGGCCGGACGACTGGAGTGTGGAAGGGCAGATTACGGTCATCGAGTCGGTAATCGACCAGAAGGTGAATGCGATCGGTATCGCGGCAAACGACATGGACGCCCTCGCGCCCGTATGCAAGAAGGCGATGGAGGCGGGGATTCCGGTCGTTGCATGGGACGCTGCGGTGAACCAGAGCGCCAGGGTTACGTTCGTCAACCAGGCGAGTTTCGAAGGAATTGGAAGGGGACTCGCTTCCGCGATGGGCGAGGTGACCGGATATAAGGGCGAGATCGCGGTCTTAAGCGCAACGCCGCAGGCACCCAACCAGCGGAAGTGGCTGTCGTGGGTGATGGAGGAGCTCAAAGATCCGAAGTACAAGGATGTGAAGCTCGTCGACGTCGTATACGGCGACGATATGACGGAAAAGAGCTATGACAAGGCGCTCGGATTGATAAAAGCATATCCGAACCTCAAGGGAATCATCGGCCTGTCCGCGGTGGCGACTCCCGCGGCCTGTGCGGCGGTCACGGACAAGGGACTCATCGGAGAGCTCAAGATCGTGGGATTCGGGATTCCGAGTACGATGAAGGACTACGTGCTCGAGGGGACATGTCAGAAGTTTTTACTCTGGAACACGATGGACCTCGGGTATGTCGCAGCGACCATAATGCATAAATGCTGTACCGGGGAGTTTACCGGTAAGGTAGGGGAGACGATTAAGCTCGGAAGGCCGACGATGGGCGAACCCGACGGGGTCTATGAAGTGACGGTCGGCGAGGACGGCGACCCCTATGTCCTGCTCGGCCCGCCGATGGAGTTCGATAAGTCTAACATCGAGAAGTGGGCGGCGATTTTTTAACGACGCCGGTCTTTCAGGTCGGCCGCCTCTGTTTTCAGTCGTCGCGTAAACCCGGTGCATGACGCTGAACACGGCGTTACGCCGAAGAGGGGATTTGTCCTCTGTGGGTGAAGCGGACGCGGCTTGCAATAAAACAAAGGTGTCGGGGGAGTGGCACGGTGTGCGCCCCCGGCGCCTGATGTTGCAGCCGTTGTAAGCCCCCTGAATGCAAGGCGGTTGCGTGCCGCGGATACCGGCGCGGGTCAGAGCGGTAAATGTTCAGTATCCGTAACGGTGCGTCGTGGTTTTCTGGAGGAAACGATACGCCGATATAGCGAAGAGAACGTTCAGGACGGCGCTGTAGCGTCTCAGATGGTTCAACCCTGTAGAGTGGTACCGTGAAAGGATGTTACACTTCCTCCGGGGAGTATTTCGGGAGAATGCGAAGAGCGGCTGTTTGTATGCCTTAAAAAGACTGTGATTGCCGGGCCGGCACACGAAAGGGAGCTCTGTAGGGGAAACGTACCGTAATAACAGCTTTCGGACATCCATTTTTTAGAAGCGGTGGTACGCCGGTTCGCGAAAAAGCGAATATTGCACGATGATTCCGTTCGGGGCCTGCCATCATGGAGTAAAACGTTCTAAATCTATCATTACCATATGAGGAGACGAAAATGCCACAGATCACATTTATCGGCGCCGGAAGCACGATGTTCGCAAGAAACCTGCTTTGCGACATCTTTTCGTTCCCGGAACTTCGGGACATCACGGTGATGCTGGAGGACCCGGACGAAAAGCGCCTCGACATGACCTACAAACTCGCGAAGCGTCTCGTGGAGCAGGAGGGATACCCGGCCAAAATCGAGCGTACGACGAACCAGAAGGACGCGCTGAAGGGAACGGATTTCGTAATCATCATGTTCCAGATAGGCGGCCTCGAAGCGTATGCCCTGGATAAGGAGATACCGCTGAAGTACGGAATAGACCAGACGGTCGGCGATACGCTCGGACCCGGCGGGACCTTCCGCGGCCTGCGGTCCATACCGGTCCTGATTGACATCTGCAGGGATATGGAAAAGCTCTGTCCGAACGCGATACTGCTCAACTATGCGAACCCGATGGCTGCGCTGATGTGGGCGGTCAACGAAGACACTTCCATTCAGAGCGTGGGCCTGTGCCATTCCGTCCAGGCCACGACGCGGCAGCTTGCCGGGTATATCGGTGCCGGGCCGTGGGAAAATTATCCCTTCACGGAGGAGGACTGGGAGGTGTTCTTCTACGCGCCTGTGCCGGAGAGCATCAATTTCTACGTCGCGGGTATTAACCATCAGGCGTGGTATCTGAAATACGAGGTCGACGGCGAGGACGCATACCCGAAGATACGTGAGGCCTACAACGACCCGAAAGCCTATGAAGCGGACGCGGTCCGCTTCGAGATACTGAAGCACTTCGGATATTTCGTCACCGAGTCTCCCAACCATATGTCCGAGTACGTACCCTACTTCAGGAAGAACCCGGACATGGTAAAGCGGTTCGTCAAACGCCGGTGGGACTACTACGACATCTGCGTTCAGAAGAAAGAAGCGCTCGACAGTGAGATAAAAGACCAGATAAGCGGAAAACAAAAGATCAAGGTACGGGCGAGCGTGGAGTACGGGTCCAGGATAATACATTCGGTGGTGACGGGAAAACAGATCAGGATCAACGGGAACGTCCGCAACACGGGGCTCATCACCAACCTCCCGACAGGCTGCTGCGTCGAGGTGCCGTGTCTCGTCGACAAGA
>JAFGTF010000090.1 GCA_016934265.1 Spirochaetota bacterium
ATGGTGGATCCTCTCACGTCGGCGCTGCTCACACTCGACGAGGTCCGATCCATGACGGACGAGATGTTCGACGCCGAGAAGCGGTGGCTGCCCGGTTTCTAGTCACTTTCGCCGAAGGTGACGACCGGGGGATCTGTTGAAGCGGCCTCGATATCAGGCGGTATCCGCCGAGCTAATCGGCGGATCGCACCCGTCAAGTATACGGCGGCGGAATTCTTATAACGCGGAGGTAACGGAATATGGCAGGAAAGGATCTTAAAAAGCTGTTCGCAGATCCGCCGAGAGAATACGGGCCTGCACCGTTCTGGTTCCTCAACGAACAGCTGGATGAAGAGGAGTTATCCTGGCAGATCGGGGAGATGAGAGAAAAGGGGTTGAGCGGGTATGTCATGCACCCGAGGTACGGACTGGAGGTTCCCTACCTCTCGGAAGAGTGGTTTAAAAAGATCGCCCATATCATCGCCGAATCGGAAAAACAGGGTATGGATGCGATCATTTACGACGAGTCGGACTGGCCGAGCGGCATGAGCGGGACCCGCGTTCTCGACGATCATCCCGAGTATATTCTCACCTATCTCGACATATCCTGGATACGCTGCAGCGACAGAAAGGCGGTGGATGTGCAGCTTGAAAAGGGGAAGGTCGTCGCGATACACGGCGCCCGTTGTTCAAAAGCGGGTACGGGTACGGACGTGTTCGGCCTGAAGCTTGAGAACCTGAGACGGCTCGACAGGTATGCGAAAGACGGCAGATTCAGGATGGAAAACGACTCCGGTCTCGATGTCATCCTCTTTTTCGTCGAGAAGGAGATGCGGGCTTTCCACCCGAAAACCGCCTTTCCGCAGCCGAAGCCGGAGGACTGCCCGTTTCACCAGCCGCACGGGTGGGACTGGTACTTTCCGTACGGGAAATACGTCGATCTGTTCAACCCGAAGGCGGTCGACTACTTTCTCGAAACGACGCACGAGGAGTATAAGAAGCGGTTCAAGAAATCTTTCGGCGGTGCCGTGACAAAGGTGTTTACGGACGAACCGGGTTTCTACACGATAATGCGCGAAGGAGCAAGCGCGGTTCCATGGTCCAGGATCTTTCAAGCGGAGTTCGAGAAGGAGTACGGCTACTCCATCGTCGACAAACTGCCGGCGCTGGTGAGCGATATGGGGGAAAAGACCCCTGTCGTGCGGCACGATTTCTGGGAGAAGCTCACCTCGATGTTCGAGAAGAATTATGTAAAACGATGCGCGGACTGGTGCGAGAAAAACGGCCTTGAGCTCATGGGTCACTTCAGGCTCTGCAACCCCTTTTTGCTGTGGCAGATGGTGTACCAGGGAAACGCGATACCGGGTATGGCTCGGATGCATATACCGGGTGTGGATGCGCTCGACAACGTGGAGGGCGATCTCAATCTCCGGTGGGGAGTAGACGAAGATGTGTGGCAGATAGAGAGCAAGCTCGTCTCATCAGTCGGCCGCCACTACAAAAAAAGGCGGGTGATGAGCGAGTCGTACGCGCTCGGCGGATGGAAATACAGAATGGAGGACATGAAGATACTGACGGACTGGCAGTACATGATGGGGATAAACTTCATGGTTCCCCACGCCTTTCACTTTTCCATCAGTGCGCAGAGAAAGAGGGAGTGTCCCCCGAGCCAGTTCTATCAGAATCCCATGTGGGACAACTACGGCTATTTCTCCCGGTACCTTGCCAGGCTCGGGGTGATGACTATAGACGCCGATTTCGTCTGTGATATCGCCCTCCTCTACCCGATGGAAAGCCTCTGGGCGGAATACGAGTCCGGCACGACGGACCGTTTCCCGTGGGACTTGAGCGACGACTTCTCTTACGTCACCGACCGCCTTCTCAGGCTGAACACGGACTACGACATACTCGGACAGGATTCTCTCGAAAGATGTACGATCGAGGACGGTTCGCTTCGCATCGGAACGCAGAAGTACCCGCTACTTATTCTCCCCCCCATGACGACGCTCAGGCGCGAGTCCGCCGAAACGATAGTACGGTTTGCACGCGAGGGGGGGAAGGTTGTTTTTCTATCGTTGATGCCCTACAAGGACACAGGCGGCAAACCGCTTTCGGAATTTACCGCATACTTCGAGAAGCGGATCGGCCTGTCCGCGAAAAAGATGATCGCAGCCTATAAAAACCGCGTGAAAGAGTCTTCCCTCTGCGGAACGGAAAATATACGGGCCGTGGGTTTTGGACCTCTTTTTCTCTCCGATCCCCGCGGGCTGATAGAGAACCAGATCGTCTCGCTCGTCGGCAGGGACGTCGGTATCCGGGTGACGGATGCTAAAAAGGCGAACATATACTGCTCGCACTGGCGAAAGGAGGACAAGGATATCTATTTTATCGTGAACTCCGACGAACGCTCCTATTCCACGGAGGTCCGGCTTCGCGCGACGGGCGAGCCCTCCTTCTGGAACCCGGAGACCGGCGAACGCCGCGACGCGTACTGCTACAGGATCGATAGGGGGTACGTCACCGTGCCGTGCAGAATCAAGCCGCTTGAGTCTTTCTTTCTCGTTATCGACGGAAAGAAGAAGCCTGCTCCGCCGGTCAACGACACAAATATGCGTATCGTCTCGGCGGATCCTCACCGTCTCAGGGTGACGAAAGGCGCCGAACCGGGCCCCTCGTACATCGACGTCGTAAAAAACGGCGGGGTGAAGCATATCGAGGTGGAGACCGCTCAAGAAAAAGAAGTCGTGCTTACCGAAAGATGGAGCGCGACGCGCCATACACCGAACGTTCTCGTACTCAACCGGTGGCACGTGACACAAGGATTTTCAGAGGGTGTCGGCTGGTTTAACATGCTCGGCGGAACGGTGACCTGGGAGGCTTTTTTCCGCATCAATCGTTCTGATGGCGACCTCAGGGCGATCTTCGACAGGGTCCCCTCACCGTGCAGAATCGAGATAAACGGGAAGCCGATACGTCGGTTTGAAAAATCCGCCTACCTCGACCACGGGATGAAGGAGGTCGACATCAAAAGGCTCGTGAAAAAGGGTGAAAATCGCGTAACGATCGGTTTCGAACTCCCGGAGCGCGCGTTTCAGGGAAAAACGGGTATCGAGCCTATCGAGCTGATGTTCGATCCGGTGATGATCGTCGGTGACTTCTCGCTTGTGAAAGAGGGGGCCGAGGGAGAGTATGCGATCGATGGGGAGAGAAACGAGCTTGTAACGGGAACATGGACCGACCAGGGATACCCCTATTTTTCCGGATCCATCGAGTACGGACAGCATGTGTATTTCGAGGATGGCTTCACGAGAAACTGCAGCTGTTTTCTCGAGGCGCAGGATATCAGGGAGATCGCATCGCTGTGCGTCAACGGCCGGACGGTGGGGCTCAGGCCGTGGAAACCGTATCGCTGGGATGTCACCGGTTTCCTGAAACCGGGCGGAAACGACATACGAATACGGGTATGGAACACGCTCACCAATCTGCTCGATTTGAAAAAATACGATTCGGGAATCGTCGGGAGGGTGCGGATCGTCTCCCAGGAGATCGTTACCGTCGAGACCTCCCGATGAAGATCGAATATACCGGGGTAGGATTATGGCAAAATACTGTATCGTAGGCGAGGTGAAGAACGAATTTCTCGAGGAGTACAAACGGCAGCACCGGGAGATACACAAGGGACCGTACAGTGAGCTTTTAAAGGTTATCAAAGCCTCTGGAGTCGAACAAGAGGCGGTCTTCATGCACAAAAACCTTGCGATCATATTCTATGAAGCCGAAGACCTTGATCGGGCATACGAGAGGCAGGGGAGCGCAAAGGTAGCAAGGGAGTGGAACAGGCTGATGTCGCCGATGTTCGCCTCCTCATACCGGTTCAACGTGTCAAAAGAGCTTCCGGTTTTGGAGAAAATATTCGATCTCAACGAGCAGCTTGAGGGAAGGCTGAATCGCTAGCGAGAGAGGAAAATGGACAGGATAGGGGAGTTTTCCGAGAAACTTTCGAGAACGCGCGACTACCTCGAAAAAAGAGGACTAGACGCCGTATACCTGAAACGTCGTTCCAATTTCGCCTGGATCACATGCGGGGGAGACAACCGTATCGTCGATCACAGCGAGGAGGGCTGGAGCGGCGTGCTCGTGACGAAAGAGCGGGCGTTTCTCGTTACGGACAACACGGAGATGCCGAGGATCCTCGACGAGGAGATACCAGGAATTCCGTTGGAGACGTACGAGTACACCTGGTATAACACGAAGCTTGTGGATTCCATTCTTGAGGTGTGCGCAAGCGACAACGTGGCATGCGACCTCGAGATAGAGGGTTTAAAGCGTCTCGAAAGCGATTTCGATCGCATACAGTACCAGCTCACGGAGACGGAGCGTGGAAGATTCAGGGAACTCGGCAGGCTCACCTCAGGCGTGTTTACGAAGGTCGGCGGGCAGATCACACTCGGCATGACAGAGCTCGATGTCGCGGCCATGGTGGGAAGCGAGCTCATGCGGAAGAATATTCAGCCGCAGCTCGTGTTGGTTGCGTGCGACAACAGGATCGCCGACTACAGGCATCCGATTCCCACAGAGAAAAGAATCTCAACCTATGTCATGTTCGTCGCGGTTGCGGTGAAATGGGGGCTGAATCTCTCCATTACGAGGTTCGTGCACTTCGGAAAGATCCCTGACGAGCTTCGCCGCAGGCATTCGGCGATACTCAACATAGACGCGAGATTGATAAAGAACACGAGACCGGGACAGAGGATCGTCGATATTTTCGCCCGCCACAGGGAGAATTTCGCCCGCTTCGGATACCCCGAGGAGTGGCGAAAGCTCCATCAGGGCGGCTCCGCGAGCTACAGGATACGGGATGTGAAGGCCACCCTCGATACGCCGAAGACGGAGCGGGTGCTGCTGCACCAGGCATATGCGTGGAACCCGTCCATCGCCGGCATAAAGAGCGAGGATACCATCCTCGTGCTGGAGGAAAAAAACGAGATCATCTCCGAAGATCCCGATTGGCCGCTCGTATCGATAGATGTAGACGGCGAGACGATAAAAAGGGCCGATATCCTGATTAAATGAGAGGAGAGAATTGCGATGGGGGCTCGAATTGCGTTTATCGGTGCAGGGAGCACGATGTTCGCGAGGCTTCTCTGCTGTGACATATTCTCGCATCCCGCACTGCGGGACGCTACCATCGTACTGGAGGATATCGCTGAGGAGAGACTCGATACGACGTTCAGGCTCGCAAAGAGGATCGTCGAGGAGCATGAGCTGCCCGGAAGAATAGAGAAGACCGCGTCACAGCGAGACGCATTGAAGGGTGCCGATTTCGTGATAAGCATGATCGCGGTAGGCGGTCTCGACGCATGGGAAATCGATAAAAAGATACCGCTGAAATACGGCGTCGACCAGATCGTCGGCGATACGCTCGGGCCTGGCGGCGTGTTCAGGGCTCTTAGGCATATACCGCCGATCCTCGACATCGTAAAAGACATGGAAGAGCTGTGTCCGGGGGCCCTGTTTCTTAACTATGCGAATCCGATGGCCTCCATCATGTGGGCGGTTAACGACGCAAGCACGATACGCAGCGTGGGGTTGTGCCACAGCGTCCAGGCGACGACAAAGGAGATCGCGGGGTACATAGGCGCCGCGGAATGGGAGAACTACCCCGTTACGAACGAAGACTGGCACGATTTCTACTACAGGCAGATGCCGGAGAACGTAAACTTCTTCGTTGCCGGGATCAACCACATGGCATGGTATCTCACCTTTGAGGTGGACGGCCGGGATGCGTATCCCGATATTCACGCCGCCTACGACAATAAGAAGGCCTACGAGGCGGATACGGTCCGCTTCGAGATATTGAAGCATTTCGGCTATTTCGTCACTGAATCCCCACACCATATGTCTGAGTACGTTCCATATTTCAGGAAGAGCCCTCGCGATATCGAGCGGTTTTTGAGCTATACGTGGAATGCGCTGGAGATCACGCGCCGTAAGGCCGGTGACGACGACCGCTCGATAGAAATGCAGATCGAGGGGAAACAGCCCGTCGATCTCACGCCGAGCGTCGAGTACGGCGCGAAGATCATCAATGCGGTCGTCTCGGGCGAGCCCATACGGATCAACGGGAACGTCCGCAACACGGGGCTCATCACCAACCTCCCGACAGGCTGCTGCGTCGAGGTGCCGTGTCTCGTCGACAAGA
>JAFGTF010000091.1 GCA_016934265.1 Spirochaetota bacterium
AGCCTGCAGGATGGCCCCAAATATCTGGGCATATCGTCCTCCGTCTATCGTGACAGTGATGTCGATACTAAAATACTAAATATTGCTGATAAAGCTTTGGGCCCGGCGGCTTGATTCAGACCGGCAGCGACCATATGCGGCACGCTATACTCTTCTCCGCTTTCTCGGCCTGCAGCCGTTGTGAGGAATCGGCGTCACATCCTTGATGACGTTTATCTTCAGCCCGACTACCTGGAGCGTTCGTATCGCCGACTCTCTCCCCGAACCGGGCCCCTTCACGTACACGTCCACTTCCCGAAGACCGTGCTCCATTGCTTTCTTTGCCGCGTCTTCGGCCGTTATCTGGGCGGCAAAGGGTGTGGACTTCTTCGCACCCCTGAAGTCGAGGCTCCCGGCGCTCGACCATGATATCGCATTCCCCTGCCTGTCGGTTATCGTGATTATAGTATTGTTGAAAGTCGCCTGTATGTGAACTATTCCGCTCGCTATGTTCTTTTTTTCTTTTTTTCTGGTCTTCGTCTTCTGCGTCTTCGCCACCACTACGCTCCTTTACTTTTTCTTCCCGGCAACGGTCTTCTTCTTGCCTTTTCGTGTTCTTGCGTTCGTTCTCGTCCGCTGGCCGCGTACGGGCAATCCCTTGCGGTGCCGCAATCCCCTGTAGGACCCGATATCGATGAGACGCTTGATATTCATGCTGGTCTCGGTCCTGAGCTCGCCCTCTATCTTGTAGTTTTTCTCGATAATGCCTCTGAGTCGCGCGATCTCCTCATCGGTCATCTTGTGTACGCGCGTATCCGGATCCACCCCGGATTCTTCGATGATCTCTTTCGCCCTCGACCTTCCTATACCGAATATATACGTCAGCGCGACCTCAACTCTCTTGTTGCTCGGTAAATCGACACCGGCTATCCTTGCCATTCGATAAAGCTCCTCTTTCCTTTATTTCTGCCTTTGTTTGTGCTTGGGATTGTCACAGATGACTCTCACGACGCCTTTCCTTCTAATCACCTTGCACTTGTCACATATCGGTTTAACAGATACCCGTACCTTCATACACGTAAGCTCCTTCTCGTCCGCTTTCTTATTTAAACGCGTAAAACTCCCCCATCTCCCCCCATCCAGATCGCCTATTTATATCGATAGGTTATTCTGCCTCTGTTTAGATCATAGGGGGAAAGCTCAAGGCTGACCCGGTCTCCCGGTAATATGCGGATATTGTGCATTCTCATCTTACCCGAGATATGCGCAAGAACGGTATGGCCGTTCTCAAGCTCGACCTTGAACATCGCGTTGGGCAGCGGCTCCTTCACCACCCCCATTACCGCTATCGCCTCCTCCTTAGGCATTCATCCTCCAAGCACCCTTGTTATTTTCTCTTTTATCCTGTCGATATCATCGTACGCGTCGACCTGTAAATAATAATCTTTTTTACTGTAATAGTCAATTATCGGAGCTGTATCCCTATTATAGGTCTGAAGCCGCTGCCTGATTATCTCGGGCTTGTCGTCTTCCCTCTGATACAGCGCTCCACCGCATTTCCCGCATACACCCACTTCTTTCGGGGGATTATAGACGACATGGTAGGTCTCCCCGCAGTCGGTACAGACCCTTCGCCCGCTGAGTCTCTCGATGATCCGTTCCTCAGGCATATGGAAGTAGATCGCCCGGTCGATACCGCTTCCGAGCGACGAGAGCATCTTCTCCAGAGCCTTTGCCTGCGAAAGGGTTCGGGGGAAGCCGTCGAAGATGACACCCGTACGCGTCCGGGATCTATTTTCTGGTCCGTCTATCCGCCCCCGTATCATGTCTATGATGATGTCGTCAGGCACGAGCCCGCCGCTTGTTACGAACTTCTCCGCTTTCTTTCCGAGCGATGTGCCGTTTTTTATCTCCTGTCGGAGAATGTCGCCGGTGGAGATCGCCTCGAGGTCAAACCGCCGGGCCAAGAACTGCGCCTGCGTACCCTTTCCGGTCCCCGGTGCCCCGAGCAGCACGATGATCATTACAGGTTCCTCCCCCGTATCTTGCCGCCCTTCTTCATAAAACCGTCGTAGTGCCGCATGAGAAGGTGAGACTCGATCTGCTTCATCGTATCGAGATCGACCCCCACCATTATGAGCAGCGACGTGCCGCCCATGAGATACGCCATCTCCGGAGGCAGCTTAAGCCATCGCTGAATTATTGTCGGTACCAGGGCGATTATGGCGAGAAAAATCGATCCCGGTAAAACAATTCTATTGAGAACCCGCTGCAGATATGTGGAGGTGTTTGCCCCGGGACGTATCCCCGGTATGTACCCGCCCACCTTCTTGAGGTTGTCTGCGATGTCTATCGGGTTCAGCTGTATCTGCGTATAGAAATACGTGAAGAAAATGATAAGCAGTGCATACAGCACGAGATACAGTATCCTTCCCGGAGAGAGCAGAGTGGCCAGGTTATCGAGCGCGGGAATCCTCGCACCGAACGACTTGGCTATCTGGGCCGGGAATAAAAGAATCGACGATGCGAATATTATCGGTATGACACCCGAAGGGTTTATCTTGAGAGGCAGATGAGTCGCCTGGGCGGAATATACCTTTCTTCCAACGACCTTCTTCGCATGTTGGATGGGAATCCTTCGTTGCCCCTGCTGTTCGAGTATTACGAATGCGACTATTCCCACGAATATCCCGAAAGAAGCGATAAGAACGATCGGGTTGAGCTCCCCGAGCTTAAGCTGGTCGTACACCTGTTTGAAGGCTACCGGTATTCGCGCGACGATACCGATGAAAATGATAAGCGACACCCCGTTTCCGATACCCCGTTCCGTAATCTGCTCACCGATCCACATCAAAAAGATCGTTCCGGCAATCATGGCGACCAATGCGGTGACGGTGAATCCCAGCCCCGGATTGACGATTACCTCGGGCTGCGCTTTCATAAATTGGGTAAGCGCATACGCCTGAATGCCGGCGATCCCGATGGTTCCCACTCTTGTAATCTGCTGCATCTTCTTGCGACCTACCTCTCCCTCCTTGGAGAGTCTCTCAAGTACGGGTATGACGATCGTCAGAAGCTGCATTATGATGGACGCGGATATATACGGCATAATCCCGAGTGCGAACAGGGAAAACCGGCTCATCGCGCCGCCCGCAAACAGATCCAAGAACCCGAGTATTCCTCCGGCCGCTTGGGAAAACAGCCTCTCCAGCGCAACTGAATTTATCCCGGGAACCGGAATGTATGCGCCCACACGCACGATGATGACCATCAAAAAGGTGAAGATCACCCTTTTTCTGAGCTCGGGTATCTTGAAGATGTTGAGTACCAAGTTGCCTTGTTGAGCCATTGCGTTTCCCCGATTACAAGATGGGTATTACCCCTTAAGAATTCGAACTTCACCGCCGGCGGCCCGTACCGCCTCGCACGCCTTGTCCGATGCGTGGTGGACCTCGAGGATCAGCTTCTTCTTGAGCTCTCCCTTTGCAAGGAGCTTAACCCGTTGTGACTTCCCGTTTACCAGCCGGTCCTCACGTAGAAGCTCGTAGTTCACCTTCTGACCGCTCTTATAACGGTTGAGATCATTGAGATTGATGACCTGGTACCCACGCTCGAACATACTGTTGTTGAATCCCCGCTTCGGAAGTCTCCGTGCGAGCGGCATCTGCCCACCCTCGAATCCGATCTTTCGCTTGTATCCCGAACGGCTTTTCTGGCCCTTGTTGCCCCTTCCGCTCGTGCAGCCTCTGCCTGTTCCCGTGCCCCTTCCCACCACTTTTCTCTTTTTCGTCGCGCCGTAGGGTGCCCGTATGCTCATTCTTCAACCCTCTCAGTCTGTACGAGATGACGTATCTTGTAAATCATTCCCTCGATCGCCGGATTACACTCCTGTATGACCGACGACCCTCTCTTTCTCAGCCCTAAAGCCTTCGCCACGCTCTTATGCTTCCCGGGAACTCCTATCAGGCTCCTGACAAGCCGTACTTTCACCTTATTCTTTTTCGCCATGGTATTTTATCCAAAAAGTTCCTTGTATGTCTTGCCCCTGTTCTCCATTATCTCCTGCATATTCATTATGCTCTCGAGCCCGTTCATCGTAGCCTTTACGACATTGATCGCATTGTTGGAACCGAGCGATTTCGTAAGGATGTCCTTGATACCCGCCTGCTCGACGACTGCCCGGACCGGTCCGCCCGCTATGATGCCCGTTCCAGGAGAAGCGGGCTTCATGATCACCTTCGCACCCTTGAACTCCCCGAGCACTTCATGCGGTATGGTGTTTCCCTTTATCTGAATAGTCACGATGTTCTTCTTTGCATTCTCGACGCCCTTTCTGATAGACTCGGACACCTCGTTCGCCTTTCCGAACCCGATTCCCACCTGTCCTTTCTTGTCTCCCACGACCATTAGCGCACTGAATGAAAAACGCCTTCCGCCCTTTACCACCTTTGCGACACGGTTCAGCTTGACGAGCTTTTCTGAAAGCTCCTCTTCCTTTTCTTCGACCATGCTATTTTTATCGGACAATTCATTACTCCTCGTCATTCTCTATTAAATCTTCAAGCCGCCCTTTTTTATCCCCTCGCAGACGGACTTCACTACTCCGTGGTAGAGATATCCGTTACGGTCGAACACCGCCTCTTTTATCTTCTTCTCCTTGAGTCTCTCGGCCATACGTTCGCCGATTACGACCGCACCCCCGACGGTCTTCTTGGCACCTTTTTCGTAATCGGACACCGAACAGATGGTCACGCTCTTTTCGTCGTCTATCGCCTGCGCATATATATGCCTGTTGCTCTTGAAGACCGATATCCTCGGTTTCGTTCCGGTACCGTAGATTTTCTTTCGTACGCCCTTTTTCCGTCTCTTCCTTCTCTCTATCTTATTCATTCTCCGCCCCTCACTTTGCACTGGCCCTACTTGACCGCGGTTTTGCCCGCCTTCTTTCGCACGGTTTCCGTGCTGTACATGATGCCTTTGCCCTTATACGGTTCGGGCGGTTTGAACCGACGTATGTCCGTTGCGACCTGACCGACTGCCTGCTTGTCTATTCCGGCGACGACTATCGTGGTGCCGTCCTGGACATCTACCGTGATTCCCTCCGGTATCGCATACTCCACCGTATGTGAGAACCCCAGGTTGAGCTCGAGGATATTTCCCTTGAGCTGAGCCTTATACCCGACGCCGGCTATCTTCAGCGTTTTCGTAAACCCTTCGGATACACCGATCACCATATTGTTGATCAGTGCCCGGACGAGTCCGTAGGAGGCACTTGACGCGTTGTTTTCCTTGCCGCCGGTTATGACAACCTGATTCTCGTTCTTCGTTATCTCGCCTTCGAACGGCAGGTCCATTTCGAGGGTGCCTTTCGGCCCCTTCAGGATTATCTTCGAGCCTTCTTGTGTAAACTCGACTTTTTCCGGAATAGTGATCGGCTGCTTTCCAATTCGTGACATCGTATCAAT
>JAFGTF010000092.1 GCA_016934265.1 Spirochaetota bacterium
GAATACTACCAGGTGAACCTCGATACCGGAAGGATCTTCTGGATAGTCTTTGTGCTCGGTATAATAGTGATAGGGATCTTCTTCCTCGGTATATACCTGGGAAGAGACAAGGAAGATACAAAGCTCTTCAGCTTCGACAGGTCCAAATTCTTGAGACGTGGGGATGTATCGTCCGATACATCGGCCGTCGAAACGGTGGAGGCCTCCGGGGAGGACACGCCGATTCTCAGGCTGCTCGAGGAAGACCTTTCCGATGAGAGCCGTTATATAGAAATAGAGGAGATACAGGTCCCCACCCGTCCCGGGACACAACAGAAGGCCGAAGCGGAGACTGTACTTAAAAAGACCGCTGTCCGGCCCGAAACCGTCCGTGCGGACACCCTCCGGGTGGAGCAGAAACCGGCCGTCAAGAAGACCGCCCCTTCCAAGCCGTACGTACAGAAAGGCGATTACTACATTCAGATCGCCTCTTTCGCGAAACGTGAGAACGCCGATACCATGGCGGAGGATCTGAGAGGAAGACTCTATAAGGTGGTCGTCATGGAGGCCTCCGTCGATGAAAAAACCTTCTATCGGGTGCGGGTGGGACCGTTCGAAACCGAGGGCGTTGCGAAAAACACGATGATTTCAATGAAACGGCAGTTCAACCTCAAGGATCCGTTCGTCGTAAAGAAGAGCTCCTAAAAGCCCGCTTTTTCCCTTCACACAGATTCGACTCAGGATGAGCGGGGGTTTTGGCTCACTCCCGTATCCGTTCGCTTGACGATGCGTCCCATTATAGGTACTTTCTGTACCGGGTATCGAAAGGCAAAAAAATGCGTAACGAAGGGCGGGTTGCGGGACACAGGAAGCCGGAATGGCTGAAGAAGAGTATCACCTACAGCAGCGAACGGCACGAGACGGAGCGCGTGCTGAAAGAGATGGGTCTGAATACCGTATGCAGCCATGCACGATGTCCCAACCTCTCGGAATGCTACTCCTGCCACAGGGCCACTTTCATGATACTGGGCAGCAGGTGTACGAGGAACTGCACCTTCTGCTCGATAGAGAAAGCGCACGGTAACGCGATTCTTCCTGTTGATGAAGACGAACCGGCGCGGATCGCGGCTGCGGTGGAGAGGCTGGGCCTCCGGTATGTGGTGATAACGTCCGTTACGAGAGACGACCTCCCGGATGGGGGCGCCTCTCAGTTTGCGAAAACCATCGAGAGGATCCGAAAGCTCGACGAGAGCGTGGGAATAGAGGTTCTTACCCCCGATTTTCTCCTGAACCGCGATGCAATCGACACCGTCGCCTGTTGCGGGCCGGATGTATTCAACCACAACATCGAAACCGTACGGCGTTTGTATGACAGGGTGAGGCCGAAAGCCGTTTACGGGCGGTCTCTCGATTTCTTGCGGTATATTCGCGATCGCCACCCGGCCATATTTCTCAAATCCGGATTGATGGTGGGATTGGGCGAGACCAAGGAGGAGGTGCTGGAGCTTTTAGCGGATCTGAGACGATCCGGCTGCGAGGCGGTAACCATCGGACAGTACCTGAGGCCGGGCAGGGCCAATATCCCGGTGGTGGAGTATATAGCTCCCGAACGCTTCGAGTTCTACGAGCGCGAGGCAAAGCGGCTCGGTTTCCGCTATGTCGCGTCCGGACCGTACGTACGGAGCTCCTACATGGCGCACAGGGGATTCGAGCTTTTGCGAGGGTAAACAAGAGAGGCGAAATGACGGTAAATGGTATTGACACGCCCGAACGAGATGCTCTATATTGAAATATGGGGAAAATGGCGAGCCGAGGGGGACGCCGGACGTGTGCGTTACGAAAAGATTCTCACTCAAGGATACCATCACCTGCTGCCGATGACCCGTCTCTCCCGGCATGCGAACAGTGCATTTCGGCAGGACATACGCGGAAAAATAAAAATATCTTTAAATAATTAAAGGCCGGAAACCGATATAAAATAAGGAGTCTACTATATTCAAACCTTCATCTAAGAAAAGGAGCAGTATGATGAAGCCCAGATGTTTATTACTCACGATAATAGGACTTGCGCTCTTTATTCCCTCCCTCTCTTTCGCGCAATTTTTCAGTCTCGGTCTCAACTTTCAGATGGAGGATATACGATCGGTAGTGCTCGATGATTTCGAGGGTAATGATAATAACTGGCAGGTAGCCGCATCGAGGTTTACGGACGGGGAGTATCCCAAGATCCGATTCGGTATCGAAGGGGCTCCCATCGCGCTCTCACGAACCACGGAGGGCGAGGAAAACAAGTACGTCATGGGAGTACGGTCGGCGTTTGTGAGAAAGGGGTATAACAAGATATGGGTATACCCCGAGAAAGAGATCGTCATTCCGGGAAACGCGAAGAAACTCGACATATGGGTATGGGGTGCAAATTACTATTACACCCTCTATGCGCACCTTAGAGACTACAGGGGAATCGTGCATAATCTCCCGCTCGGGACCCTTCATTTCATGGGATGGAGAAACATGAGTGTCGAGATCCCCAAACAGATCCCGCAGGCCGTACGATACCTGCCGATGGAGAAACCACTGTCGCTCGTCCGGTTCGAGATATGGACCGATCCCAATGAGCGGGTCGATGATTACGTCATATATTTCGATCACCTGAAGGTGCTTACCGATATGTACAAGCAGCGGTTTGATGGTGATGAGCTCGCCGATAGAACTAACGATATCTGGAGTTCACAGTAAAGGAGCAGGCGAAAAATGAATAAAGCGATATCCTACATAGTAACGGTTATTGTTCTTGCACTGGTTCCGGCAGTGCTTTTAGCCCAGGAGGAGAATACCGAAGACCTTCGCGTGGGTATCACCACCTCGAAGCAGATAATTGCCGATGTTCCGATTACCCATTTCGAGGATGCGGATACCTGGCAGAGTCACATGGCGGTCGATCAGGGAATAATCCTATCCATGCGGCGAAAGGGGCGACCGCTCGAGCTTCCCGAAACGGATCCCAACGACGGGACGGAGAATGAATATGTGCTCGGCGTGAAGGTCGCCTTCAACCAGCGGGCGCATGCACAGTTTTCGCTCAGGCCCCCGCGACCGATAAAGATCCCGGGGATCACAAAAGCCATCACCGTTTGGGTTTGCGGAAGGAGCTTCAAGCACCGGTTATACTGTCACCTCTACGATTTCAAGGGTAAAGAGATGGTCGTCGATATGGGGTTCATGGACTTTGCCGGATGGAAGAAAGTTTCCGTCGCCATACCGGCGACTATAGCGCAGGAAGAGTACCACTGGGTCAACTGGAGGGGCGTCAGCTTCGCGGGATTCAGCATCAGGACCGATCCGGAAGAAAGCTACGGACAGTACTACGCCTATTTCGACGAGCTGAGGGCGATAACCGACGTATACCAGGAGGAGAACAGGGACGAGGACGATATGGAGGACGGCTGGTAACAGACGCCGTAGATTCAGCGGTCTTCCGATACTGTATTAATGAAACGTACTGCCCGGCACGACGTGCCGGGTATTTTTTTTGTGCGTGTGCATCCGTTCCGTATATAATAACAAACGTGAGACGCGGTCTAGGGGGGTGCCATCTCTCCAAGCCCGATCCACCATATCGACGGCGATACGGCGGCCGCGAATCCTTCGAAGGGGCATTCGGGACAGTGCAGCCGAACCCACGTCACCCGTTGCATTCGTAGCGGACGGGTAGTATTCTTAACTGTTGTGAGGTGTCGGAGGGCATGCCGGCCACCGTGAACTGAAAAATATCTGTCGCTGCTGGTGGATACCGTTTATCAGTTATCTGTCGTACGGCTTCATTGAACGGCAGGCCGGTTTTAAAGCGTTGCGTTCTTGATGGGAACAACGATTTCAGAGAACTGAAGAAGATCTGTCGCTGACCGGAATATTTATTATGTATTCGGCACACTCGGCGACAGATGTTAAACACCTATTCGATTCTCATGTTATAGATTATTTTTATATCAATCTGCTTTTTATCGTATACATGGAACAGGCAAGAGAATGGAGATCAGAGAGACTCTCGAGAAGAAGGCGCTGATCCTGAAACAGCTTGAAGGCGTGTATAAGACTTCGACAAGCCTTACCCAGAAAAAAAGGGTGCTGAAAGAGATACAGGAAATCAAAGGGGTGATCAAACAGCTTCAACGCAGGTACGAATCGGATTATGGGAGAGAAGACCGAGAATCAGACGGAGCCGAAAAAGGGACAAGCCCCTCGTTAATGGGCAGGATACCCGTGCGACCGTATAAAAAGGACTCCAAGGATCGGGAGATGGATGCGGTCGTATCCTATATGCGCTACTTCGAACATAACTACCTCCCGCTTTTAAGCGAATATTACATGAAGCTCGACTACAGCCACTCCGGCAAGCGCGATACCTTCTACCCGAGATTCATGGAGATAATGCACCTGTTGAAACAGTACGATTACGTGGACCGCTCCGTTCACGGGGGAATCATGGGTTACGGCAGGGCGTCTTCTTCCGATAAGAAGGTCGCAAGGAAGGGGCGTCAGCGATACCTGTTCGCACTGGACGCCTTCTTCAAGGACCTTCGGGGCTTTATCAGGATATTAATCGAAGACTATAATATAAAAGGTACATTTCTGTTAAACCCGGACGACAGCATACGACTCGACGATTTCGAGGAAAACAGGGCGTTGAACGACTACACGGTAGTGGAAGCGCTCGAAGAGATATATATGTTTTCAGAGGAGTTCGTGGGATTCCTCGGGATGCCAGAGATCTGAACCGTTCGAAAGGAAACCCGGCCATGTCCAATATCCAGATGAGCGAAGAAACAAACAGCACAATCGGTCTGACATCACATTTTGAAGGGAAGTTCGCGGTCAAGGGCGCTATCCGGATCGACGGGAAGTTCGAGGGTGACGCGCTCATAGTAGACAAGGTCTTTATCGGTCCGAAGGGAAAGGTGAAGTCCAATATCAAAGCATCGAGTGTGGTCGTCGAGGGGATCCTTGTCGGAAACATTTATGCAACCAACCGCGTGCTCCTGCTTCCAACGAGCAGGATCCTGGGGGACATTCAGACGCCGGAACTCATCATTCAGAACGGAACGATTCTCAAGGGAAGGTGCACGATCGTGCACGATTCGGATCAGGACGCGAAAGAGCTCGTGGAGCGTTTATACGATCAGGATTAGCCCTCTTCACCCCCGCCCGAACAGGTACGTTTTCAAACCGCGGAGCGGAGAACGGCCAAAGGAGCATATTCCGGTATTGCGCCCTACTCGGGGGAGTCTCCGTCGCTTTCCGGGGCATTCTGGGAGAGAAAGTAGGCGGTTGACACGATTCCTATGGCGGCGTTGACTATGCCGACGAAGACGAGAGGGTTGATGTTCGCGCTGACGAGACGCGTAAGGTACCGGTGGGCGTACAGGAGAACGTCGTTCATACCTGTATAGAGGAGAAAAAACAGATATACGACGAACGGCAGGGAGGCCGCAAACAACAGGAGCTTGAGCGGGGAGGGGAGTTCGTATATCGAGCGCCGCTTCCATCCCATGCCCGCAATGAAGAGTGAGAGCGTATAGACGGCGAAGAGGATACCCACCTTTCGCGAGAGCCATACGAACCGTCCTTCCAGGTCGAGCCCGCTTTTAACGAGACCTTCCGAAACGGTGAAGCGCTCGTACACGGTGAGGCGCCGTTCTATCCCGCCGTTCAAAGAAAGAAGGTATAAAGGGTTCACGAAGGGGCGGATGGTGTACCGGCCCTCCTCTTCGGGAGCCGGCGTTGCGAACCCCTCCTTGTTCTTGAGGAGAATACGTTCGCCTATCCACTTGCCGTATTTCGCATGGACGGTCTCGCCGGTTCGTGTATGGTACCGCGAGATGTCGTAGAAATAAATCTTCCCTGTGTGCCAGACCGCCTTCTTCACGGTGTTTACATACCCTTCCGTGTCGAAGAATACGAGATGCGGCACGCCCGGCTGCCAATCCTGACTCAGAAGCTCGGAGGCCAAGAAATCCACCTCGAGGAGCTTTTTCTCCACCGTTGCGAGATAGAGAGAGATATCGTCGAGCTGCGGGTACTTGCGGGCCAGATCGCTGAATATACGATACGCCTCGTACAACGCATCGCTTTGCTTCGATTCCTCGTCTAGAAGGGCCAGCGCCCGTTCCTTCCGCTCTATGAGGATCTTCTTTTCCTCTTCCTTGCCGGTGATTTCCCCCAGCGCGCCGAACGCCTTTTTTCTGCTCCGTTCGTAGAGCTCCGCTATCTCTTTGTTGTCCCGGTGAAGCGCGCGCGCCCGTTCGAGGTAGAAGAGCGCGGAATAGTAGTTGCCTTTTTCATACTCGGTTCTGCCGCGCTCGTAAAAGCTTGGTCCGGACGTCTCTGATCCGACTTCCACAAGGGGCGCGGCCGCGGCGGCCCCCGGTTTGGGATGGGAGCCTGTGCTTTGGTCGAGCGCTTTTTTATACAGCTCTTCTGCGGCGCGGTCGCCGCCGTCGAGATCGAAATAGAGGTCGAGTATCCGTAACGTCCCGCTGTAGTCCTGCTTTTCGAACAGGACGTATGCGCGGGCGAGCGCCGATCGTGCCTTTTTCGCATCAGCCGTTATACGCTCAGCCCTGGAGAGGAGGAGCGGAACAAAGAAGAGCTCGGACAGGGTGATGATGACGAGAAAGACGATGAGCATGGAAAAGGAGGGAACCGCAATACTATTGAATCGAAACGTGTCTTTCCTGAACGGAGAAAGGGTGAATAAAAGAGTAAACGAGAGGCCGAACACGAAGATCACCGCCTGGGGAAAAAGCGAGAGCGTTCCGGCGAGCGCCCGCGAGAAAACGAGCGCCGTTTTAAAGGATCCCGGCTGGATGATACGGTCGTCAAGCCGGTTCGAGTGAAAAACGGCAAGGAAACCTAAGAGGACGACTGCGGCGACGAGAAACGATACTATTATAAAGGTGAGCGCGGATTTTTTTATGTTATCCATTCCGATAACCGTACCCCTCAGGAGAACGGGCTCTTTTTTCGTTCCCGTATTGCTATGAGAATATCTATGATAATCCCGCACCCGGCTGCCGCTATCGCAGGTGTCAGAAATGAATAGGTGCCAAAAACGTCCCGGATGCGGAACAGGGCTCTGTAAAAGAGCGGAAGAACGAACAGCACGGTAAACAAGCCGATAATTCCGAAGAAACTCCAGCCCCTGTCGTTCATTGCATACACGAGCGGTATCAGAAGCAGGAATACCGACAGGGACAGAAAGAAGCCGTAGACGGCGCGCTCGGTCCCGGCGAGGCTTGTGTACCGCCCCCGGATCATTAGTAAAAGCGACCGAACCTGTGCCGTGTAGAAACGGACGAACCTTCCCGAGGTGAGGGGAGTTTCCCGGACGAAGGCGCCGAACGGGAAGCGGCCGGAATAGCGGGCGGTCTTCTGTTTGTATGAGATTGACAGAAAGCCTCGCGTGGCGTCCGCACGGATATGCTCGGCCAGCGGGCCGGTGTCCAACGGTAAAAGCGCGTTGGTGGTTTTATTGTAGATGAGGATCAAAGACCTCCCCTTTTCTTCGCTCTCCGGGAGGATCATGGATCCGTCCGCCTCGTTGAACACCCCCGGTTTCAGGAAGGTACTGTAGCCGAGCACGAGGCCGCGGGTGGCGCTTTTGGCCGTTATCGGAAGTCCCGAGAAAAAAAAGAAGGCGCCGATCGCCGCACCGACGAAAAGCGGCGGTATGTGAAGAAGAAAAACCGACCGCACCTTTATCTTATCCGTCAGCGCCACCGCAAGGCCAGTCGAAAAGAGATAGGACGCAAGAACGATCGGAATGAGGAGGTTTTTTGACACGGTGAGAAAGTTACGAATGCCGATATTCGAAAGCGGTATATCCCTTCCCGTGAGCACGAGTGCGGTCATGAAGAAACCGATCGGTATCACGAAAAGCAGCATCAAGAGTACTATCCGCAGGATCGTCCGTATGATGTACTTCATAGGTATAGTGTACTATAGAACAGGGTTAAATCAAGGTTTTTGGACCGTACTTTTTCTTCAGCGGACAGATGATCAGGGCCGCACAAACCGCTTTTGCGAGATCGAAGGGGATAAACGGCAGCACGGTGAGCCTGAACGACACGATCGGTCCGGTATGAGTGGCCGCGGTGAAAAAAGCGAAGCCGAAGAGGTAGATGACAAAAACCCCTGCGGACAGGGCCGTCATGGTGTGAAGAAAGCCGGTCGTTGCGGTTTTTCGTTCCATGATGAGAGAGACCGCATACGGCGCCGCGATGAAGCCCAGAAGATATCCTCCCGTCGGCACGAGGGGAAAGAGGCTGAACCACTCGAATCCGAGCAGTCCGAGACCCACATAGAACGCCTGGCTGAGCGGACCGAACACCCTCCCGAGCAGAAGCCCCCCAAGCAGAACGGCGAAGACCTGGCCGGTGACCGGTACGGGCGTAAAGGGCAGAAAAAACCGCGCCTTCGACATGAGCCCGGTGAAAAGGGCGAATAGAAGCGAAAAAAGTACGCCTTTAACGAGCAATAATGTTTTGTGTCTTACGTTCGGTGCCGTCCGCAAGCCGGAACTGAACAGGATCGGGTGCATAGTGCCTCCAGCGGTGTTATTGTGTTAGTATCGCTTGCTGCTGTATGCTACACGAAAAGAACGCGGTTTACGAAATCATACGCGCCGTCTATCGTTTTTTTATCGATTTCCGCTTTCCCGGCCCACCACCGTTCGCAGTGGGAGCGGCTTTCATCCGGGCACAGGACAAAAAGCGGCGAGAGCGTCTCTATCTCGTAAAACCTTTCACATGTATATACCTCGAACGTGCACCCGCCGTCCGGATAGTGTGCGGTGGGAACGTATGCGGCGTATTTGATAAAGGTCGTGTCGCCCGCAGAATACATAGCGAACCCGCGGCTGTTGGCAAACCCCACCTTTCCAACCTCGCCGGTTGGATTGACGATGAAGAACTCGTTTGTCGGGTTCCACTGTACCGAGGTGACGTCGGTGGCGCTCTGAAGCCAGCGGCGCCAGTATTTCATCTCCTTTACGTCCCACGGTCCCCCCCCGCCCCACGGGAGGTGTATCGCCGCGCCTTCTTCAGGCTGCACGCAGGTAATAGCCCACAGGCCAGCGGTGATAAGATGCATCCCCTCGTTCTTGATGGTATACGTAACGGCGAAATATTCCCCGTGCGGGGCGATTGTAACGCCCTTTCGTATCTTCGTGACGGGATCCGGGGCGGAAAAAACGGTGACTGAGCCGTCTTCGATTTCCACCTCACAGGGTCCGTTGTCCGGCCGGTAGCTCGTTTCCGTCTCGGGCGAGAGCCACAGACGTGTTCCGCCGAACACGCGCCAGGGATCATCGCGGCCGGCCGGGCCGCGGAAGTCCTCCTCATTGACCCAGAAGACGTTGTTCCCGCCTTCCGGCCTAAAGCTTATGATCCTTGGACCGGCGCCGGTGAGAACGACGAGCTCGTCCTCCTTATCATTCGTGATCCTCACGGCATCCGTCTTCCGGTACTCCGTCTTCTCGATCATCGGTACCGCCTCCCCTCTTATCCCTTTACCGCCGTTATCTCGAATGAGGGCGGGGTCATGATATGCTTCTTTACCGCGCACAGGTTCGCGGAATTGATAACCGCGTCGACGTACCGGTCGGGAAAGTCGGAAGGAAGCCTGATTTCGATAGAAATATTGTCGTATCTTTTAGTTTCGTTGTTTTTCTCCGTTCTCTGGACGAGAGAGATGCCGTCTGTCGGTATGTCGCGCTTTTGGCAGAAACCGAGGACATAGATACCCGCGCATGTCACAAGCGAGGCCAAGAAAAGCTGGAACGGCTCGGGCTCGGCGCCTTCGCCGCCGTTTTCCTTCGACTGGTCCGTGCGTACCGTAAATCCCTCGAACGCGGCGTCGACACGTTTTCCACCCGGAAACGTCACCACCATCTCCATTGAAGGCTCCTTTTTTCATTTTTGATTAGTTTAGTATAGTAGGTTTACATCGTCAGATCAAGAGTAATATGTGAAGACGCAAGAAAGAAACGGGGCCAGGCGGCGAAAAACCAGACCGCGGGATCAGGTAACACCCTTTTCACGGAGGAACCGGATATATTTCCTGTCCACGGTGAGTGTGTGTCGAACGAGCCACTCTCTCAAAAAATCGAGAAGCTCCGGAAAAACGGTTCGTTTTTCCGTCCGGAGTCTCGAAGAAAAGTTTTCGAGCTCGCGTATGATTCCACTGTGTATCTCACTGTGGTCTTCCGCGCCCGGGTAGCCGTTGTTTTTTAGGAGGGTTTCCTCGTATTTGAAATGTGAATTAGCCGTTTTCAGGAGCGCGATGAGGAGTTTCTGTATGGACGACACCGGCGCTTTTTTCTCGGTCGCGATGAGTATTTCGCCCGCACGGGTAAACAGCTCTTTGTGCTGGAGGTCGATCTGCCGGATGCGGACGCCGTACTCGTCGCTCCACTCTATCCCGAACCTCGTTTTCAGCCGCTTGACGCGTCTTTTCAGTCTTTCGAACAGCTTGAGCTGTACGATGGGGATGTTGATGAGCAGCTCGCCCGGAATGCCGAACACTTTCGCGCGCTTCGTGACCCTCGCTTCGAACATCGTTGCGGGGGTTTTCAGTATCCGTTCTTCGCCGAAGAAGTCCCCTCCTTCCAGCGTCTCGACCAGCCTGTCCTTCGAGTAGAGCTCGATCGATCCAGACTCGAGAATATAGAGAAGGGGTTTGCCTCCAGATTCGGGACGTTCGCCCCTGCCGAAGGAAAACGATTGCATTTCGCCTGCGATGCGGTTTTGTATCTCGCACGACACGGTATCGCCGAACACTCTCGTCGTACCGAGAAACCTCCGCTTCTCGTACCGCTCCTTGCTGCGCTCGAACAGGGAGTGCTTCGTGATGAACGCGCGGAATACCCTTCCGGGAATCCTGAGGGCTCGGGCGTAGCTCTTGGTCCTGAATGTATATTCGGACGGCTTCTTATTCAGTATGGACCATTCTCCCAGCAGGCAGCCCGCACCGATCGTGTCGGTGTTACCCTTGGCCGGGTTTATCACCTCAACCAATCCGCTCGTTAAGAGATACAGCTCTGCTGCGCGGGACCCGCTTCTCAACAGTATCTGGCCGGGTGGAAAAAGAAGCAGGTGGCACGATTCGAACAGCTCGAGATCAATCGCGTCCGCGTACTCGAAAAACAATTTGAGGTAGCGGCGGGCTGATTCGAGCGGGAAGTCCCTGTCGGAGGAGAAGAGCACGTCTTCCGTTCCGAATCCGGCGGACGAGCCGATCTCTTTCTGGGCGTCGCTGAGCGGGAGGGCGGTATGGCTGAGCACGAGTTTCTTCGACCTGTCGCGAACGAAGTCCTCCGCCATGCCGTGGATATACCCTCCTCCGATATCGATCTTCTTCAGATCGACCGGTATTGTGTAGCTTTCCTTCACCTGCTCGAAATATTCGGCGCTGATGCCGCTTTTCTTCCTGTCTTCCGTGACCATTCCTCCCAGCACCTTGAACGAGGCTATGTCCGCGAGGTGTGCGTAGGAGCGGTACTCTCCGTCGACCGCGGTCCTGAAGTACAGAATGCTCGTTTCGACCGGGTGCGGTGACAATACGGGCATGACCTCGAGGCCGTCGATGTCGTTCCACCGGTCGAAATCCAGATCGTGGACGAGGAAGTACTTCTTGAACTGCGCCTCGGTAATGCCGGTAAGCGCCTCGATCTTCCGTACAACGGACCTTCGTACGAGAGGCGTCGCGTAATAGTTGATCCGGTGGCTCGACCGAATCAGCGTCGGAAGCCCGGCGAAATGGTCGTCGTGCGCATGCGTATGAAATATTCCTTCTATCTCATTGACCCCGATGCCGAGTGCGGTCAGGCTTCCGATGACGTTCGGACCCGCGTCTATGAGATAGAGTTTTCCTTTATAGCTGATGATGCTCGCCATGCACGGTCTCGATTCGTCCCAGCCGTCGCCTTCTCCGGTGTGGATCACGGAGAAGAGCTCCCTGTTGATGCAGTGGTAATCGAGGGTATACGGAGGAGTATACATCTCATGCGCCGGGAGATTGAGATCCACCGTCGTGGAGGTTTCCTCGTACATGAACTCGTACACGTTGATCCCCTTGCGGCGGACGTACATCCCGTCCCTCAGCTCTATCACCTCCCGGTCGATCACCCTGAACTCTATGAGCTCTTCGGATTCCCGTATATTGTCGAACGCAAACCGCTTTTTCATCCGCATCATCTGTACCGCGAGATCCCTCGGCGTTCCTGCATCGACGATCTCCTCGATCGTCGACAGCCCGTAGTTACCCCTGTAGATGTACCCGCTCTGCGCGTGTACCTGGTCTTCCAGGCCGATTAGCATGGGACGTGCACCGGTATTGTTCGGGTGACCGGGTATTATCATTCCCTGACGGTACAGCATCTGCAGAACGGGAAACTCGGCGAGGTTAGAGAACATGCCGTTCTGTATGGGAACGTCGGAGAGCAGTATCGCATTGGGGCCCGTCTCGTACTGTACCCCCTTTTTCTCCTTCGGTACCACCATTCCCCGTTTGATGAGGTGCTTGATGCTGTCCGCCGGGCATCCGCAGAGGATGTAGAAACCGGCCTTCGGTTCTTCGACCCAGAACACGCCGTTGGTAATTTTTCTTTTTTCCACTCTCGTTTTCCTGCAGAAGGAATATATTACGAGAAGTATACCACATCGGGAAAAAATCGACATTTATTATTGAGCGACGCTCATAACCATCCCCTGCGTGTCCGTCTTTCGATCTCCTGCTGCATTTTTTCGACGATAATCTCCATCGAGAAGGGATGAAGGCCCAGAAGCTTGAGGCTCTCCGAATAGAGCGTATCGTCGAGACGGGGTGCATCCTTGTAACCCTCGCCCGATTTCTGGCAGAGGTGGTTGCAGATATACGTTGTAACGGCGAGCCGCTCGAACTGTGCGGGTGTGCGGTCGGGAGAGTGGTGCGCTTCTATTGCGTGTACGAGCTCGTCCGGAAAACACCATCGCTTGGCGAGCGCGCCGCCGACCTGCATATGATCGTACCCCAGAAGCTCGTTTTCAGCGTCCTGAAGGTTTGTGTCCCCCCCGGCGCAGCGTTGCAGGACCTGCTCGAACTGCGTATGCAAAAACTGGTCTTCGACTATGATGCCGATGTCGTGAAGGAGCCCGGCGACATAGGCGTTTTCACCCCTCTCGTTGAACTCCATCTTGTACACGTATTTACAGAGAAGGGCGCAGCACACACAGTGACGCCACAGAAGCGGCCTCGAGTATCCGTGTATCCTCTCCTCCTTCCTGAAGAGCTCGCAGACCTTCTGGTTCAGGGCGATCTCCTTGAGCGTATCGAACCCGATCCAGATAACCGCCTGCTCTATATCGCCGATACGGCCCCTGCCGCCGTAGTAGACGGAGTTCGAGATCTTCAGTACCCTCGCGGTAAGCGGCGGGTCGGTCTCGATGATCTGCTTCAGCTCTTGCACGGTCGAATCCGGGTTGTTGATGATCTCGACGATTCCCATGACGATGCTTTTTATCGAGGAAAACTCCGAGCGGTCGGCACGCGAAACGACCTGGTCGATTTTTACCCCGGTGTTGTCGTGCGTAGGATTCATTATTGTAATTAATACATGATTTTTTATTATTAGCAAATATAAAAAGGTCTTGGCTCTTGTCTCTTCGCGGGCGGGGTTTACGGCCGCCGTTTTGCGGTGCGGAACGCGACAGGGCCGAAAAAAGCGGGACTGATATCAGGAATTTTAAGGTGAAATTTCATACTCCCGGATGCCGATGTATACTATATACAGGATGGAGGAAAGAAAGATGAAAAAGGCGGCGCTTGTTTCGATGCTTTTTATCATATCGTCCGTTTGTGTGCTCTTTGGGGAGGAATACGACTTCAGGAAGACGAGATGGGGGATGAACGTGAAGGAGGTAAGGGAATCGGAAAAGGCGACGCTTATAGACAAGCAGGGCGGCAAGAAGGAATACAGCCTCGTGTATTCCGACACCATAGCGGGACTTAAAGCGGTCGTCGAATACGGCTTCACGCAATACAAGTTGAGAAGCGCCCGCTACCGGTTCGTGATACAGACAGGCACGGACGCCCTCAAGCGGTACAGAAACTTTAAAGAGGTGCTTTCCCAAAAGTACGGGCAGCCGGAGAGCTCCGCCCGACGATACAGCGAGGAGAAGAAGAAGACGCTCGGACCGTTCGCCTTTCTTTTGCTCATGCCGGTCGATTTCAGGCTGGGCGAGAGCATCGAGAAGGGGCAGCTCGTCCTCCAGACGGATTGGGCGACGGATTTCACCTATATAACTCTTACCCTGAAAGGGGACGCCGGCAAGGAACAGGTTCGGTATATACTGGAGATCGACTACGCGCACAAGCGGTGGGCGGACGAGATACGACTGGAAGAAGAAGAAAAGCAGGCCGTTGAGAAGAAGGAGCTCTTCGACGCGCTGTAGAAACGGATTGTGAGACCGGCAGGTCTTTTCGGTTCGACGAAGAAGCGACAGGATCAAGCAGGCGGTGCCCCTTTTTTGTATCTTCTCCAATTTCGTTGCGGATATATGATTATCAATCACGCGAATTATTAATAGGACAAAGGGGAAAAGCTCTTTAGTCTGTTTTCGGTTTGTCCCATTTCTGTACCTATGATAGAAAACCACAATCCGGTTTATACAACGATTTTTAAAGTGCTATTGCCGTAAAAACAGTATTCAATGTAGAAAAGAGCCTTTTTTTTATACTATACGTTTATCCTTATCAACTAATCTAAAGAAGAACTTTTTTTAGACCGGCAATTATCGACAAACGGCAAACCGCCGGAATAACAATCCTTCGCAGTTCTGTGGATGGTGATGAGGGGGTGCCTCCCGATGCTCTATAAGGGATAACGCCCGGCGGACTTTGTGAAACGGAGTCCTTTCTGAGGTCGAACGCATATTCGGCTAGAAGAGGTCGAGCTGACCGTTTTTTTTCGTGTCGCGTTTGGTGGAGGAGGACGCTTTCTGTACCTCGATTATGGCGTTTTCTATGGGATCGAGGAACGGACTCCGATCGAGCGCATACTCCCTGCCGAAGAGGAAGCGTTTCGAAGCGTGGGAAAGGAAAAGGACGCGCTTCGCCCTCGTCATGCCGACATACAGAAGCCGCCGCTCTTCATCGAGAATGTCGTATTCGCTCGCAGCGTCGGTTTGTTTACCGCTCCAGAGGGTGTAGGGCAAAAGACCGTCCTCGCATCCGGGGATGAAGACGCAGAAAAATTCGAGACCCTTTGCTGCGTGAATGGTGAGAAGAAAGACAGTTTCGGAAGAAACGGTCAACATGTCCGTCCCGGTCCCGAGCGCGATCGACTCGAAGAGATCCGAAACCGAAGCCGACCGCGCCGCCAGGGCGGAAAGCGTTTCTTTCTCTTCCTGCATGATAAGGGGCCCGAGTTCGGGGCGCGATACCAGGTTTTTCACGGATTCCGCAGCGGTTTTACATTCTCTCAGACCGGCGCATATCTCATCCAGCGTCTCGTCGTCGAGTGAGAGCCGTTCTTTTACCCGGTCGCGCAGAAGATCGTTCTTTACGTTTGACGAGATACGCAGCAGATCGATCGCGGCCTCCCCGGGTCCGGTCGAGAACAGTGGCGTGTGGGTAGCCACCCGATACGGAATACCGTGATCGAAGAACGCCTTTTTAAACGCTTCCATCTGCCTCCCGATCCGTACAAGCACGGCGAAATCCGATAGGCTTCGGACCCCCATATACTCGTTCCCCTCGGAGATATCGCTGTCGATAGAAAAAAACCTGAGCCCGCCCATCATGCCCTCTATGGTTCGCGCGACCCATTCCGCCTCGCTTCTGTCCGTTTTGTTCCGTACGATCCTGATTTTTACATCGCTTTCCGTACCGAGAATCGGCGTATCCTCCGAGACGGCTTGTGTCTTTCGAAGCACGTCGTGCGACCCCTCGAGAATGGGGGCTGAGCAGCGGTAGCTTTTTATGAGCCGGTAGATCTTCGCAGCCGGATAATCCTTTTCGAACCGCCGTGAAAAAGACGCGGAGGCGCCGCGAAATCCGTATATGGCCTGGTCGGGATCCCCAATGACGAAGAGACCGGACCCCGGGGGAGGGGAGATGAGGTTCAGAAGCCGGTACTGCGCGCGGTTGATGTCCTGGTATTCGTCCACGAGGACGTTCGAATATTGACGGATGTAGCGGGAGAGCAGCGGTGCGTTGCCCTCGAAGAGGTACACGGGAGCGCATACGAGGTCGTCGAGGTCGAAGAGGTTTTCATCCCTGAGCCGCGTTTCATACGTATTCAGTATATTCCGAACGGATTCATCCTCCGCAGAGGCGCACCGCTGCTTCGACAGGGAGATGGATTCCGAAACGGCCGCCTGGTCCTTTGCGCTGCAGCCGAGCGCACGGAGGATGAGCCGTTTATGCTCCTCGTCCGCGATGGTGAAGGTCGCGGTCCTTCCGAGTTTTTGCGGGTGTGTTCTCAGTATATGCAGCCCGAACCGATGGAAGGTGCCGATGAACGGTGTTTTAAAACTCCTGCCGAAAAGAGCTTTTTTTACACGCGACGTCATTTCCGAAGCGGCCCTGTTGGTGAAGGTGAGCGCAAGGATACATCCCGGGTCTATCCCCTCGTTCAGTATGAGCCGTACGATCCGCTCGGTCAGAACGTGCGTTTTTCCGGTACCGGGCCCGGCGAGAACGATCGCCGCCCCCCCCTCGTGTCGGGCCGCCTCTTCTTGCCGGCCGTCGAGCGTTTTTCCCTTATCGATCGTCTCTTTTGCTGCGGCGCGATTCGCGCTGCGCGCGTTGAACTCCACCGGTTCGTTAGAAACGACCGGTTCGTTAGAAACGGCCGGTTCAAAAGAAACGGCTTTCCTGCGTGCGGAAACGGGCGGATTTTCGGCCGTTGGAAAGAGCGATCGTTGCGCGCGCAGGCGTTGGGCTTCCCCCTCGCGGAACACCCGTACAGTTCCATACTCGCCGTCGTACCCCTCTTCTATGTACACCTCGCCGGACCGCATCCTCCGGATCGCCTCCGAGAGCAGTTCGAAGCGAAGCGAGTCGACGTCGCTTTGTGGGAGGCCGATGAGGAGCCCGAGCTCGGAACCGGATTCTTTCAGGATGTCGTCGTAGAGCCTGCTGACCTTCTTCGAGGCCGGTCCCGCGCCGACGATCTCCGAGAGTATCTCCTTCAGGGGAATGAGTGAAAAAAACGGCGCTCTCTCTTTCTTTTGGTCCGGCGTGCGCCGGTCGGCGAGATGGAGAACCCGGTTCATGACCCCGACAGTGACCTTTTTTCCACACACCGGGCAGATCCCGCCGGTTTTCACCGTCTGCTCTGGATCGAGCCGTATTCCGCATTTTTTATGACCGTCGTAGTGATACTTTCCTTCTTGGGGGAAGAACTCGACGGTTCCGCGGAATTCGGGCGCCTTGCCCCGCCTGATCGCCCCGACGATAGATTCGTATGAAAGCTCCGTATCGAGAATGTTGGCTTCCCTGCCGAGCTTCTCGGGCGAATGCGCATCCGAGTTCGATATGAGGGTGTAGCGGTCCAGGAAGCTGCACAAATCGTTCATCGCCGGGTCGGAGGAAAGCCCGGTCTCCACGGCGTCGATATGCGGCTCGAGGTCGCCGTAGCACTCAGCGATGCTGTCGAATCCGGAGTAGGACCCGAGGGCGCTGAACCATGGAGTCCAGATATGCGCGGGAACGAACAGGCACCGGGGGGCGCACGAAAGGGAGATCTCGAGCAGATCTCGCGAATCGAGTCCGAGAATCGGCCGCCCGTCTGACTCGATATTTCCGATCTTGGAAAGCTCGGCGCGGATTCTTGCGGCCGACTCGAAATCCGGGACGAGGATCAGGTTATGGACCTTGCGAACCCTCTCTTCCCTCCTGTAGATGGAGCTTATCTCCGCCGAGAGAACAAACCTCACGTTGCCGCCGACAGGGCCCGACAGGCCGGGCTTCAGACGAAAGAGACCGGGTTCTGAGGGCGTTAGCTTTTCTTCGAGCTCTGAAAACCAGCCCGGATGAGTAAAATCCCCGGTGCCGACCACGGTGATGCCCTTTCTCTGCGCCCACAGGGCGATCGACTCCGGCACGAGATTCCTGCTCGTAGCGATGGAGTAGTGTGAGTGTATATGAAGATCACAGATGAATTCCATCTTTTTCGTACCCGTCCGGTATGCGTAACCGGCCCCGCTACTCCTCGAGCAGGAACGAGGAAAAATCCTCGACCCTGCTGAAGTACGCGAGGCAGTTTTTTTTCATATAAAGGGCGATTTCGGGGATGTCGTGGCCCCAGCCGGCCCCGCAGACGTCGATGCCCGCGTTTCTGCCCATGACGACTCCCGGCTTGAGATCGTCGAGGATAAGGGCCCCTGCGGGCTCGAGATCGAACTGTTTCAGTATCTCTCTTGCCGGATGGGGGCTCGGCTTCCTCAGCGTTTCGTCGTAACTCCATCCGAAGATGACGTCCGGGATATCTTCGGCGCCGTTTATACTGTAGTGGCGTTCTATAATATGCATCTCGGAATGCGAGACGATCGCGACGATCCCCCCTCTTTTCTTGAAAGAGCGAAGCGTCTCGATAAATCCGGGGTAGAAGTCGGGATCGGTTTTCGCCGTATGCGTCTTCCAGACCTCGAATTCGATCTCCATCTCGCGGGGGGTCAGGCCGAGCTCGCCCTCGAGATATTCCATTATACCTGGGTGAAAGTTCTTGAGAAACCACCCGTTTAGGGTAATGGGAGTCACACCGGGACGTAGGGCGCGCATTACCTCGAGGTGCGCCGGGTAGTGTATCTTACGTGTGGAGTCGACCGCGGTGTCGTCGTGGTCGATTATGAGGCATCGGTATCTAAGCGCCATTCGTCATTCTCGGTTTCCGTCGTGGTCGATTATGAGGCATCGGCATCTTTAGCGCCGTTCGGGAATTTTTTGTCCTGTGGACGTACCGGCGTCTTTTGAAAAAAGGAAGCCTCGTTCCGTGAAACGAGTCCGCTTTCGCGCGTTTTGTGCCGGATCTTTGTACGGACAATGGTAAAACTCTTTTGGTATATCGTCAAAATAAAATATACTATGTGGTGTCGGAACGGAGGGAGGGTGATACGCAGATGGCGGGGTTCGACAACGAGCTGTATCTGAAGCGACAGACGGAAGCAATACTAAAAAGGGCGGGCCGCTTCAAGGACAAGCTCTATCTGGAGTTCGGCGGAAAGATCCTCTACGATTACCACGCATCGAGGGTGCTTCCCGGATTCGACCCGAATGTCAAGATGATGCTGTTGGGGGAGATCAAGGACAGGGCGGACATCATTCTCTGTATCTACGCAGGCGATATCGCGCGAAAGAAACTCCGGGCGGACTTCGGCATAACCTATGACGTCGATGCGTTCAAGCTTATCGACGACCTCGGCGACCGTGGGATCGACATACGGGCCGTTACCGTCACCCGGTTCGAGGGCCAGCCCGCTGCGGTGCTTTTCAAGAACAAGCTGGAGAGAAGAGGCATCAGGGTGTATACGCACCGTTTTACGAAGGGATATCCGACCGACGTCGACATGGTGGTGAGCGACGAGGGGTACGGCGCCAACGAGTATATTGAGACAAAACGTCCTATCGTGATCGTTACGGGCCCGGGACCGGGCAGCGGGAAGCTCGCCACCTGCCTGTCGCAGCTCTACCACGAGCATAAACGGGGCGTTCTGGCCGGATATGCGAAGTTCGAGACCTTTCCCATCTGGAACCTTCCGTTGAAGCATCCGGTAAACGTCGCATACGAATCGGCGACCGCGGATATCGGTGACTTCAACCTGATAGACCCGTTTCACCTCGATGCGTACAACAGGAAGGCGGTAAACTACAACCGGGACGTGGAAACGTTTCCCGTTTTAAAGCGGATCCTCGAGCGGATACAGGGATCCGAATCGATATACCGCTCGCCCACCGACATGGGGGTTAACATGGCGGGATTCGGCATCGTAGATGACGAGGCGGTGGGGGAGGCGGCGAAGCAGGAGATCATACGCCGTTATTTCCGGTATTCGTGCGAGTATGTCATGGGGTTCACTGAAAAGAAGACCGTCGAGCGTGCCGAGCTCATCATGGAGGAGCTGGGACTTGCGCCCGAGGACCGGCGCGTGGTAATCCCTGCGAGGGAGGCCTCGAAGGACGCTCAAGCGTCTGGGAAGGGAAACGAGGGCGTGTTCTGCGGTTCGGCGCTCGAGCTTCCCGACGGACGGATTATCACCGGCAAGAACTCACCGCTCATCCACGCCGCTTCGAGTCTCGTGCTCAACGCGGTAAAGACCCTCGCGGGCATTCCGGACAACATACACCTTCTCTCGCCCAGTATCATCGAGTCGATCGGCGGCTTCAAGAAAGATGTTTACGGTGCGAAGAGCATCAGCCTCGACCTGGAGGAAACGCTTATCGCGCTCAGTATCGGCGCACCGACAAACCCGACGACGCAGGTCGCGTTGGATCAGCTGAAATCGCTGAAGGGGTGCGAGATGCACCTCACGCACATACCGACGCCGGGGGACGAGGCCGGCCTGAGGAAGCTCGGTATCAATCTCACCTCGGAGCCGGTGTTTGCGTCTTCGAACCTCTTCAGCGCTTCTTGAGACCGCTTTCCACCTTTTTGAGTTTCCTCTCGACCTCTGCGAGTCTCTTCTCGAGACGCTTTACGGTTCTTTCGAGCTCTTCGACTTTTTTATCCGTATCCATTGCCATGACCTCCGGAATGGGTTAAAAAGTGAAACCGGCTTATGTGACCTTCCGGTTCCCTGAAATTTCATACGTGACATGTCACCCGTTTTACTGCTTCTTCTGTATCTTCGCCCACGTGTCCCTGAGGGTCGCCGTACGGTTGAATACGAGCCGTTTTTTCACGCCGGCTTTGGAATCGGCGTCGACGGAGAAGTAGCCCTGGCGCAGGAACTGGCATGTGTCTCCCGGCTTTGCGTCGGCGAGACCGGGCTCTACAAGACAGCCGTCGAGAACGGTCAGGGATTCGGGATCGACGCTTTGTACGATGTCTTTCTCCTCGGCCGGATTCGGTACGCAAAAGAGGTGGTCGTAGAGGCGGACTTCGGCGCGGAGCGCGTGGGGAGCCGAGACCCAGTGGGATGTGCCCCGGACCTTTCTCCCGTCCTCAGACCAGCCGCCCCGCGTTTTTTCGTCGTATGTGCAGTGGATTTCCACCGCTTCGCCTGTTTTCGGGTCCTTTTCTACCGTCTCGCACCTGATGTAGTAGGCGTGCTTCAGCCGTATTTCCCGTCCCGGTGCGAGACGGAAGTACTTGGGCGGCGGGTCCTCCATGAAGTCGTCTCGTTCGATGAAGAGCTCTCTCGTGAAGGGAAGCTTCCGGGATCCCATGGCAGGGTCCTCGGGGTTGTTTTCCGCGTCAAGCCACTCGACCTTGTCCTCTTGGTAGTTGTCTATCACGACCTTGAGCGGGGAAAGCACCGCCATCATCCGCGGGGCCCGTTTGTTGAGGTCCTCCCGGATGTAGTGCTCCAAGAGGGCGAGATCGACGACGCTGTTTGTTTTCGCGACCCCTATCCTGTCGCAGAAGGTCCTGATCGCCTCGGGCGTGAATCCCCTCCGCCTGAGACCGGAGATAGTCGGCATTCTCGGATCGTCCCACCCCGATACCGCCTTTTTTTCCACGAGGAGACCGAGCTTCCGCTTGCTCATGATCGTATGGCTCACGTTCAGTCTCGCGAACTCTATCTGCCTTGGGTGGCAGGGAACGGGAAGCTGGTCTAAGATCCAGTCGTAGAGGGGCCTGTGGTCCTCGAACTCGAGCGTGCAGATGGAGTGTGTTATCCCCTCCATCGCATCTGAGAGACAGTGGGCGAAATCGTACATGGGGTAAATGCACCAGCGGTCTTTGGTTCTGTGATGCGGTACCTTCTTGATCCGGTACAGCGTCGGGTCGCGCATGTTCATATTCGGCGAGGACATGTCGATCTTCGCCCGGAGCACGCACGCGCCGTCGTCGAACTCACCATCCTTCATCCGTCTGAAAAGATCGAGGTTCTCGGAGGCGGGCCGGTTCCTGTACGGGCTCTCTTTTCCCGTGCGGGTGAGGGTGCCCCGGTATTCTCTGATCTGTTCAGGGGAAAGGTCGTCGACGTACGCTTTGTTGCCGGTGATGAGCAAAACGGCATATTCGTACATCTTCTCGAAGTAATCGGATGCGTAGTAGAGATGGTCTCCCCAGTCGAAGCCGAGCCATTTCACGTCCTCTTTGATCGATTCGATGTATTCGATCTCCTCCTTGCTCGGGTCCGTGTCGTCGAACCGGAGATGGCACCTGCCGTTATAGTCTCGGGCGATGCCGAAGTTGAGGCATATGGACTTCGCGTGGCCGATATGAAGGTACCCGTTCGGTTCCGGGGGAAATCTTGTAATGATTTCCTCGTGTGTCTTGTTTTTAAGATCCTCTTCGATTATGGCCCGAATAAAATCTCTTGCGAGGGATTCTTCCATCTTTATTTCATGCCTTTGTAAGAGTTTGCCGTGCCGTTCGGTATGCGAGAGCGGCGAAGCCCGGTAAGCCGAAGGGGACGTTTTTTTGTCCTACTGTACCTTGAGGTGGTTGTTCACCCTTCTCACGCCCTTCACGGAATAGGCGAGCTTCTCCGCACGGTTCTTTGCCTTCCGCGAATTGACCGCCCCGGTAAGCGTTACCTCTCCCTGGTACGAGGTGACCTTGATCGGCAGTGATCTCAGCAAATCGTCGTCGAAGATCTTCGCCTGGACCGCAGCGGCGATACCGACATCGTCGATGAACTCTCCCGCGGTACGGCCGGTGGATTGACATCCGGCGAACAGGGAGGCGATCCAGATGCAGATAAGAAGCGCGATGAGATATCGTTTCCTGTACATTAGACCGATTTCCTCTCAACATGGTTTTTGAAATATAATAATATCGAGTTGCCTCCGGAAAGCAACAAGAAAAGCACACTACGCCCGTTCTGTACGTATTCCTGCCTTATTATCCGCCAGACGGGCAAGACGGGCGCTTCTACGGCGCCGATGGTCGGGAGCGCGGTTTATCATTACGGTTTGACACGGATTCGTCGATCAGACCTCGATGCCGAGAAACATGCGGATGAGATACCCGATGCCGAACGAGAGCACCGCGATGCCGAGGCTCAGGCCCGCCATCTCGAAGAACCGCCGTTTGAATGAGAGGTCTTTTGCGACGGATATGTAGAAGTTGAAGGTCAGGATTATAAGGACCGCGATCAGTATCGTGAGCCCGAGGCACAGGAAGTAGTTACCGAGGACAAGATACGGAATGATGAGCAGGAACACCGTGAGGATATACGCGATACCCGTGTAGAGCGAGGACCTGGCCGCGTTGTGACGGTCCCCATCCGCCTTTGTGGAGAGGTATGAGCTCGCCGCCATGGAGAACGACGCGGCGATACCGGTTATCAGTCCGGCGAGCGCGATGAGCTTCGTGTTCTGCAGTGCGAACGTGAGGCCTGCAAGCGCGCCGGTGAGCTCCACGAGCGCATCGTTGAGGCCGAGTACGACGGAACCGATGTATTCAAGCCGCTCCTCTTCGACCATCGCGGCGAGCTCCTTCTCATGCCGGTCTTCGTCCGAGATGATCTTTTTTGCTTCGGGGATCGATTGCGCTATCCGGCCGTAGTCGATCTGTGCCTGCTCCTCTCCGCGTTCCATGAGCTTTATGCCGAACGTGACGCCGAAAAGCCTTGCTATCCAGAAGAATTTGAATACCTGAAGCCTGTTCGGGCGGACGTCTTTATTAGTGTATTTCTTCCAGAAGTTGTAGTGGGAAAGCTCCTCTTCGGAGATCTTTTTCATGATCCCGCTGTTGTGCGTGTCCTTCACCGCCTTCGCGAGCCTGAGGTATACGTGGTGCTCGGTGATCTCGTTCTTCTGCGCAACGAGAAGCTGCCGTATCATTTCGTCGTCCATGAGACCCTCCTTTCATCAGGGTACGGTTCTTTACTTTTTTTGTCAATAATAGTAATTATCGTTTCCGGAGAAACCGCGAGATTTTCCCGCCCTCCCGCGCATGCGGGTCAGCAGATGCCGGTGAGATCGGAGGCGGCGAACGGGTTGCCGTGGCCGGGGAAAAAAAGCACGGCCCCCTGCGACAGGAGCACACGAACACTGTTTTTAACCGTTTCGAGGTCATCGGCGAAGATGGGGATTCCGGGGCCCCTTCTCATCGGAAATCCGTTCATGAGCAGATCGCCGACGAACGCATCGCCGGATTCGAGAAGCAGGGATATAGAGCCTTTCGTATGGCCCGGCGTGTGAACGATCTTTCCGTCGATTCCGAAACGATTCAGCGGGTAGCAGTCGTTCGGGTTATGCGGTTCGACCGCGATATCGACGGGCGCAGGCTCGAATCGTATGTTTTTCTCGGAAAGACTGATAGCGAATCTCATGACGCGTCCCCAGGGCGTCACGCCTTTCGGAATCTCGGTCAGGGCCTGTTCGATGATAGTTTTTTCGCCTGCATGCGCGAGGACCGGCGCGTTTGTGATCGTCCGTATTCCTGCGAGCGATCCTATGTGGTCCATGTGGGCGTGGGTGACCACGACGAGCGAGATCTCCTCCGGGTCTATGCCGGCGGCGCGGGCCTTGTTGACGAACTTTTGTTCCTGTCTCGGGGGTCCCGCGTCGACGAGTATGGTGCCCCGTTCCCGTATGAGATACACGCACGAGACGCCTAGTTTGATCCTGAATATTTTCGGTATGCTCATCGCTTTTTCCATCTCGAATGGTTATCGTTTATTGTATCCCGGGAGTCGCCGTATCGCAAGTGAAACCGGACGGGGGGAGGGCTACTCGGGGCCGGGACCTGAAGGGGTATCGTCCTCCCGGTCGAACTCGAGCTCTTTCTGCCGTTCGAACAGGTCCGGATACAGCGTTTGCAGACACTCGGGACAGAGGCCGTGGCTGAATTCCGCCTTGGTATGCGCATGCAGGTAGTCTTCCAGCAGATGCCACTTTCCTCCCTCGTCGCGGATGCGCTTGCAGTGAGCACAGATCGGAAGAAGCCCCTTCAAGGTCTCTACGCTGTCGGCAGTAGCCTGAAGACGGGAGAAGATCCGTTCCCGTTTTTTCATGGCGGCGTCCAGCGGTTTCGCTTCCTGCACGAGACCCTGTATTCGCCCGGCATCCTCCGATGTACCGGCCGCGGTCAATGTGATGAGGGCGATAACTCGCCCGTTTTCGGGTCCGGCCGTCTCGAGCGGCAGGCACACCGTTTCCTTCTGTAGAAGGGCCTGTTCCATCCCGTTGCGAAGAATCTTCGATTCTCCGCCGATATGCGGATATATGCTCGAGCCGCGATACGCTTTCGTACCGTAGCCGAACCGCTCGATCCCCTTTCTGTTGAGGTACAGAAGGCGGCCTTCCGTGTCTATTTCGAATACGACACACGGAAGCAAATCGAGAAGGCGTTGGAAGTATCCCCCGGGCAACCAGGGAGCCCGACCGGCGTGCCTCTTGTTTCCTCTCCGGTTCATTGCGGTTTTTCCATCTCGTTATTCGAATTAGGGCGAGTCCCGCCCTGCGGTTTATGCCGCTCGATCCTCGCTTCCCTCCGTTGTTCTGCGGTATAAGTAAAGCAGAAGGTTAGCCGATGCAAGCACAATAAAACCCGCAAGGCCCGTGACTCCCGTAAGAAGGTCGTTTCCTCCGTCGATGAGCATAACCGAGAGCCCCACCGTGGCGTTGAGGGAACCGTGGATAACGGCGGCTGCGATCACCGACCGCGTGGAAATCCGTACGAAGCTGAAGATCGGGGAGAGCAGCATGCAAAACGCGATCATCATGAATACGCCGGCAACCGGATGGGCCGGGTAGTTGTGTCCCTGCAGTATGATCGGCATATGCCAGACGCCCCAGATGAACCCGATAAGGAAAGAAGAGCGGTAGAACCCCAAAGGCTCGAGCTCCTGCTGCAGGTATCCCCGCCAGCCGAGCTCCTCCCCGAATCCGGCCACCGCGTTGACCGTCGGCCCCGCGACGAGCCCCTGGGCCAGTACTATCCATACAGGGTGAATGCGGGTTGCGGCTATCTGGCGTTCGATCTCTGAGAACTGCTCCGGCGGAATGAGCGACCTGAACCGTGCGAGCAACCCCGTCATCTCCGGCGAGTACTCGACCCCGGGAAAAAGGATGCTTACGCCGAGCGTGGCGAAGGAAGCGGCGGGGGGGAAAAGCCATGCAAAGAGCCACCAGGGGTTGAGACGGAACGTGATTCCCAGCGGTTTCACGAGCGGCTGTTTGAACACGGCCTTCTGAAGCAGTACGGCGACGATCATGGGGACGAACATGTACCCGATCATCACGGCGAGCGATTGCGCCGAATAGTATCTCACCCCCGCGAGGTATGCGACCCCTGCGAGCGACCAGCTCAAGAAGAAGGTGAGTCCGACGAAAAGAAACGCACCATTTTTTTTCACGGCATTCTTTCCTCCGGCGAGTTTCCGACAATGCGCCAGGGTCGTACGGTATCATGCACGTCGGGCCGCGTTTTCAGGCTGATGTCGCACGCACCAATAACAGCATGGAATCCGTCCTGAGGCCGCACGAAGCGGCCCAGTCTTCCTTTTATCTGTATGTATCCCCGCCAAGGTACACCGGCCGCGGGATATCAGCACGACGCAAGGTTTTTTCCCGTATCGAATGCTTTCTTCATTACCTCGTGTTTATCCCTCACCTCGCCCGGCTTGGTGACGCCCGGAACGAGGAGCGTATCGAAAAGCTCCATCTCGAGGTAGGCGAAAGATTTCTCGAATAGGCTGACGAGCGGCAGCGCCGTCTCTTCGTCTTCGTCCTCGAACGGCGCCACGAGCACGGCACGGGTGTTTCTGATCTTGCCCCTGTTTTCCGGACAGTTGAAATACACGAAACGGTCCAAGAACAGTTTCATGAGGGCGGTGGGGCCGAACCAGTAGACGGGTGTCCCGAACACGACGGCATCGCTTTTCGAGATATGTGTATAAAGCGTATACATGTCGTCGTTTTTCGGGCATGCCGCACCCTGCCAGCATCTGTGGCACCCGTCGCACTCCCCGATGACCAGGTCCGCCAGGTACACGGTTTCCGTACGCATGCCGGACGAACGTGCGCCCCGGAGCAGCTGGGAGACGAGCACCGATGTATTCCCCTTTTTTCTCGGGCTGCCTACGATTCCGAGGACCGTGCTCAAAAAGACGCCTCCCTTCCTGCATCAGGGTGTAAAACAGCTATATTGCGGTACATGTCGTGAACAGGTCTTTGTATGTCGTCGCTGGGGTGCCGCGCAACCTGAAGCGGCCGGTGTGCATGAATGTCGATATAGCCAGTATAATAGTATATGCCAAAACGCGTGTTTGGAAAGAATTTTTTATAAAACTGCTGCTGTGAAAAAAGGAGCCGTTCCGTGATGCTCGATTCGAGTATGGGAGGAAGGCAAACGCATCAGTGGTGTCCGCCGGCCGATAATTTCGGGAAAAATGACATGGATACCGAACTATGAACCCGTTAGGCTCCGGATCCGACTTCTTTAGACGTCTCGACAGGGGGGAGGTCTCGAAAGAGGAGGCGCAGAATGAGGTGGGGTCCTTGCGGGTCGGCGTCCTCGGACGGGCGGACTTTTTCGCCTTTCGGGACCGTTTCGCCCGGGAAAGCCGTTTGGGCCGGGACAACCACAGCAGGGCGGGAAAAAGCCGCGAGAGACATGCCTTGTTACGTGGTTTGATATTTTATTCAAGTTTCGACATGCTATATGCCGATGATGTTCTGGTGGGCTGAAATGAGCAGAAGAATGTCAATTAAAAAAAATGACGTTCGACATGAAAAATGTGAAAGCCGTGATATATTTTGTCTGGAGGTGCGAGATGAAAACGCTGCTTATCACATTGATGCTGATCGCCGCTTTGGGGTTTTCAGTTTCCTGTGCGGTCAACGTGGACGGCGTATCAGTGATGCAGGACGATGCCGAAAGTGAAGAGACCGAGACACAGGGGGACGACGGGGTCATCGTGGACGAGGAGGAGGGGATCGTCGCGGGTATGACGCTCGACGAGAACCTCGACGAGAACAGTCCCGCCGAAGTCTTCGGTGATACGCAGTGGGTGGACGGTATAGACGGTACCGCGATGGAGTTCGATCAGGAAGGCGAGTACATTCTTCTTCCCGACTCGCCCGAGCTCGATCTCACGGATCAGGGAACCGTTGAGGTCTGGGTATATCCGTATACGAACATCTCGGCTGCCGGAATCGTGCACAAGGGTACCGAGCTCGATTACTCCGACGAGGCGTACAGCCTTCAGTACAACAACCCGGGACAGGTTGCGTTCATTATTACGAACAACGACCACAAAGCCACCTATGTCATCTCGAACGACGGAGAGATTGCAACGGAAGAGTGGCATCACCTCGTTGCGGCGTGGGATATGACCGAAGTGTACCTCTACATAGACGGGGCGCCCGTAACGAGCCGTTCGATCTACAGCAACGGGTGGCTTTCGGAGCTCCCTATAGATTTCGCGCCTGCTCAGGATTCGGACGGCGGTCTCATGATCGGCTCGCAGATACCGTTTTCATACCGGTTCGACGGGATCATAGATAACGTGTTCCTGTACGACAGGGTGCTCGACGCCGACGAAGTTTCGTCGCACTACAACGCGCTTGCGTCCCAGTAATGTGACTGGCAAGGTATAACGATACAGTCCGGTCCTTTTTTTACGAGGGCCGGATTGTAGTTTTCCGGATATTCAATCCTCGCTTTTATTACTTATCAGCTTTCATTTTTTTAGCGAATTTTACAGACGGTAAATACTACCATACGCATGTTACGCTTCTCGGGGGGGGCAGGGTGGGTGAGGTCTATAGCGCGGTAGGCCTTGGCCGTCTCTGACAAGCCGGTCGTCTCTAATGATACGAAGGCGGGGAGTATTTCTCGTCGCCGCGCGGTACAAAAGCGGTAGGGTTCAGAGGGTGATGACTTTACCGGTTTTGAAGCTGTCGAGCTTATTCCCCAGCACCTCCTTTAAAAGCCCGTACGGTTTTTCGCCGGTGCAGTGACCGGAGTATATTTTTATTAGATGTTGCTTTTCACGAAGGGTTTTCCCGATGGCGCGGACGGTTTCTTCCGTCTCGGCCATGACGCCTTTTGCGGGGTTCATGAGATGGAACCCTCCAAGCACTGCTTTTATCGGCTCGTTGCCGAACTCCACTTCGGCCGTTTCTATCATGTTGAGGATGCCGCGGTGCGAGCAGCCGGTGATCACCACGAGGCCGTCTTTCTCGCGGAACACCGCCACGAGCTCGTGGCCGAAGTCGTCGGGAACGAGCTTTGATCCCCGCTTCTCGAAGAGGACCCGGTTTCCTGCAGGTCGCGGATGACGGTCCGTTATGTCCGGCAGTATGAACACGTTCTTCAACGGCTCGGTCTTTTCTGTGACGAGCACGAACCGTTCTTTGTTTTGCTCGAAAAGCTTCTGGTCGAGACCGATCTGTCTTCTGAAGACGCCGCGCTTCGCGTAGGTTTTCCCGAAAGCGCCCTTCTTCAGATAGACCGTAGCGCGGCCGTTCTCTTTCAGGAAATATTTCAGGCCTCCGCCGTGATCGAAATGGCCGTGAGAGATGATAAGCATGTCCGCATCGGCGATCGACAGGCCGAGGCGCTTCGCGTTATTCAGGAATTTGTCCGATTGTCCGGTATCGAAGAGGATGTTTTTTCCCCCGGTTTGGATATAGAGGGAGACGCCGTGCTCAGTCCCCAGGCCGGACGATTCGTTCTCCCTGCTGTTTTCGATGAGCGTCGTAATCGTCATTTCATACCTCCGGTTTTGTAGTGGAGTATCGTATCGTTTTATACGGCTTTACTCGTAACGCCCGTGACAGGCACCGCACGGATATCGATGACGCCGAAGATGCCATTTATTTAAGAGTCAGAAACAGATCACCGGATATCGTGTATCGGCGCGGTAATGATAGTGTATACTTCATCGTAGGATAGATCAACCGAAAACGGCTGTTGGGAATCGCGGTGGGGATCACGGTGAGGGCGCATCGGCGGGCCGCCCGGGTTTTACCGTACCGCGGCAGCGGGCGGCAGTGAAATAGATACGAACAGTATAAGGCAGACTATCGGTTTGCCCTTCGCACTGTACCCTCCTTCTCTCAGCTTCTTTTTTATAAATCTTACGTATCTATATAATGCTATTCCATCATTTTTATCCGAATGTTCCATATCCGATGTAAATTATTATCGATACAATATAGAGCCCTGCTGTTACCGCGGCATAATGACCGGCTCCCATGGTACCGCTTGACAAACCGTATGGGTGTCGATATGATGAGCAGTGCACGGGACGCTTTCGGCGTGGTGAAGGAGAAGAAGCCGGCTTTGAGGTGGCTTGGGGCGAACGTCCTGCGATATACCGCAAAGGGAGGATTTACAACCGATGCTTCTGACGTCTCCACAGGCTAGAGAGCTCATCGCGTACAGCATCGACCGGCGGTTCGCGATGCTAGCCGTGAATGCGGACAGTCCCTCCGCCGTCTTCGACTGTTTGAAAGCGGCGAAACGGACCGATTCTCCGATTATCATAGAGACCAGCCTCCGGCAGCTTCAGGGTATCAGCTTCGGCGCGGGGGATCCGGTGCGCGGCATGGCCCTCTACATCGCCCACCTGAACATCCTTGCGGGCTCGGAAGAATTTTTTACAGTGCCCGTGGTCTACCATACCGACCATATACGGGGACCGGATACGCAAACTATCCTTAAACGGGCGATAGAGGGACTACCGTTCACTGCGGATAAAGAGACCGTCAGGCTCAGCCCCTCGAGCATCTCGGTCGATGCGTCGCAGCTTTCGGAAGAGGAGAATGTCTCGCTTTTATGCCGGCTGATAGAAACGTCGAAGAAGAGTAAAAGGCCCGTCACCCTGGAGATGGAGGCCGGCCTGGACCGGGGCTATACCCCGCCGGAGGAGACAGAACGGCTCGTTCATGGCGTGGAACAAAAGCACCCGGGGTATATCGCGCTGTTCGCTCCGGGCCTCGGAAACCGCCACGGCTACAGCGAGGGAGGGTATCCGGACTTCCGGCCCGAGCACATAGGAAAGAATGCAGCACTCTTGGAGCGGCTGACGGGACGAAAGATCGGGATCGTGCTTCACGGCTCGTCCGGTCTGTCGGACGATCAGATACGGGAAGCGGTAAAAAGCGGCCTTACGAAGATGAACGTGTCGACGAATGCGACAATCATCCGCTCACGTGCCGCGAGAGAGTACTACGAAAAAAACGCCGAGAGGCTTCGGCCGGACAACGAGGATTTCATACAGACCGCGATAGACAACGGCGTCGGAAGCTTCGTTTCCGGCAGGTTCGTGCCGGCAATAGAGCACCTCCTCGATCTGCTCGGAAGCGCCGGCAAAGCGGGCGGATTCATGGAAGGACTTAAAAATAAGTGAGGCAGGGGCGCCGGTAAAAGCCTCCGCAAATATTCGGCTTGACCGCACCGTTCCCGTCCGGGTTACTATACAAAAGGGGCGGCACGGGAAGATTTGAGCTCCGCGATTTCGATAGAGGAAGAGGTTCGCCATGAGCGTTGTGAAGACCAAGACCGGGAACTCCAGAACGGAAAGGATCAAAGAGAGGATCGTTTCCGGCCGCCCCCGCATCAGCATAGAGAGGGCGGTGTACATCACGGAGGCCTACGCTGCACTCGAGCGGGAGCCGATCGCTCTGAAGTCGGCGAAGGCGCTCGACTATGTTTTGAAGCGCATCGGCGTACGTATCTTTCCGGACGAGCTCATCGCGGGCAGCCAGACGGAGCTTTCGAGAGGCGCCCCCCTCTTTCCCGAGTACACCACGGCGTGGATACTGAAAGAGCTCGATACGTTTCCCACAAGGCCGGTCGACAAATTCGAAATACGCGATCAGGACAAAAAGGAGCTTGCGCGCGTCCTCGGCTACTGGAAGGACAGGACGGTGACCGACAGGGTCGATGCGGCGATGTCGGGGTTTTCGGACATCGGCGACGCGCTCGAGACCGGGATACTCATCTGCAGGCGGGGAAGGTCCGGAACGGGCCACATAATCCCGGACTATGAAACGGTCCTTCGGGAAGGCCTCACAGGCATAGGGGGGCGGGCCGGTGCCCGGCTCGACGCGCTCGACTATTCGGACCCATCTGACGAAAGAAAGATATTCTTCCTGCAGGCGGTGAAGATCGTGTGCGAATCGGTCTGCGGATTCGCCGCGAGGTATGCGGCCGAGGCCGGCAGGCTCGCGGATGCAGAAAAGGACCCGGAAAGGAAGGCGGAGCTTGAGGCCGTATCGGCAAACTGCGCGCGGGTCCCCGCGTATCCCGCGCGGACCTTCTGGGAAGCGTTGCAGTCTGTGTGGCTCACCCATCTCGCCGTGCAGCTCGAATCGCACGGGCACTCGATATCGCTCGGAAGGATCGACCGCTATCTGTTCCCGTTCTATGCGAGGGATTTGGAAAATAAGACGATAACGGCCGAGCGGGCGGAGGAGCTCGTCGACTGCCTGTGGCTGAAGATCAACGAGATTATCAAGGTTCGTCCGGAAGATCACGCGAAGGTGCATGCGGGCTACCCCGTGTACCAGGGCGTCACCCTGGGCGGCCAGGACAAGGACGGGAACGACGACACGAACGAGCTGTCGTCGCTGTGCCTTGACTCGACGAGGCGGGTCGGGCTGCCGCAGCCGACGATGATGATACGGGTGAACGCGAACACGCCGGATGGCTTTCTCGCCAAGGCGCACGAGGTATCGACGCTGGGCATGGGGATTCCCGTGTATACGAACGACGATGTCGCGATAGCGGCCCTGCTCGCGCGCGGGATAAGGCTGGAAGACGCGAGGCGGTACGGCCTCGTCGGGTGCTGGGAGCTGCAGCCCGAGGGAAAATCGGAGACAGCGCCCTACGGCGGGTACGTGAATATGGCGAAAATTCTCGAGGTCGCCCTCTTCGACGGGGAAGATCCCGTCTCGGGCAAGGCGGTCGAAAAGCGGGGGGAGGGGATAGATACGTACGGCGCGCTTCTTCATACGTTCGAAGCGTACCTGAAGGAAGCGGTAAAGCAGCTTGCGACCATCAACAACATGGGCGATCTCGTGCTGAAAGATACCGCGCCGCTGCCGTTTCTATCGTGCCTCGTCGAGGGGTGCGTGGACAAGGGAAAACCGCTCGTCGAGGGGGGAGCGATGTACAATTTCACCTCGCTGCATGCGCCCGGTGTCGCCACTGTCGCGGATTCCCTGGCGGCGATTAAACGGCTCGTGTTCGAAAAGAAGACGCTCGGCATGGACGAGCTGAAAAAGGCGCTCGAGTCGGACTTCGAGGGGAAAGAGAACGTCCGCATGATGCTAATGAACAGGGCCCCGAAATTCGGCAACGACGACGAGTACGTAGACGGCATCGCGCGGCACATCTCCCTCTTTTTCTGCAACGAGGTCGAGAAATACCCCAATGCGAGGGGGGGAAGATGCTGGCCCGGCCTCTGGGGGTCGGAGAACAGCATACCGATGGGGATGGCAACCGGAGCGACACCGGACGGCAGGAATGCGGGAATGCCCCTCGCAGACGGCTGCTCCCCCTCGCAGGGGAAAGACCTCCACGGCCCGACCGCGGTCATACGGTCGGTTTCGAAGATCGACCATATAC
>JAFGTF010000093.1 GCA_016934265.1 Spirochaetota bacterium
ACGCCACTGATATATTTTTATTGGCATAATTTACAAATTTCTTATTATTTGGACAAATGAAACCTTTTTAGAGTGAACTCAAAGTTCTTTCTCATAAATAATTAGTATTGACATGCAGTTTCTTAATGGTATTATTTTAATATGAGCAGTTTCTTGATCGTAGATAAGGATCGGGCGCTTTGTGACGAAGTCGCGCATTATTTCCAAAAAAACGGGTATAAGACAGAAGAAGCTTTTGATTATCCCACCGCGAAAGATATCATAAACAACTACCTGTTTGATGTAATCCTCAGTGATACCCATATAAATGGTGGTACAGTCAAGGATCTTTTGAATTTCAGAAAAAACTTGAACTCTATGATGATCGTTTCAGCTGAGGGAGAGAGAATATTAGAGGCAATTCAGGCGGTAAATGACGGCGCCTTTGATTTTATCAAGAAACCTTTTAGTATCCCTGAACTCAATCTCAAGGTAGAGAAAGCTATAGGAATTAAAAGGCTCAAGCACGAGGTGGATACTCTTCGTGGTGAACGCAATCTTATTTATGATGCAAAGAACTTTATTGGAGAAAGTCTTGAAATAAAAAAAGTATTTAAGATGGTGGACAAGGCATCACAAAATAGTTTTCCTGTCCTTATTAGGGGGGAAGTAGGTACCGGTAAAGAACTTGTAGCCGGAGCAATCCACTACAGCAGCGAGAGGAAGAAAGGAGGTTTTGTTAAGGTAAACTGTGCCGCTCTATCTGAAGAGCAGCTGGAAACCGAACTTTTTGGTCGTGAAGGGGGTGCATCTGAAGAGGAGCAAAAAACGAGGATTGGGCGGTTTGAGCAGGCAGATGGGGGAACCATCTTTATTGCCGGACTAGATAGCATGAGCCTTCTCACGCAGAGAAAAGTTCTAAAATTTATGCAGGGAAAAACATTTACACGGTTGGGCAGCGACAGTACAATTTTTAGTGATGTTCGCTTTATATTTGCTACAAGTAAAAATATGATGTCACAGATTGAAAGGGGGCATTTCTGTAAAGATTTTTATCATTGGATACAGGGTAATACTATTGATTTACCGCCCCTTCGTAAACGTCGTGGTGATATCATACTTCTTACATTCTTTTTCTTAAAGAAAGCATGCGGCGAAATGAAAATGAACCTCAAAGAAATCCAGCCCATGGCGATGAAGCTTCTTACCGACTACTCATGGCCGGGTAATATACATGAGCTCGAGAATACAATAGAGCATGCGATCCTTCACTCCGAAGGTGATACAATTAAACCTGAAGACTTGAGATTGCCTTGTAAGTTTCAACCTGTCAAATGGGAGCAGAAGTTGGTAACATTATTACCGAATGGTATTCATCTCGAAGAGGTCGAAAAAGACCTGCTGCTGCAGGGACTGAGAATGTGTGACTGGATTAAAAAAGACGCTGCTGAAATTTTAGGTGTAAGTGAGCAGGTTTTAAACTTCAAGATAAACAGATTCGGAATTACCCATCCTCGATGGAAGTAAAATCACTTATCACTCCAGTAATAAATACACGTTATTATTTAATAAACAGTTACTTGATATATTGCTTTTGAACTTATACAGCCCGGAGTTGTTGCGTGGAGGAATAATGGTAAAATTAAATACCTACAGTTATATAGTTGATGGAATGAAAAGGGAAGATGAGGAATTAATAATAAAAGCGTTATTAACCGTTCCGGGGGTCGATACGGCTGTCGTGGATTCGGGTGAGAGTAAAATCAAGATTATTGCGAAAAAAGGGCCCAAACGGCGTTATGAATTATACATAAAAGCTGCGATTGAAGCTCTGGAATTGAGGAATATTCATATCAGAACAAAGTTATAGAATCTAGATCGATAGTTGATTAATTTAGCCCTCTTAATAAAATTCCGGCTATGTCTAAAGGGTGCATGATCGTCAGCAAAATGTCCCGATTACTGGTAGGACGATTGAAGATCGTAGTAGGGAATATATACCTACAGCCATTAAGCGGTCTTAGTATTTTCGTTGAAAGGCGAGTCGTGGGATTCGTTATCTGTTCGTTATGTTTAAATTAGCGCAATCAGAATGTTAAATTATAGTAAATCGATAATCAGGAATAAATTTCCTTACAGGAACGCGGGCACACAAACGTTCAAGAAAAATGGGGAGGGGGTGTATGAGGAGTCAATCTGAAAGCACGGTATGGTACAGGGACTGGAAGTTCTGGATACCCGTTGCGGTTACTCTAATCGCTGTCTTCATCTGTATTATGCTTCTCGCAGGTGGAAAAAAGACTCTTGCCAAAAACCTCATCCCGGAATCGGCATTCGCTTTCGTGACAGTCAACATACAGGATAAGGGTCAGGGTGCGTCCCCCCTCCTCGATAGCATGGAGGCGTGGATGCTGCAGAAAGAGCGCAGCCGTTTAAAACGGTTCGTCATCAAGAGGGCTTTTTCCTCCTTACTGCCGGAGCGGATCAACGTCATTGCGGCAGCGGGTGAGGATCGGGACAAGCCCGAAATCCTCCTGATAGTGAGAACGGGATGTGTGATACGCGTAGCGAAGCTGTTCCACAACCAGGTTGCGCGAGCCTTTTCCTCCGGAAAAGAGTACGAGGAGGAGAAAGTGCAGGGTGACCGTGTAACGTACATTGAAACCGGAGACGGCAGGATGGGGGTAAAAGCCTACGCGATCATCGGGAATACGTTTGTCGCAGGAAGCAGCTTCAATGTGATAGAGAATGCGCTGACAAGCGACTCCAGAAGGGATACGAGTGGAACCCAACCACCAAATCTTACCACAATGATCAATCAGGGCTCTGACCGATATACTTTCTTTGTCTTTGCAGACAACGGAGCCCGAAACCTCTCTAAGCTCGAGGCCTTCATCGAAGAGAGGTACGCTTTTGCCCCCTTCCCGACGATGGATGCGGTCGAGATGATCTACGGACAGATGAACCTCACTCCGGATGAGGTTTTAGGGTCGGTTTCTTTTCGTTGTAACGACGCCGGCAGGCTGCGCGAGGTCTACTCGGACGTGAAATACATTTACCAAGCTGTGCGGAGGGTGCTAAGGCCCTTGAGCATCGATATGGAGGGTGAGATAAAGACAGCGGAATCCGTCCTGCGGTTCGATTTTCGGGTACCGGGATATATCGAGGCCGTGCTGAGCTACCTTGATGAACAGAGTGTTGATTGAAAAAAACGGTGGTTTTTACGCTGATGACCCGGGTCACGAGAGATGCGCGGTATGCTCGGTTATTATACAAACTTACAGCATTAGGAGACGCTTCATGAGATATTTTTGTTTGATATTACTGATCGTGCTGGTATTTGGAGTACCACTGTCTCTCGGAATGGCCGGGACCCTGCAGTTCGTGCCCGATTCCTGTTTTTCCGTAGTCAGCGTATCAAATGTGCAGAGCGACAGGGGCGTGAGCTGGCTGATAAATGCCTGGATAAACAGCCCGCGCAAAAGCCCGCTCCGCGATCTACTCAATGCCGTGCCTGCACAGGAAATATCGGTTGCGCTGTTTCCTGCAAAGGACGAAACGCTCAACATGCTCCTGGTCGTGGAATTCCCCAAGGGGCGAAAGATCGACAAGGCGTTGCTGGACAGCCTGATCGAGACGGAAAGCGGGGGATCTTTTAGCACGGTCACTCATAAAAAAGCCGCCGTTACCTATACCTCCTCGCAGGATATCGAGGATTATGCGGCATATACAATGGTTGGAAACACGCTCCTCGCCGCCTCCGGTCTCGATATACTGAAAAAGGCCCTGGACGGACCATCGGTTTCACTGGGGGACGGTTATAAAAGTATGCGGTCAGCGCTCTCGTCCGGCCGGGACGGAATGCTTTTTGCCGACAACAGCGGCTCCCGGTTTGTGCGGTTTCTCCGTCCTTTGGAGGATAAATGGCGTATGTCGCTTTTACTCGCGGCGGACTACCTGCAGTGGATGGGCGCATCTTTCGATTTTGTAGATTCCCAGCGTGTGTCCGGTCAGTTCTTGTTCCGGGGTGCAGACACCTCGCATATCGAAGAAATTCGGGACGACGCCGAGTTCATGGGTGAAACATTCAAGCGAAAATTTATTGCCGATAAGATCGAATACAAGAGCGAAGTAAGGGTTGACGGGAAAACGGTGATACTCACTTTCGAGATATCGGGTCTCGAGCCTCTCTGGACCAAGCTCTTCGGACAGGGTGTGCTCTCACTCTTTCAGGTCGGCGAACATTGATCGGTCCGGTACAGTACGAGGTATGCCGCGGGACACTTTCATCAGGGACACGATGCGCATGTATACATTTTTTCAGCGCATCGATCATCCTGATATGAAGAAAACAATAGTTAGGTAGTTCCATATACACGTCACATGATTTCTGCTACCGGCAAAAAGCTCAAAGCCAAAAGCCCATTATACAGATACTCGATTATTAATCCTGGCTTTGGTGCTTTCGTACCAGCACAAGCGGGAAGGCCAAAAGGAGGATTGCAGACAGCACGATGATGCCCACGCCGATATCCGTGAGATCGGCCAGCAGTCCCATCAGGGGAGCGAAGACCGCCACGGTGAGGGTTTTCATCTGGGACTCTACGGAGAGCCCTGTAGCCATGACACTCGCATCGATATATTCGCTTACGCAGGAGACCATTACCGGCCGTCGGAAATTCATGGCGACATGAAGAAGAATGAATATCAGGATTGTCAGGATCTTCAGGTCCACATCGAAGAGCACTCCGGCCATGGCAGTCAGGACGACGCCTGCGAGAAACCCGACATTCACCGCTGTGTCGAGCGACCTGAACAGGTTTGCGAAGCGGTGCGCGTTTTTGGATGAGACGGCAGTGAGCAGGTACAGGAGAAAATATGTCGCAGCGATCAGGACCGTGCTGCGGCGCTCCTGAAGAACAAGAAGGACCGGAAGTGTCAGGGCGAAATCCTTAAGAATCGGCTGAAGATAGTCTTCGACCGTTTTAAACAGACCGTCGTAGAGGGAGGAGTTGAAGAGTGCCTTGAGAGCGTTTCTGTTTTTAAAAATGTCCAAGAATCCCCTCATCGTATCGCAAATATTATGCAGTGCCCCTTTGAGAATCCCCGCTTCCCGGTCTACCCTGTGGTGAACGTTCAAACTTTGCGGGTAGGAGATCATGAGCAGAAGCCCCGCGATGTACGGTACGACCGAGGCTACGAATACGATGCGATAGCCGCCGGAGTAGAAGACCAGGGCCCCTGCGGCCAAGGCCGAGACCGCCGAGCCGACCTGCGACCAGCTCCGCGTACTGCCGTAGTATTGCACCTTCAGATGAGAAAGACCCTTGCTCTTCAGATAGTCCAGGATCATCGCCTTATGGGTGCCTGTACGGAAGGCCTCCCCGAAGGCGAAGAAGACCATGGCCGCGGCGTAAAGGAGGAAGGAGGGGAAGAAGTAAAAAATCAAAAAAGAGATGATGTATGACAGAAATGCAAATACCATGGCGTTTTTTCTTCCGTAGGCATCGGCAACGAACCCGGTAGGCACTTCGAGGATCATGGTGGCGACTTCACGTATGGAAACGAGCGTCCCGATCTCGAGGAAGGACATACCCATCTGGCGGAAGAAGAGAATGATAAACGGGTCGAAGAAGCGGAGGTTTTTTAAAAACCCGTAGGCGGAGAACTTATAGAACTGCAGGTCTCTGAGTATCCCGGAATCTTTTTTCCCCATACTCACGTCCGTTTCCGAGAGGTTTTGCCTGCGAACAGGCCGGCATCGTGTTTCCCAATATGCACAAAATTACCGGTCCCGGATACCTGTTTTTTAAGCCTTGGGAAAATCGTACCGGGTCTACGGGTGAGATCTTTATCTTTGAATTCCGGCGATGCCGGTTTTCAGTTTGACGGCTGTTTCGGATTATTTTTTATTTTATTGCTATATCGGCCCTGTGCAGGCACTGTATGGAGGCAGGAATAATACCCTATGGGAATACCGGTATCGGGCTGAAGATAGGTTGAAAAGTAGCGTGTCGTATTGAAAAACGGCGCGAACATTCACGACAGGTGAATAGCGGTAAGAATTTAGAAGTAACGATCTTCCATCGATACGTTACTCTACCTTATAAACCCAGCCGTACGGGTCTTTTTTCTCACCGGTCTGGATGCCCTTTAGCTCCCCGTACATTCTCTTTGATGTCGGACCCGGTTTGCCGTCGCCGATCGTATAGGTCTTTTCACCGCATGAGACCTCGAGTATAGGGGTGATAACCGTCGCCGTTCCGGTACAGAAGAGTTCGTCCGCATCGAACAGTTCGTCGTACTTGATGTCCCGTTCGCAGACCTCCATACAGAACCCCTCCTTCGCGATTCGCAGCACGGAGTCTCGGGTGACGCCTGGGAGGATCGAGCCGGCAAGCTTGGGAGTGGAGATCGTGTTGCCTTTGATCATGAAGAAGTTGGCGGAACCGACCTCTTCCGCGAAGATCGATTCTTTGGCATCGAGGTAGAGCACCTCGTCGAAGCCGTTTTTTTTCGCAAGAGCCCTCGGAAGAAGCGAGGTCGCATAATTGCCTATGGCCTTGACCCCTCCCGTACCATAGAGCGGGGCCCGGTGGTATCCCTCGGTGATCGAGATACGCACGCCGCTGAAGCCGGATTTGAAATAGGGGCCGACCGGAGACATGTAGATGATGAACGTATACTCGTCGGCCGGGTTCACGCCGAGCATCTGGCCCGACCCGAAGAGTATCGGTCGTATATAGAGATCACCCCTGCCGAACGGGGGGATGTACTCTTTATTCTCGAGCACGAGATCGTGGATCGATCGAATGAAGAACTCCTCGTCGACAGGCGGCATGAGAAGCCGTTTGCACCCTTCGATCAGCCGCCTCGCGTTGTCGCGGGGCCTGAACATTACGATGGAACCGTCCTTCATGTGGTATGCCTTCATCCCCTCGAACAGCCCCTGCCCGTAGTTCAGCACCACGCTCGAAGGGTAGATGGGAAACGTTCCGTACGGAAGAGTCCTGCCTTCATCCCACTTCCCGTTTTTGTACTCCGCGATGAACATCTTCTCCGCGGG
>JAFGTF010000094.1 GCA_016934265.1 Spirochaetota bacterium
AGGTCTGCTCGACCCATCGTTTCGCATCGAGGCGGTCCTCCTCTATCGGGGGCTGGCGAACGATTGTATCGAAGTAGTACCCGCCGTTCGGCATCCGTCCGGAAGGCGGCACCGACCTGTTTCCCTGAGGGTACTGGACGATGTCGCCGTTTTCGAGCACATCGTACTGAAAATCTCCCGGCATGAGCACCGCAGTTTTGTCGAAGAGCGAAAACGGTTTCCAGTTCTCGTTTCTGTACCCGTAGAAATTCACCGGCAGCTGTATCCCGCAGGTATCGACGCCGAGCGCCTGCTTGACGTCCTCCTCGACCTCCGCTAGCATCTGGAACGGATCGTACACCTTTACATCATTTCCCCCGGCACCGATTGCATCTTTTAGCTTCGAGTATGCGCTGGCCTGAATGCCTGAAACGAGCGTGCTCCCCAGGTCCACAGGAGGCCTGTCCGTTGTCTCATGGGCCAAGGCCCGCCTGACCCTCTTCCTCGACGAAAGCTTCTCTCCCATTTTTTCCCTCTTTAGAATGACAGGCCGCACCCTGCGAAAAAGAGCGCCGCACGGTACCGCCGCTATGTATGGAGTGAATGTCGGTATGAACTGATCCGCCGGAAGACTCTAATCCTGTGCCTGGGCCTTTCTCTTGGTCTGTATGATTCGGAACATCTCGTACAGGTCCTTCACGATTATTCTGTCTTCATAAATCTGGATCTTTCCCTGATCGGCGAATCGTATGAGCACTTCCTTGACGCGGTTGACCTTCTCGCCGCACCAGTGTGCGATCTCCTCGATATTCGTACTGAAGGTTACGTGATCGCTCGATTTCGGCGCTATGTTCTGATTCTCTGCGAGCATGAGGAACACGTCGTATGCTTTCGATTCTATATCGGGAAGAGTAAGAATGAGAAGCCTGCGCTTGGCGTCGTAAATCCTGTTCGAAAAGATTCTGAGCAGACGAAACGCAAGCGGTGGATTTCCCTGCAGCAGATGATTAAAATTTTCCTTATTGAACCGAAGCACCTTGACACGGTCGATCGCTATCGCCGTGGCGCTTCTCGGCTGGTCCTCTAAAATGGCCATCTCTCCGAAGATATCGCCCGCGTGAAAAATATCGAGTGTCTTCTCCATATCGGAGACTATTTTTGTTACCTTGACTCTTCCTTCCTGAAGAAAATAGAACTCGTTCCCCGGTTCATATTCGCAGAAGATGATATCGTTCGGCTGATAGGTAACACCGAACTTACTGAACATCGAACCGTCCATCTTCATATGCATAGCCCGATTTCCCTCAGCCCTTGATGCTGGAAAGTTCCTTTTTCGCCTTACGGTCCACAGGGCCTTCCGGAAGCATTTTCAGAACTTTATTAAAGAAAAGAATCGCCTTGTCCTTATTTCCCTGGAGTTTGTATGACACCCCGATATTGAAGAGCGCCTCTTTGAGGTTTTCATCCTTTGGGTAGTACTTTATCATGGTGGTGAATATTACTATCGCCTCCTTGTGCTTCTTGAGGGCGAGAAGGCACCGCCCCATTTCGAACTCTATCTTCGGCATGTAGTCACGTGCGCCCGCATCGGCGGCACCCGAGTCGTGAAGCTGTTTGAAGAGCCTGAAGGCATCTTCGAATCTTTCCTGGGAGAAGAGGCTGACCGCATCGTAGTATTTGGTAGCAATGTCGGCGCCCCCGGCCCCTTCATCGACCGCCGTCTCGGCCATACTTCCCTGCGCCGCCGCTACCGCCGCGCTCCCCCCGACCGCTCCCGAAGATGACGGGGCGTCCATCACATTGGAATATGCGCCGAGACTTTTCCCCTCCTGGGCCCCCTTCACCGAGGCAAGGCGTTCCTTGGCCTGAGCGGCGTATCTTCCCTCCGCATAATGCTTGAGGTACGTCTCGTACACGTATTGCGCCTGTTTGTACTTATGATTCTTGAGATAATACTCCCCGATCTTGAACAGCTCTCCCTGATTGTCGCCCGCGGATTGATGGTTTAAGAAGCTCTGGGCCAGCTTACCCATTCTGCGCAGCTGGTTGGAGAATACCCGGAGGAACTGGGTGATTATGCCGACGTTCTTCGTAACCAACCGCTCGAACTCATAGGCGTTGAGCACGAGCACCTGTGAATCGGTGATTACATGGGCGGTTTCTTCACGGGGACGCTTTGCCAGAGAGGACTTCACACCGAAGAACTCGCCGTTCTTGATGGCTTCCTGCGTTACTTCTCCCGTTTCGATGGAATGATATTCGAGTTTTACCGCACCGGATTTCAGTACGTATATCTCATCGCCCATATCACCTATGAAATAGATGATCGAGCCCGCCTTATAGTTTCTCAGTATCCCCGGCACGACAGCTTCCTAGAGCGGCAAGAATGGAAGTTCCTTGTTAAAACCGACCTTCTTTCTCATCGTTGCCATAATATCGTTTAGGTCACCGACGACGTATTTCTCCGTCCCTTCAATCGTGACCTTTGTGTACTCTTCCTTGAAATTGCCGAAGATCTCCTCGAACCGCACATCTCCGTACAACGGTTTGCCCTCCATGACGACGAGGGCGATATCCTTCAGCTCGGCATTAACGAGCGACCGGTATGGTTTCTTGGGATCTCCGGAGACAATGAGGAGGTCCCCCTTCTTTCCCTTCTCGAGAGAACCAAGCTCTTTTTCGATTCTAAATGCCTTTGCCGGATGTGTAGTAATCATGTGGACGATGAGCTCGTCGGAGAGCTCTTCTTCGTACATATCCCCGTACACCTTCTTGCCGAACCGGATCTCGTCGAGAATATTGAGCTCTCCGGTGGCCGGTGAATCGGTTCCGATTGACACGTTCACACCGGCTTCTAATATCTCCTTTATCTTGGCCGTCCGGTTGAACATGAACATGTTCGATCCGGGACACCATATGAAGTTCGCCTTCCGTTTCGCGATGATCCCGATATCCTTCTTCGAGAAACCGATACCGTGTATCAACACGGTATGATCGCTGAGCGCATGATACGCTTCGAGGGTATCGATTCCGCCCAGAGATTCCTCGTCAAACCCCTCCTCGATATGCGTAACGAACGGCAGGTCTTTCTCCACCGCCCGCTTGTGTTCCACATCGATTCCGTCGCCCCACTTCAGATCGTAGACCGACGACTCGTGCGCGAGAGTGTACTCCTTGATGACACGTATCGGGAGCTTGTCGATATACTTGTCGTTCACCTCGTGCGGGATGTGATCGTGGACCGTGGTGACGCCGGAGATGAGATTCTTATATGCCCCGAAGAGATATACATCCATAGGGCTGTTCTTGTTCCTCTCCGTATAGGTCTCCGATTGTTTCAGGTCATAGTCCCATGGAAGCCAGCAGATGTACGGACCTTCACCGATCTTCGGATGATACGTTCCGAATAGATGATCATGTGGATTTATCAGCGCAGGAAAGAGTATATAACGCCCGGAAACCTCATAATCTCGTTCCTTAGACCGGGCGAAGTCCTTGATTCTTCCTTCCGATATACAAATGCTCGCGTCCTTCAGTACCTTATGCGGGGTTGCTATAGTAATATCGCTGATCGAGTATTCATCATTCATCTATCGAAACCCTTCATATAGTCTAAAAATTATATTCCAATACAATACCTTCGTCAATATAAATATATATAGGCGGAAAATCCGCCCGCTTCACGCGGGAATCCTCCACAATTTTTGAAAATAAAGTAATTCAGTATTAATATATCGACATATAAAGACGATTTCACAAGGGGTAACGAATAAAAAAAGGAAAGATATAGGACCAGCCGACAGGCGTTCCGCAGTTTACCGGGCCGGGCTCCCGGTTTTCCGGTGACGAATCCTCTCTATTCGTACTTCACAATAGAAAAAATCGGTACATCGATGCCCTTTCCGCCGTTGAGGAATAAGAGCTCCACGATAAAAGCCGCCTCTACAACCTCTCCGCCCATTTTCCCGATGAGCTCAATCATAGCCTTTAACGTTCCGCCCGTTGCAAGGAGATCATCGACTATGAGCACCCGCTCACCCTTTTCTATCGCATCCTCGTGCACCGTAAGGGTATCGGTACCGTACTCGAGATCGTAGACCACCTCGACCTGTTTATACGGCAGTTTACCCTTTTTCCTGACCGGTACGAATCCCGATCCGAGGAGATACGCCACCGGACTCGCCACGATAAAACCCCTCGCTTCCGCTCCGACCACCTTCGTAATTCCTTTGTCTTTGTAACGGCCGGCGATTATTTCCGTCGATTCCCTGAGGGCCTCCGGTTCCTTCCACAGCGTGGTGATATCCTTGAACTGCACACCCTTTTTAGGCCAGTCCGGTATGTTGCGTATGTACTTCTCGAGGTCCATATGCGCTCCTAGGTAGAATTTTAAAGCCTTCAGTCATCGACCACCGGCATATACACCCCGGACCGTCTGAGACAGGCATGACTGCGAGCCGACTCCGTACTTTCTTGGGTCCGGTGCTCCTTTTCTACGCGAACTCCCGCAGATCGTCCATAAGCTTGAAAGCTCTCAGCTTCTTGATAGCGGCGTTCTGGATCTGTCGTACCCGCTCCCTGGTGATACCGAGTACCTTCCCTATCTCCTCCAGCGTGTACGGACCCTCTTCCTCGAGTCCGAACCTGAGCTCTATGACACGCTTCTCCCTCCTGCTCAGCTTGTCCAGCACCTCTCTGATGAGCTCCTGAAGAGCCGCGAAGAAGACAGCTTCCTCGTGTACGCCGCTTGCGCCGTCCTCTATGAAATCGGACAGGTTCGAGGTGCCGTCGTTATTCACGGGACTATCGAGCATACTCGGCTCCTGCGCCATCCGTAAGAGCTGAACTATCTTTTCCTCCGTAACCCCCAGCTGCAATGCCAGCTCGAGACAGGTGGGCTCCCGGCCCAAAGCCTGGGTAAGCTGTTTCGACAAGCAGTAACATTTCCGTATCGTATTCAGCATGCGGACGGGAATACGTATCAGCCTTCCCGTATCGGCGATCGCCTTGATGATCGATTGTCGTATCCACCACGTGCTGTACGTGCTGAACTTGTACCCCTTTTTGTAGTCGAACCTGTCGATCGCCTCTATAAGGCCTATATTGCCTTCATCTATAAGATCTATGAGGCTCAAACCCCTGTGCTGGTACTTTTTCGCAATGTTCACGACAAGCCTGAGGTTCGAAGTGATCAGCTTGTTCTTCACGTCAAGAAGCCGTTTTTCATATACCTTATTCTCCCGCTCGTATATGTCGCGGTCGATCTCCCCGGCATCTCGTAACGAAAGCAGCCGTTTCAGCCGGTCCTTGAAGTATTCCATCTCGACATAGCACAACTTTTCGGACTCGGGATTGAGAAGCGGTATCTTGTTGATCTGCTTCAGATAATAGGCAAGCGGGTCGTTCTCTTCGCCCCTATATCTCCCGCTGAGACTATAGTACGCTCCCCTGTCGTTCGGACGGGTGACCTTCTTTTTACTATGAGCGTTTCGTGCGTGGTCCGGCATCTTATTCTGGTACATCCACATCGATAGTAGCGGTGTTTTATTGATAATATACTACAGGATATAAGGATTAGCGCGTTATGGCAAGTAGTACAGTGGGTTTATCGACTTGCCTTCATGGAACAGCTCGTAATGTACAATCCTCTGCGCCGACCCCCCGTTCGACTCCGGCTTCCCTACAACCTGGCTTCTTCTCACCGTCTCCCCCTCCTTTACGAGGATTCGGAGGTTTTTCGAATACAGGCTGCAGAAGTTGTTATCATGCTCGATAATCAGCGTCGGCCCGTACCCGCGTATTTTACCGGAAAGCACAACGGTTCCGCTCTGTGTGGCGAGTATGTTCTCGTTTCCGCGCAGGTCGATATCGATACCGTAATTGAAGTCGTTCTTTTCTTTTCCGTAGGAACGAACCACCTCTCCCGATGTAGGCCATACGAAATCGAGCGTGGCCTCTTCGGGCGAACTCTCCACGTTCCCCTGTACGTAAAGCAGCTTGCTGGCGCCCGGAATGAATATCCACGTGCCCTGCGCTATATGCACGACGTCTTCTATCTCATTCGCGTCTTTGAGCGCCTCAAGGTCGACCCTGTAGGTTTTGGAGATCCTCCAGAGCGTCTGCCCTTCTTTTATCCTGTGCCAGACTCCCCTCTCATAGCGGCTGCTGTCGGTCCGCTGGGCGACCTGCGTCCCGGCACACGATATAAGAAACAGTGCGGCGAGGATGAGTAATACGATCCGTTTCATTATGGTCTTCCTTCGTATTATTCCGGCAAGCCCACACCGGAAACTGATAGCCTCTCTCTACTATTAATCGGAAAAAAAGATAGGAAGTTTAATCCATTACCGGGGACATAGCCAATACACAGCAAAGGTGGAATACGTATCTTTTAAGATAGACGCATGCAATTGGATGCAGGCGTCAATATTAAGCGTTATGATAAACCCCCTCCAATAAATAACAAAGGCCTTGACAATGACGGCAATATTCGTTACTTTCATCTGCGCTGGATGTGGGGGCGTAGCGAAGTCTGGTTATCGCGCCGGCCTGTCAAGCCGGAGATCGCGGGTTCAATTCCCGTCGCTCCCGAATACGGGCTATAGCGCAGTTTGGTAGCGCGCACGGTTCGGGACCGTGAGGTCGTGAGTTCAAATCTCACTAGCCCGAATA
>JAFGTF010000095.1 GCA_016934265.1 Spirochaetota bacterium
AAAAGCTCTTTTGTTTTGTTTTCTTTTTGTCCCGTTTCTGTACCTATACTAGAAAACCTCAATCCGTTTATACAACGATTTTTAAAGCGTTATTTCCGTAAAAAACAGTATTCAATGTGGAAAAGAGCCTTCTTTTTACTATATGCGTTTATCCTTATCAACTAATCTAAAGAAGAACCTTATTTTTAAATACCCCAGGACATCGGCCAAGCGTAAAAGCCACAGCCGCCGCTTTCTGAATTTTGAGTCGACATGACGGCGTATGTAATACGGCAGACTCTACACGGTGTAATTCGGACTCTATGTTTGAATATCCGCTTATGGTAATCAGGCTTCCACATTCGTTATCTGCGGTGATACGGCAGTACACCGCATCCCGATTTCATCGTATTCTCAGACCCGGATCAGAATGTTACGGTAATACCCTTTTCTGCCGACAGGTAGACGGCATCGATTATTTTCTGTCTCAGAAGAATTTCATCCGGCGTTATACCCGGTTCTTCCTCTCCCCTTATACATGCTATGAAATGCCGAATAAAGAATGGGAATGAATCCTCCCAGTAAGAATATGTACTCGGCGTCTCGGGATGTATCTCGTATATTCTTCCGTTATGTTCTTCATATAGCGTGAACTTTATGGGGCGATGTTCGTCGATTCCACCGACGGATTTGACAAGTTCCACTCCAGCTTTTGTTCCGAAAAGGGAGACTTTTACACCGATCTCTGAATATCCCGCCCATCCAGCTTCCAAAAGCAGCGTCGAGCCGTTATTAAATTTTATAAATGCTGTTGCCAAATCTTCGATGTCTACTTTCTTATCGAAGTCGTCGTTTATCCTTGTATCGTCAGGCGGCCACCCGCCGTCCGTTGCTTGAGGTATGAGGTAATCGTACGTAGAAGCGGTTACCGAGACCGGTTTTGGCTGTCCGAGTGAACATAATGCTAAATCAAGCATATGTATACCGAGATCGATGAGGCAGCCACCGCCTGATTCTTTCTTGTTTGTAAACCATCCTCCGATACCCGGGTGCCCTTTCCTTCTTAGATAGGAGCATTTCGCGTAATACAGCCGCCCCAGTCTCTCTTCCCGAACATACTCCTGTATGATCCTGTGTGTCAGATCATACCGGAGCGATAAGTTTTCTAAAAGAATTTTCCCCGATTTCTCGGCTTCTCGTATGACTTCTTCTGCCTCTTTGGCGGTTACGGCAAAAGGTTTTTCACAGAGTACGTTTTTCCCGCAACGAAGCGCGTCCAGGGCCATTCTGGCATGGAGATAGTTCGGGGTACATATGCTGACCGCATCTATTTCATCTATTTCAAGCAGCTTCTTGTAATCGGTAAACGCCTTGTCGATAGAGAACTTATCCTTAACTTCATGCAGCTTAGCTTCGTTCGGGTCGCTTAAAGCCGTAATCTCCACTCCCTCAATCGTTTTGTATGACGGTATATGACCGTACTGCGCTATACCGCCCGCCCCTATCACGCCCACCTTGATCTTTTTCATATACATACACTCCCTTATTTTTTTTGCATTCCCCCCCGTTTATACCCGTATGTATCAGCATATATCTTCTGCCGCGCGTAGACCCCTTTTTGAATCGAAACCGTACTTGTAAAACACGCTTTTTTTTAAAATCAGTGAAGCGCATAACGTGGGGATTTCATGTACGATTCGAAACGTGTTATGGTTCGATTCGTACACTCCGCTCATCGGATGTGCGCGTTTACAGTAGCGTGTCTATGACTGAATAGTATTTCAGAGAGCGCTCTCACTATATATCATCCTTTCGCTCCTGTCAATAACGGAAACGCTCAAGATACAGCTGATATCGTTATTTAGTTATGCCCTGACGTGTCGTTACTTGCACTTGTATCGCGGTTTGCCGACATACCGGTAATCGAAGAACGATGACCTTTTCCTGCACTTTTCGCTCCTTATTACGCATACGGGGGGAGTTACTTTGTCGGAAGCTTGTAGCCCATTATTCCTTGATCGCTCCGAGGGTCAGGCCCCTGATGAGGTACTTCGATACAAAGGTTGCGAGCACGACAACCGGTATGATGCCTATGAGCGACATGGACGCGACCTTCCAGAATTCGAGCCCCTTGGTGGTAAGCGCCCCCGCAATGGTTATTGGTATCGTGATCGCCTTGTTGAACCCGAGTACGAGAACGAATATGAACTCGTTCCATGAGAATATGAATGAAAGCACGTAGACCGCAACGAGCCCGGGCGCTGCGAGAGGAAGCGCGATACGGTAGAAGGCTCCCAGGGGTGAGCAGCCGTCTATAAGGGCGGCGTCTTCGAGGTCTCTCGGAAGGTCTCTGAAGAAATCGAGCATCAGCCATACTGCAAGCGGCAGGTTCAGTACGGTATGTGCGAGTATTATAGCGACCGGGCTGTCTAAAAGCCTCAAGGTCCGCATGAAGAGAAAATAGGGTATCACGACCGCTACAGGAGGGAACATCCGGTTCGAGAGTATCCAGACTGCAATGTCCTTGTTTTTCCATCTCTTGAAGACATAGCGCGCGAGCGCGTACCCCGCCATCGCCCCGAGCATCATTGAGATTGCCGAGGAAAAAAACGCTATGATGATGGAATTTCGGAGTGACCTCAGGGTCCGCTCTCCCGCGGTGATGAATACGAACTTCCATCCCTGAAGTGTGGGCTTGAACTGAACCCACGGTATGACAGTCGGATTATAGGCATCGCCCGTAAATTTAAATGAAGTCACCAGCGCCCAGAATACAGGGAAAATGGTCCACAGGGTAAATATACCGAGTATGACCCAGAGAACGATCCACTGTACCGGGGTCCTTCGTTCTATGTGCATCTCAATGCGATGAAGCCTTCTCCCCTCTTTCCGCCTGTTTTTGTTGTCGTTCATATGCAATCCCTATTTAGCCTTTTCCCTGAACCTTGACAGCAGGATTGTTGAGATACCAAGCACGATGAGCAGGAATATCCAGGACATGGCGGTCCCCTTTCCGAGATCGAACCATTTTATTCCGGTAAGATAGATGTAGTATGAGAGCGCCTCGGTGGCGTTCGCCGGTCCCGCGCTCGTAATACCGAACACAAGCTCGAACAGCTTGAACGCATCAATGGTGCGGATCAGCACGATCGTCACGATGATGGGGGTAATAAGAGGCAGCGTGATCTTTCGGAAAGTCTGAAACGATGAGGCGCCGTCAACGGATGCCGCTTCGTAGATCTCTTTCGGAAGGGCGAGATAAGCCGCAAGGAGCGCAAGAAACATGAATGGAGTCCACTCCCACACGTCCACCAATACGATCGTGAAGGGCGCAATAACTATAGAAGTCGTCCACTTGACAGCCCTTAGACCCACGAATTGCAGCATAGCGTTGATCACGCCGATGTCCGGATGAAGCATCATCTTCCATAAAAACGCGACCGCAATCGGAGGACATGCCATGGGAATGAGAAACAGCACCCTGAGAAAGTTCCTGCCCCTGAAATTCTTGTGCATGAGATGTGCGAGCCCGAGTCCTATGCTGAGTTCAAAAAACACAGCCAATATGACGAAGCGGAAGGTGAACCAGAGGTCCAGCCAGAACCTCACATCCTTGAAGAGGATGTCCCTGTAGTTAGTGAGCCCCGTCCATTCCGGGCTCTCCATGATTGTCCCGAGCCATTTGGTGAGCGATATCGATAATGACCACACCAACGGGAAAATGCCCATAATCAGAAGATACACGAGGCACGGGAGCAGAAATACCCACTTGATTCGCGCTGTTCTTTTACCGTACGTCAGTTCCACCGCACTGTCTCTCCTTCAATCTCATATCTATCGGTATCCTCCGGAAATCAAATGCCCGACCCCTCCTTTCAAGGGCCGGGCATCAATAACCGAACCGTCTTTCATGCTCTCTTCGGCCTTCCTACAGACCGAGAGACTCCTTGTAGTACTTTTTCTGGTTTTCCTTTCCATACTCGTCGGTGATCTTGACCCAGTCGTTGTAGAGCGCATTGCAGGCTTTCTCAGGTGTCGATTTACCGGCGAGGACCTCTGCGAGACGGGTATCGAGCGCGTCATAGTACTTCTCAGACCCGGGAATTCTCAGGTCAGTAACCGCATTGGGATCGGTAAGAATATCCTGGATTGCCTTGCCGTACGCCTTCGCTGCATTCTCGTCCCAGCCGCCGCGCTTCCACAGGCCTATGACCGCAGGGTCGAAATGCGACTTCCTGAACGGGTTCACCCCTGTGTAACCGTGGATACCGCACGCATCCAGGAGACTGTGCTCAGGGTTAGTAATATAGGTGCACCAGTGATATGCCATATCGACGTTCTTAGAATATTTCGAGATTATCCATACCCAGCCGCCGAAGTCTAAGAAGTTGACCTGGTGTTCCTCCTTCACCCATTTTTTCTGAACGTGGTCGTAGTACTCTTTCGCGCCGGGAAGAGGACCGTATCCTAAAAGCCCCTTAACCTTGGAGCCGTACTCATCGGGGTACTGCTCCATAATCCCGACGTCTCCCCAGTCAAACCCGAGCGCCGCGAGACCGGACACGTAGGCATACCTGAACTCGGAGTAGCCGTAACCCAGAAGTCCGGGAGGCGCGAACTTTGTGAGCTCCTGAATCCTCTTGAACGCCTCGACCCAGCCCGGGGTTTTGCAGAGCGGCTCCATCGTTTCCGCGTCGAAGAATATGTTCGATGTGGTATTCGACGGTTTTCCGGCCTTCGTGGCATACTGCGCGATGAGGTTTAATACCTCCCACATGGCCTGAGTCTTCTGCTGCGCGATGAACGCGCACCCGTATTCCTTTTCCCCGTC
>JAFGTF010000096.1 GCA_016934265.1 Spirochaetota bacterium
CATTTAGATGTGGAACATCATTCTTTACAATATTGACTCCCGCATCTAAATGTGAACGACTGTCTTTAAAGTACAAGTGTTCCCCATTTAGATGGGGTTCATCAGGTTTCATAACCGTGTCATTTACATCTAAATGTGAACGACTGTCTTTAAAATACAAGTATTCTACATTTAGATGTGGAACATCATTCTTTACAATATTGACTCCCGCATCTAAATGTGAACGACTGCCTTTAAAATACAAGTGTTCTACATTTATTTGTGGTATTTTCCCTAACCGTCGTGCATAATAGGCAGCATACCTTGCCCGAGTCCGGGATGCTGTGGTATCCTCCTCAGGAAGGGGGCGGGATTGACGCCCGTATCAAGCCGGTGATGGACGCAGCCCGACAGGGGTCGGGGGCCTCTGGACGAATCACGCGGGAATAAACATAAAAGGCCAATGAAGATATATTTCGCAGGATCGATACGTGGAGGCCGGGAAGACGCGGCGCTTTACGAAGAACTCATACGGTATCTAGGAACATTCGGACACGTGCTCACCGAGCACATCGGAACCAGTATTTCACACGGGCACAGCGAAACCGGCTTAGACGACAGGAGTATCCATAATAGAGACCTCCGCTGGCTAGAGGCGGCCGATTTCGTGATTGCAGAGGTATCGACACCGAGCCTGGGGGTGGGATACGAGATCGCCTGCGCGGTGCACCTGAAAAAGAGAGTCCTCTGCCTCTACCGGCCCGGTACGGGAAAACGTCTTTCCGCCATGATTGCAGGGTGCGATGAGGTCACAAACACGGAATACGATTCCCTACAAGAGGCGAAAGCACTAATAAAAAGATTTATCGATACCGCGACCGCCTCCCCTCCGGGCGACGAAAAACGGTAGAGAAAGCCGGGTAATGAGGAATCCCGGCATCGTTATAACGGATCCCGTCAGGCATCCGGCCGGATACGGCCCACACACAGCGGTTGCGGCGGGAAGGACGCAGTGTATCGATAACGCGGCAGACAGCTGTCGAGTATTGCGACATGAAACCACTATTTACTAAAAACCGCATCGATCCGAAGAAGATCTACCGGTACGACAAGAACCGGCGCGCGTACAACATCGATATTAAAATCTAATACTACAGGGATGTATATAACGAATGGGACTTCTCACCTCTCGACAACAGAGACTTGGACGAAGACCTGATCAGATATATCGAGGAATGCTCTTTGGAGATACCCGCCGGTGCAAAACTCGACATTAACTTTTTTCTTCCGGAGGGTATCCGTGACAGCGAGAAAGAAAAAAAGAGCTCGGAGGGTTTGAGGAATTACTTTACCTATACCGTGAAAAAACTGGCGGCCAAAAAGCATGTGCAGTTCAGGAATATCGCTCTGTACGGTATATTCGGGGGAGGGCTGCTTTTTCTCGCATATCTGCTTCAGTCCCTCCTCGAACGGAAGTATCTGCTCAATATACTGCCCGAGGGACTTTTTATCGGCGGGTGGGTGCTGTTCTGGGAAATATTTTCCATCGTATTCTTCAAACTGCGGGATATCACTAGAAGAATCAGGGTATACCGCAGGCTTCGGGATTCGAGAATTAATCATCTGTATCTCGGCTGAGTAATCAGCGTCCGGGTTCCGCAGAGAATGATGTTTCCTCATTTCGGTACGCCGCTCGGCATGTTCCCACTCTCGAGTTCCGGCGCGGTGTGCTCCCAATACGGTTGTTCCCTTCCTCCTCTGATCGGTGCTATATTCGATGTATAGTATCAATACGATGGATCTTTTCCCCCGTTGCCGGGAGCCGCCATCGCGTACGGGAGGAAGATAACGATGGACAGGAAAACGCTGAAGAGTGCCGCGATCGGGCTCTTGAATAATATGAAGACGAGCCTCCCGCTGCTTTTAGGCGTGCTTCTCATAATCGCCCTGATAAACAACGCGATACCTCCCGAGTTCTATGCCAGGATCTTCACCGGCAAAAGGCTCATCGATCCTGTCGTCGGAGCGCTCGTCGGCAGCATCGCTGCAGGCAACCCGCTTACAAGCTACATCATCGGCGGGGAGCTGCTGCAGCAGGGAGTCGGCATGCTTGCAGTCGTCGCCTTTATACTCGCGTGGGTGACGGTCGGCGTTGTGCAGCTTCCCGCGGAGAGTATTATGCTCGGAAAGCGGTTCGCCCTCGTACGGAACGGAGTAAGCTACCTTTTCGCCGTCATCATCGCCCTGCTTACCGTGCTTACCCTGGAGACGCTATGATACGGAGAATCGTACAGAAACTAGGGGCCGTCTGGATATTCACTATATCGGTGGGCGTTTTATACCTCGTTATCGTACTTATTAATCCCCTTACCGCGCTCGCCGGGCTTCGGACCTTCCTCTCGCTCTTTAAAAAAATCCTCCCGTCGCTCGGAATCGTATTTTTTCTTCTCTTTGTTTCCAACCTTATCGTAGAAAACAAAAAGCTTCTGAGCTTTCTCGGAAATAAGACGCGTAAAGCCGGATGGCTCATCGCCGTTTTCACCGGCATCGTATCCGCGGGGCCGATCTATCTCTGGTACCCCCTTTTGAGCGACCTCAAGGAAAAGGGGATGCGGGAGGGTTTGATCGCGACGTTTCTCTACAACAGGGCGGTTAAAATCCCCCTCTTACCGATGATGGTCTTCTATTTCGGGTTCAAGTTCGTCCTCGTTCTCACTGTCTACATGGTTCTTTTTTCCGTGCTGAACGGGTATATCGTTGAAAAACTCGTGCGATTAAAAGGAGAGCGCATATGAAAATCGCAATTGCGGCGCTGAAAAAAGACGAGACCTCACAGGTGAGCGACCAAGCGGCACGGGCGCCTTTTTTCCTCGTCTTCGACGGGCAGGGCGCCTTGGTGGAAACAGTGAAAAATCCCTTCAGGCTCGGCGGCGGCGCCGGATTCGCGGTCGCCAAGTTGCTCGCGGACAGGGGAATCGACACCTTTATCGCCGCCAGAATCGGCGACAAGATGACGGCCGCGCTCCGTGAGCGCGGCATCATACCGCATGAGATGACCGGTATGGTGTCCGATGCGGTTTCTGAAATTCTTCGCGCGTGACACGGCGTGTCGCCCTGTTTTTTGAAGGCAAGTACTGTTTATTGCCCTGTGAAAATTCACTTTACTTAGCAGCCCGGAACGTTACAATAAAAGAGCGCATATCCTGCATTTCTGCAATATTCAACAGCGCTTATCTCAAGGAGGTCCATATGAAAAAATACATCGCTATAGTCATCTCCGCTCTGCTCGTCTGCGCGTCGGTTTTCATCTTCTCCGGCTGTCCGAGCGATTCAACGCCGGGAACACCGCCGACCGTCGAGGGGACGAGGGAGGTGATACAGGGCACGCACGTCGGGTACCCGCCCAGTAGCTACGAAAAGGAATACAGTACGTTTATGACCGTTTCCTTTATCGATACTTTCATCATGTTTGCGAACCTCTACCTCGATATGCCCGGCTGGCAGGGATCAGACGGGACGTATACGTATTCATACGCGGGCGACGGCGACGATTTCACCCTGACGCTCGCGATCGTGTGGAACGGACAGAAGGGGATGTGGCACTACACCCTCACGCTCGACGGTACAATCGATACTGTAACGTACTCCAACGTCACCATATTCGATTTGTACGCCACGCCGAACGCTGACAGCGGGGAGGTCGTATTCCGAAATCCCGACAACCAGGACGAGTACCTGTCCCTTACCTGGGAGAAGGGAGACCCCTATTATACCTTCATCATGACCGCGTATTTCGATTCAGAACCTTTCACGACCACCCTCGTGGAAACGCCGCCATACCTGGTCGGAGAAGTATGGACGAGCGATAGCGGAAGATTGAGGATCGTATCGGGTGAAGAAACGTTCAATGCTTTTTGGGGAGACAATCCTCCTCCCGAATTCTGACACGGACCCGCCATATAAAAAATGCAGCCGCTCGTTTTGCGAGCGGCTGCATAGTCCTAAAATGAAGCGGCGAAATCACGATCCTAGTACCTCTCACCGCCTCCCGAAAGGAACCATAACGCCTGATAGTCGAAAGACCCTCCAGGCTATAAAAGACTGACTCGTCGGAAGACCGCCTTTTGTCGCCCGAAAAAACGGCGAATCGGCTAATTCAAATCCGGTACTTAATCCAAGTATCCTCTTTCCTTCATGAAATCGGTCGCCGCATTCTGGAGATCCGCCATCACCTTCTTGTAATCGGACTCGAGCATCAGACGCTGGATGTAGTTCTTCATGAGCTCGAGATAGGCCTGAAGATCGGCGAACGGGTAGGCGGCTCTTCCGTACTTGGCGATCCAGTCCGCTCCAGACTTGTACGGCTCAACCGCATTCGGGCCGGTAAACACCGAGTACACGGGAGGCGCACCGCCGTGTTCCGCGTAGATCGACGCGCCTTCACCGAAGGTCGCCCACGAAAGGAACTTCACCGCCTTGTCCTTGAGTTTGGAATTCTTGTTGAGGCCGAGGTTGATGCAGTGTATGTAGATGTATCTCTTTATCGAGCCGTCCGGCATCCTTGCTCCCGGCGCCTCAACGATACCGATCTTGTTACAAATCTTCGGGGACTGCTCGCAGTCGTTGAACATGGGCAGCATCGCATTCCAGAACACGGCAAAGGCGATCTGCTCGTTCTGAAACGCGGCGACCGTCTCGGGAAACTCCGCATTCTCGAAATCCGGCAGCATGACTCCGGACTGGCCGAGATCGTTGAGGTATTTTGCCGCCTTCATGGCCGCTTCGGTATCGAACGCGGGCTTCATCGTACCTTCCTTGAACATGCTCCCGCCGTATGACCAGAGCGTCTGCAGAAATTGCGCAGTGTTGTACCAGACGAGCTTCCCGATCGTGATCGTCGCATACGGCGTCGGGGAATTTGGGTTCAGGGACCTGGTGAACTTCTTCGCAAAGGGAACGACATCATCATACGTCTCGAGCGGGTTCGCCTTAAGGTCCATGAGGTCCTTGCGATAGAACGTGAAAAACCAGCTAACATCGGTCGGAATCGTGTACTGTTTCCCCTCGACCTTTCCCGAATCCAGTGTGGAGGGAATCATCTCTCCGAGCTTATACTTCGTACCGTCCGGTGCGGAAAAAGCCTCCGACTGGAAATAGCCGTCGAGAGGTTCGAGATACGGATACATGCTGCCGCTCTGAATGCTGAAGACCTGGATAAGGTCGGGCTTATCCACCCCGCTCATGAGCACGCTGGCGATCTTTTCTGGGTAACCTACCCTACCTATCGTAACAAGCGATACTTTGATACCGAGCTTTTCGGCGTACTGCGCGTTCCAAACGTTGACCGCCTCAAGCATGGCCCTCGACTCCGGTCCCGCCCACATCTGTACGGTGAGCTCGTCCATCTTCAGCTTGGCCTCCTCCCCCTTCTTTTCACTGCTTGAGAAGCAGAGAGAAGACACAGAAAAGAGAAACAGCAATGCCACTACGACTATTACGGTCTTTCTCTTCATAACATCCTCCTTACTACTGTGTGTAATATTTCGACTGATCGAAATGATAAAGGACCGTACCTATCCGATATCGTTTTGATCAGGCCGATTTATAATCCTCCGCTCCCGGCATCCCTACAAAGCCGCCACACCCAGAATACGGATTCGGATGTTGGTTCGTACCGGCGACATTATTGTGAGAGCGCTCTCATACGGTATAAGATAATATATCCGTCGTTGTAGACCTCTTTACATAGCCCAGGGAAAAATTCACGGTCTGAAGGACAAAAAACAGCCTGCGTTCCGTGTTACAGCTGTACGATGCCGCTTGGTTCTTACGAAACCCTCCGGTACAGCGCGAAACGATCTAACATTAAGTGTTATATATTATCGGAATATATAACCATTCATTTTCCTTTTTGTCAACAACAAATTAAGCCCGTTCAACATTCTAATCCTTTTCTATATAAGTAATTAAAAGGCCCTCTATGTAAAAGTAACTCAAAAATCACACTCA
>JAFGTF010000097.1 GCA_016934265.1 Spirochaetota bacterium
CTCGGCGCGAGCTGCGACTGGGAGCGGGAACGGTTTACCATGGACGAGGGGCTCTCCAGGGCGGTGCGGGAGGTATTCGTCCGTCTCTTCGATGAGGGGCTGATCTACCGGGGCGAGTACATCATCAACTGGTGTCCCCGCTGCCAGACTGCGCTTTCCGACGAAGAGGTGTCGTACGAAACGCACGAAGGGTTTCTCTATTACATACGCTACCCGCTGAAAGGTATCGATGATACGCTCGTGATAGCGACCACGCGCCCTGAGACGATGCTCGGCGACACAGGTGTCGCCGTGAACCCGGACGATCCCCGGTACAAGGAATACATAGGTAAGACCGTCGTTCTCCCGCTTGCAGAACGCGAGATCCCCGTTATCGCGGACCGGTACGTCGACAGGGAGTTTGGAACCGGGGCGCTGAAAGTAACCCCGGCCCACGATCCGAACGATTTCGAGATAGGGGAGCGGCACAATCTCGAACGTATCAGCGTATTCTCCGAAGAAGCGAGAATAAACGAAAACGGACCGCCCGAGTACGCCGGTATGGACCGGTACGAGTGCAGGGAGGTCCTCATAGAGGACCTCAAGGAACGGGGACTCTTCGTTAAACAGGAGCCCTATACGCATGACGTGGGGCACTGCTACCGCTGTCATACCACGGTGGAGCCGTACCTCTCCGAGCAGTGGTTCGTGCATATGGAACCGCTGGCTGAACCCGCGATACAGGCGGTGCGGGAGGGCAGAATACGCTTTATCCCCGACCGGTGGGAGAAGGTGTACATGAACTGGATGACCGGCATCAGGGACTGGTGCATATCGCGGCAGATCTGGTGGGGCCACCGGATACCGGTATACTACTGCAGAGAGTGCGGCGAGACCTTCGCCTCCGTGGACGAGCCCTCCTCCTGCCGCACGTGCGGTTCGTCGAGAATCTACCAGGACGAAGACGTCTTAGACACATGGTTTTCCTCTCAGCTCTGGCCGTTTTCGACGCTCGGCTGGGTGGGTGAAGAATCGCGAAGCGATTCTTCAAGCAAATCACTTTGTGATTTGCCCGAATCATCGCGAGAACGCCTTGACGATTCTTCACGCAAATCACTTCGTGATTTGCCCGAGTCTCGAAGAGAATTGCCCGACCTTGGTTATTTCTACCCCACCTCGGTGCTCGTGACGGATCCGGGCATACTCTTTTTCTGGGTTGCGAGGATGATCATGAGCGGGCTCAGGTTCATGCATGACATCCCCTTCAGCAACGTCTACATTCACGGGGTGGTGATGGACGAAAAGGGCCGAAAGATGAGTAAATCGCTCGGCAACGGCATCGATCCGCTCGAGGTGGTGGAAAAGTACGGTGCCGATGCACTGCGGTATACCATAGTGAATATTACCCCGCTCGGTCAGAATTTGCTCCTTTCGATGAACAAGTTCGAGACGGGCGCTCGGTTCGCGAATAAGATATGGAACGCCTCGCGATATATCCTCATGAACGTCGGGGCGGCCGGCACAAAAGCTTTGGACGAGGAGAAGCTCGATACCGCCGACAGGTGGATTATCACGCGGTACGAACAGACGGTACTGCAGATGAACCGGTATCTCGAAGAGTTCAAGCTCATGGAGGCTTCCTCCCTCATATACGAGTTCTTCTGGCACGAGTTCTGCGACTGGTATATCGAGATATCGAAGGTACGGCTTTACGGCGGCGACGAGGGGGAGCGCGCACACACCGCCTGTATGCTCCTCACCATACTGGAGGGCAGTCTCCGGCTCCTCCATCCCATCATGCCGTTCATTACGGAGGAGATCTGGCAGCTTCTGCCTTGGCAACTTCTGCCTAGGCAACTTCTGTCTTGGCGAAAGCTGTCACCACGGTCGGAGAACGGCCCCCGTCCGTTAAGTATCATGGTAAGCGACTATCCGGAGTACGAAGAAGGACCGGTATCGGATACAAGCGTCGAGCGGATCGATCTTCTGAAGGAGATGGTCTACAATATACGCAACATACGGGGGGAGCTCAACGTGCCGCAGGAGCTCAAGGCGCGCGTTCTCGTGAAGACCACCTCCGGCGCCGTGAAGGCGCTGATCGAGGAGCAACGGGAGGTCATCCTTTTTCTCGCTCGTCTCGAAGCCGTCGAATACGGCCCGGACGTCTCCAAGCCGTCCGGGAGCGCAGCGGCGGTGGGTAACGGGTACGAGCTGTATCTTCCCCTCAAAGGCCTCATCGACGTGGAAAAGGAGAAAACGAGGTTGAGCAAGGAGCTCGACCGCCTCGACTCCGAGATCACGAGATCCGCGGCGAAGCTCGATAACCGGGATTTCCTCGATAAAGCGCCCGACGAGGTGGTGCGAAGGGAGCGTGAACGGATCGACGCCCACAGAATGGCGCGCGAACGGGTGGTAAACATTCTCGATTCTCTGCAGTAGGACGGTATGAACCATCATACATGTAGAGCCCGACGCTGTTTTTTCCGAATACTCTTTCTTCCATGCCTGTATTTCGCGGTTTCCGTTCCTCCTGCCGCACGCGGCGACGAGCGCGGCGACGAGCGTTTGTACAGCAGAGACTACGACACCCTCTACGACTACCGTAACAGGAACATCAGGGTCGATATCGAGTGTCACAGTGGGACTCCTCCCGTGCTCGAATGGGTTCTCTCGGCCGGTAAAAAGGAGGAGCTCGTACGGGCCTCTTTCGACTTCGAGAGCGACGGGGAGATAGACCTCACCCTCGATGACGTCGGGCGGGAGGTGTTGTTCAGGGGAGTCCCCTACAGGAAGCCGGGTGCGTATCTCGCGACGGTGTTCATCGAGACGATTAACGGAAATTTCATGAGAGAGCACCGGATATCATACGCCGATTTCGTGTGGGGAAGAGACAACTTCAGGTTCGCCAACGACGGCACATTCGAGAATAAAATAGGCTCCGTGTCCGAGACGGTGGTCGGCTGGGCCGGTGACAGGTTCGGAGATATCTCCGCCGAGCAGAAGCTGCTCCTCATCTACCTGATGTACTCGATCTACAAGGGAAGCATCGGCCGCTGCTACGGGTTTGCAGGAGGGGAATCGTACTACCGCTCGTATCCCGAGGCGCTGCCAAAGAACTACGGCAGCGTATACGAGATAGAGGAGGATGACGAGTGGATCGTGAAGCAGATGGACTACCTGCAGAACGATATTGTTTTCACCCATTTCGTTACGGACACGATCGATGTCGTGGGTGACCAGAGAAAAGAGGAGCTTTTTTCGCAGCTCGAGATCATCGAAGAGCAGATAAAAAAGGGCGATACGGTGGTCATGCCGTACCTCTCGAAGAAGATGCACCATTCGATGGTGGTGTACGGATATATCGAGGACGAACAAAACGGCCGTGTGACCCTCATAACCGCTAACAACTGGGAGCGCGACCAAGAGGACAATACCTACAGCGAGGATGCGGAAAACATCGTCGTCGATCTCTCCTCAAGAGGGCGTGATATCAAGTGGTACGATCTCACGAAGAAGCGGCACCGGTATCCCGATAAGATCTACGCCATACCGAGCAACAGGGCTGGCTTCGTCCTCGAACGGAAAGATTTCTTGGCCCTTCTGGATCGAACCCGGAAGACGCTTATCGAAAACGGCAGGATCGTGCTCATAGTGGAGCAGGCTGAACAGGCGTATATCGCGGACTCTGAGGGCACGCAGACCGGCTACAAGCGGCCGAGGACCATGAGGGATATTGCGGATATCGATTTAAAGAAGATAGACTACAATTATATTTTCGAGGTCGGCGGAAACGACACCCACCTCCTTTCTCTCGCGGAGCCGAGGTACAACAAGGAAAAGCGAACGTATAATAAGGTAAACCTGTTCTGCCTGCTTCCGGAGCAGGGCGGCTTGAAGCCGCTTTTATTATGCGATATAGACCTGAGTCAAGAGCGCATATTCCGGATAGACGGCGAAACCGGGTCCGTCGCCGTATACGAGGTAGAGGAGGCTGAGAAAGCGCCGTCCGACGAGAGCTGAGGCTCCGAAGCACGTATCCGCGGGTGACGATTGTATCGGGACGATTATATCGTGGCGATATAATCGTGACGATATTCTCATGCCGCTTCTGCATGCATCCGGGTCCCTGCCGAAATAAGACCTCAAACGGATGCACGAAGGGTTTCTGGGCGTATGAATCTTATAGCCCGATTCTGTTTTAAAACTCTATCGTGTAGTTGATGCCTAAATTTATCTTGAATAGGTTTAGTATGGCGTTGAAGCCGCTTGCGATGCTCTGTGCGAACAGGGCGCCGATGAGCTCGGACGGGTTGCTGACATCGGTTGATTTGATGGGGGTGTCTGAGGCGAAGATGTCGCAGCCCGCATTGAATCCGAGTTTGCCCGGCCCGAGCGGTATCGGTCTGAACAGGGTGCCGCCGGTAAAGGCGAGCGTGACACCGGAGGCCGGCGTGGCGAAGTAGTACTCACCGGTCTGGTCGTGCGCGCTCGTGAGCTTCGCCGCGAAACCGATTCCGAGATAGAGGGGGCCGAGCTCCACAAGGCCGAGCCCGAGGAAGTAGGAATCGTTGTATTTCAGGTTGTGTGTATATTTGAGCTCTCCGCCCGCGCCGAATACCCCCATGTCGTACATGGCCCTCACGCTCGGCGTGATGAAGAAACCGGACGGTATCGAAACGGAACCGTTGACCTTGAAATCGAGGTCGACATTGGCGTCCGCGAAAAGGGCCGGCGAGCCCGCAAACAGTAACAGTACCGTAATAATAAGCAGCTTCTTCATTCGGCCACCTCCTTTTTCCTGTAATTATATTACCAATATATCCTTGATTCCAATAAATTACAGTGTCAGCATTGAAAATTTATCTTGTCTGGCCGGATTCGGACGGCGTCGAAAAGACCCGTTGACATGGCCATTGTAAATCCTAAATTATTTTATGAATAACAAAGAAGATCAACGGAGGAAGCACGGTATGGCACAGACGTACTTTACTCTTCAATTGATTTTTTATGATATGTTCCGTATATTGAGAGTTGACATAAAAACGACGGCTGTATACCGTGAAAAAAGCCGGCGATACCGTCTGGAGAGATGTCCGAGAGGCCGAAGGAGCACGCTTGGAAAGCGTGTGTAC